>JAYEGY010000045.1:0-13787 GCA_034659275.1 Bacteroidota bacterium | reverse complement strand
TTGGCTGTAATGGTACTTGTTAATGTTAATTTAAGTCTTATGTTGTCCAATGAGCGGTGATCTATAAAAGTCAACAGTCGGTCCCGAATCTTTGATTCGAAGACTGTGGACTGAAGACTGAAGACTGTGGACTGAAGACTGATAGTCTAGATTATCGACCATACAATTAAATATTACGAGTCACATAAAATGAAGAATCCAATATTCAAATTTCTCTTGTTGATAATAACCTTGCCGGCATACAGCCAGGATATACCCGTGCCGAATAAAGCTCAGCTTGCATGGTGCGAAGCTGAACTGGGTGTACTTTTTAGCTATGATCTTCATGTATTTGACGGCAAGAAATATAACCAGGCATTAAATCGTATAACGCCGGTTGCTGATTATAATATTTTAAATCCGGAAAAACTGGATACTGACCAGTGGATCAAAGCGGCAAAAGATGCCGGTGCCAAATTTGCCTTACTCACAGCGACACATGAAACAGGTTTTGCACTATACCAGAGCAACGTAAATCCTTATTGCCTGAAAGCTGTAAAATGGAAAAACGGCAAGGGAGATATAGTCAGGGATTTTGTTAACTCATGCCGTAAATATGGTATCCAACCAGGTATCTATATAGGTATCAGGTGGAATTCTTTCCTTGGTGTTCATGATTTCAAGGTTGTGGGTGAAGGTGAATTCCGTGAAAACCGTCAGGCTTATTACCGTAAGATGTGCGAAGGAATGGTCGAAGAACTTTGCACAAGATATGGAAAACTGTTTGAGGTATGGTTTGACGGCGGTGCAATCCATCCTGATAAAGGAGCCCCGGATGTCCTGCCAATAGTTAAGAAGCACCAACCGGGAGCTCTTTTCTATCATAATGACCAGCTGGCTGAAGCCCGGTGGGGAGGCAGTGAATCCGGCACCGTACCCTACCCCTGCTGGTCGACATTCCCGAATTATTACTCACACTCGGGGGATACCGAGGCAGAGCATTACAACTTGCTGAAACACGGAGACCCGGACGGCAAATACTGGATGGCCGCAATGTCAGATGCCCCTTTACGGGGCTATAATGGCAGACACGAATGGTTCTGGGAACCGGGAGATGAAGAGCATATATACCCCCTTGAAAAACTTGTGGATATGTATTACAGGTCGGTCGGCCATAATTCAACACTTATACTGGGACTAACACCAGGTCCGGATGGACTGATGCCAGAACCCGATGTCATGAGACTGAAGGAATTTGGTGATGAGATCAGAAAAAGGTTTTCAAATCCCGTCGCTATAACCAGCGGAGAAGGAGAAATTCTTCCTATTACACTTGAAATGGAAAGGAATGTAAATACTCTTGTCCTGAGAGAAGAAATTGCAGGAGGCCAGAGAGTAAGGGAATACAGGGTTGAAGCAAAAATAAATGATAAATGGAAGGCTGTGGCTGAAGGAAGCTCAATTGGGAATAAACGAATCCAGGAAATAGAACCTGTAAGAGCTAAAGAATTCAGGCTGATAATAACCAACTCAATTAAAGAACCCCAGATAAAAGAATTCAGCCTATACAATATTAGAGATGAGTTTTCACAACCATTTTAAAATGGTATTCAATATCCGACTAACTGCTTTTAACAAAGGTTATGAATGTCGAATATCGAATATCGAATTTCGAAGGCAGAAGTTAGCCGGCGGACGAGTAATTCTAACTCGACGAAAAACATGAGTTAATTTCAAATAAATTGATGTTAAAAAGCTTAATATTAAAAAATTGTGGCAAATATTGCATCATATCCAGAAAATAAAACCTCTGCAACAATGAGAATTAAATCTGAAATCATCCAGCAACTATTTCGACATTCGTCATTCGATATTCATCATTCGAAATTCAAAACAACTCTAATATCCTCGTTTTTTCTGTTTAAGTTTTAGTGAGATAATAGCGGGGAGAGATTTCAATGGAATAAGGGAACCGAGGATCCCGAGTTTGCTTTAGCAAGTTCCATCTTCACTAAAGTTACGGTGGACAAAGGAGGGAGACGAGCTCAACGAGCCCCGCGTCACAGGTCAGAGCCCCGCGCCAGTAGGGTGAGTCAATAATGGGTAAATGAGATAACTAACAAAAACCCATCATTCCATCATTCCATCATTCCATGGAATTTATCTGTCACTGTTAACTTTTTCGCAGCAACAAGGTTACATTCTCCACATGATGAGTCTGCGGAAACATATCCACAGGCTGAACTGCTACTACTTCGTACTTTTCGGCCAGCATCGAAATATCCCTGGCCTGTGTGGCCGGGTTACAGCTGATATACACAATTCGTTCCGCTTCTGACTCGTTGATTGCTTCCACAACCGATGGGTGCATGCCCGTTCTAGGCGGATCGGTAATAATCACATCAGGATCACCATGTTTGTTCATAAAATCCCTGTTTAACATTTCTTTGATATCACCGCTCAGGAAGCAGGTATTTCTTATACCGTTTATCTCTGAATTGATTTTTGCATCATTTATAGCTTCAGACACAGACTCCAGGCCCAGGACTTTTTTACTGTTGCCCGCAACAAAATTGGCTATGGTACCCGTACCGGTATAAAGATCATAAACTGTTTCCCTACCGGTCAGGCCGGCAAGATCACGGGCCACAGAATAGAGCCTGTGAGCCTGTTGAGTATTTGTCTGGAAAAAAGACTTGGGACCTATTTTGAACTTCATATCTCCCATCTTCTCAATAATATGATCTTTTCCGGAAAAGAGGTTTACCTCAAGGTCAAGGTATGTGTCATTCAACTTGGTATTAACAACATACATCAATGATGTTATCTCAGGGAAACTGTCATTAATATACTTCATCACAGCATCCCTCCTGCTCCTGTCTTCATAAGCCATTATAAGAATAACCATTACCTCTCCCTCTGATGATGTTCTTATAACGAGTGTGCGCAGGAATCCCTTATGCTCCTTTGAGTCATAAAAATCAAGCTTGTTCTCAAGGGCAAATTTCTTTACACCGTTTCTTATCCTGTTTGAAACATCATTCTGGAGGTAACATTTATCAATATCCACAACCCTGTCAAACATTCCCGGCACATGAAATCCAAGAGCATTCCTGCTCTTTATCTCATCACCTGAACTGATCTCTTCTTCAATCAGCCAGCGCCTGTTTGAAAAGGTAAACTCAAGCTTATTGCGATAAAAGAATTCATTTTCAGAACCAATAATTGTACTTATCTCCGGGAAATTGAACTTTCCTATTCGCTCAAAATTGTCTATTACCTGCTGTTGTTTAAATTCAAGCTGCTTTTCGTATGGGAGGTGCTGCCACTTACAGCCGCCGCATATATCGAAATGACTGCATCGGGGTTCCTGTCTGATACTTGAATACTTATGCTGTTTTACCACGTAGCCTTCCATGTAATTCTTACGCTTTCGCGTTACCTGAACATCCACTATGTCACCGGGTACAAGCATCGGTACAAACACCACTTTGTCATCCACCCTCCCCAGGGCTTTGCCCTCGGCCCCGATGGCGGTTATTTCAATATTTTTAAGTAGTGGTTTTTTTCTTCGTGCCATATTTATTGATTTATTGTGCAAAAGTAGTACAATTGATGAATAATGGATTAATGGGGTACTGGGGTAATGGGATACTGCCTTAATACCGTCAGGCAGGGATTAATAATGAAAAGGTATGAGAATTTCAGGATTAACCTTTCGACGCTATAATCAATTATACGATTCAAATACTTTGTTGAATAGCATACTTTTCCTATTTTTGTCACGCTAAAAATTAAGCAGGCACTCATTGGAGAGATGGGTGAGTGGCTTAAACCACTGGTTTGCTAAACCAGCGTACTCTTAAAAGGGTACCGGGGGTTCGAATCCCCCTCTCTCCGCCAGAGCAATCACTGATAAAAACCCGTGTTTATCACGGGTTTTTTGTTAGAAGCCTGTTTGCGTTGAGAGCTTGCTCTCATAAGCAATAAAGGCTTCAATTAAAAATGCCGAAGGCATTTATCAGTGATTGCTCTGAAGCTTATCCCTCATGGGGATCACGAGTGAGCATCGCGAACGAGTAATCCCCTGTCATTCTGAACAAAGTGAAGAATCTGAAGGGATCACGAGTGAGCATCGCGAACGAGTAATCCCCTGTCATTCTGAACAAAGTGAAGAATCTGAAGGGATCACGAGTGAGCATCGCGAACCTAAATCCTATAAAATAATCCTACCCCGATGCTCGGAAGCACCGAGTATTCAAAATTAAAATCCCAACCACTTGGGGGGCTTTTCCTTATTTCCTTATTACTTAATTGGAAAATTGCACCAATATCAATCTCGATTCCAATTTTACGTGAAATATTAAAATCTCTTCCAAAACGGGTAGTCAGGTAGAAATATTTATCAATTACAAGCTCACTTTCGTCCCGAAGATAGTTCAATCCAATCCTTCCATACCAGGGCTTTCTATTTGATAATTCAGAGGATCCTCCAAAATGATAATAAACGTCACCCGAAAATGAAACCAAATATTCACCTGAACCATATGGCATTGATCCAACACTAAATCCTATTTGAACTTGTTCAAGTTGGTACCGAACACCAATATTTAATAACTCTGGCAGTCCTAATCCACCTGATATATTTAGCTTCTCCTGGGCGGATGCCTGATAGCCACAACTGAATATTAAGGTAATTATCAACAAGTTGCAGGTAAATGTTTTCTTCAATTTATCATTCATGTATTTCGCGAAGATTATTAGGTTTATACTACGCTATAGGTCATCTTTTTCAACAATAAGAATCTGAAGTTAAATTAGTAATTTTTTTTATCACTGGAAAAATAATACACTCTCACACATTCAATCGAATGGTTTTGCCAAATTAGTTAGTGTATAGCTTTGATGGAATCTATCATTAAAATATATTGATGCTCCGCACATTATTTGCTACCTAAAAAATAAAACCTCTAAGGTTTGCTTTTAAATTGGTCTTTCTTAAGGTTTAGTTTCTCTGCTAATTCCTCAATGATTACTGCTTGCGCCTTATTTATTTTTCTTTTAGATGTTTCATAATCATACCATCCGGCCTTGTCAACTTCCGGGAACTCCTGTATTTTTCCGGAGTTTGGAGGCCATTCCAGTGAAAAAGTATTACTGGTAAAGCCGGAATTGTCAAAATCTTTCTCAACCGCATATGCAAAGACAGTTTTCCCACCAGGCTGCTTTACCGGTGTTAGAGAAATAAAATCACCCTTAATTTCCAGCCCCAACTCTTCATTAAACTCCCTGATCGCTGCTTCCAACGGATCTTCCTTATCGTCGAATTCTCCTTTAGGTATTGACCATGCACCCTTATCTTTCTTTGCCCAGTAAGGACCCCCGGGATGAACAATAAGTACTTCAAAAATTCCTTTGGTGAAACGGTACAGCAATATACCGGCGCTTTTCTTTGCCATAATATATAGCGGTTTATCTATTCATTAACTCTTCAATCTCTTCAATTTCTTTAGGTACTGCCCTGGACAATACTTCACAAGCATTTTCGGTTACCAGCACTATGTCTGCTATCCTGATTCCCATTCCGGTATCGGGATTGTACAAACCCGGCTCGGTAGCTTGTATAGCCGCCTTTACACCTTCTGCGGATACCCTGCCGTTCTTCCCGAGAATATCTTTTTCCCATTTATTAAGTTATTATTCAGGATACCTGGTTTTAAGTTATAATGACATTGAATTTATGTATTTAATTACTCGTAATCAAGGCACATTAGGTGATTTTTCGATATTTATGTACATTAACATATTGAATTCAGACTCACATCTCTTATATTTATATTGTAAACGCCCTAAAACTATCAAAATGACTATGAACCGGAGAAACTTCATCGGCAAAGCTGCCCTGGGTGCGGGAGCTTTGACCATTATTCCCAGCCACGTAATGGCCGGCCGCGGACGCATAATGCCTAACGATAAAATCAACCTCGGATATATAGGTGTTGGCAAACAGAGCTATGGATTACTCAGTTCTATCAACGGTTGCCCCGAGACCATTGTACTTGCAGCATGTGACGTGGATAGTATAAAACTAAACAGCTTCAAGGCAGCTGCTGAAAAAGCCAATGCCAAAAAGCTAAACGGCGGGAAACAGGCAGTTGACACGTATGAATTATACAGGGAACTGCTCGAAAGAGATGATATTGATGCCGTTGTTATTGCAACCCCCGATCACTGGCATGCCATGATAGCAGTTGATGTTGCTAAGGCAGAAAAGGACATATATTGTGAAAAACCCCTGGCACTTACTGTGGCCGAAGGAAGGGCTATGGTATCGTCTACTCGTAAATACAACAGGGTCTTCCAGACCGGTAATATGCAGCGCTCATGGCGTAACTTCAGGCATGCCTGTGAAATGGTAAGGAACGGATATATAGGTGATGTTAAAACCATCAATGTTAGTGTTGGCGATCCACACAGGGCCTGCGAGCTCCCACCGGTAGAAACACCGGATTACCTTAACTGGAACCTCTGGGTGGGACCTTCCCTGTACAGGAGCTATCACCCGGAACTGTCGCCTCCAATTGAAGATACAAGTTGGGCACTGTGGAGAGAGTACCGTGGCTTTGGCGGTGGTTATGTAACCGATTGGGGTGCCCATATGTTCGATATCGCCCAGTGGGCACTGGGAATGGATAATTCAGGACCGGTTGAATTCATTGCTCCCGGACCGCATGCCAAAAGAGGGATGAAGATAATATATGACAATGGCGTGGAGATGCACCACACAGACTGGGGTGAATTCAATGCAGTACAATTCCTCGGATCAGAAGGTAAAATAGAGATAAGCAGGGAATTCTACCGTTCCGACATTAAAGGTCTGACAGAAAAAGAACCTGCACAGGGCGATGTACGACTGTATAGAAGCGATAATCATTACCAGGACTGGATCGACGCTGTCAAGAACAGGACAAAGCCCGTATCGGATGTTGAAATTGGACACCGTACAGCTTCACTCTGTAATATAGTAAATATAGCCTACGACCTGGAAAGAGCCCTGAAATGGTCTCCAGCACATGAAAAGTTTATCGATGATGATTATGCTAATGACCAGTTAACACGTGCCTTCAGAGGACAGTGGAACTTTAAGGATTTCTGATCATTGGGAAAGGTGCTGCTTGCCGGGTGACCGGCCCTGGGTGCTGGGTCCTGGGTGCTGGGCCCAGCATCATTTTGCAATCGATATTCATCATTATTTACTAGAAAAAGTTATTTGGAAAGAAGATACTATTTTTTTTAACAGTCGGACTAACTCATAAATCATAAATCATAATTCATAATTCATAATTAATACTTCCTTCCCATTCCGGGGCTTTATTAATAAGATTTTGGAGTTGACTCTTTATTGATTTTTGCTCATCTGTCAGCACTGAATCCTGCAACGGGTTATTCTCAAGCACATCATCAGGCAGATAGTAGAACCTCCCATCCTGGTATAACTTATATTCTTTTGTTCGTGCAAACTGGTTACGGTACTTATTTACATTGGCGCCCCAGCGCGGGTCATATGAGAGCCCGTTAAGTTGCTACTTGCCTGCAATTCATGTGGCATATCCGGCATCTTTCAAAAGAGTACTAAAAGTGAATTCACTCTCATCCAGATACCCGAAAAATTCATAATTCCGGTAATTGTATTTGCCCGTCATAATCTTCACCCTTGATGGTGTTCATAGTCGCTGGGAATAGCAGTTTGTAAACCTTATCCCTGATGCCGCAAGATCATCGAGCACGGGAGTGCTATATGACAGGCTGCCATTACAGCTCAGGCATTCATATCCCATATCATCAGCCAGGATCAGTACAATATTGGGATTTTCTCTAATCTCCGTTCTGCTACATGAAAGCAATGATATAAGCGCTATAAGCAAAAAATAAAAAAATCTCATTTTTTATATTTTACCGGGCTGTAACCCTCAATTAATTAATTCGTCTTATTTTTACAATTAATAATAACCAAATTACTATGAAGAACCTAAACATCTAACTGCGTCCTCCGAAGCACGGCACGGATCACCCGCCTTCGCCAAGGCTACGGCGGGCAGAGGGAGATCCGTGCCAGCGAAGGAGGAACCACTAAACTTCTAACAAACCATGAGCAAGCGAATACTAACACTCGACAACCAGTTTGAAGCACAGCGAATCAAGGACATACTCGACAAGGAAGGTATTCCTCATATAATAAGAAACTACCATGATTCGGCCTATGACGGTTTATTTACGGGTCAGCAGGGTTGGGGCGCATTGATAGCGGATGAAAAATATGAAAAAAGGATCCTGGAGCTGGTAAAAGGGAAATAACAGATTATAATTTTTCTCTGCGCCCAAAGTAATTTATTGATTTTCGCAGAAGGTCAGTATATAAAGTAATATACAACACCAGGGTTAAAAGCCAGATAGCCATCAGGTTAAACCAGTAAGTGTCAATATGCAGATTACCAAGTATTTTACAGGGAGCATAAAAATGAGCCCTTCCATAATTTGATGTGGGTATCATGTAAACCGGGTCTGCTTTCTGGATAATCTTTCTCTTGGTCTCAATTATACGGTCTGTACTCCTGAGGTTAAGACAGAAATTTGCCAGGTTCTCATTATGATGGTTATTCTTAAGCATGGGTAAATACTCATGACCGTATTGATCTTCAATTGCACTTACTGTTGAATTATATGCATCCCTTGCCGCCAGGAACTGCGACCTGAAATAGTCTTCGATATCCCCCAATCGTTTCAGTGTCATATTTGCAACTGCGGTGTCAAAATCTTCTCTATTGTATTTTTCTATTAATCCATCATTGTTTATACCTGATTTATCCGATAAGAATCCGACATATCTTGTCAGTTTGTAAAGGTTGTTTTCAAAATGATCCTGGTATTGCTCTTTGCCGACAGCAAAACTGCATTCCTGTGTTTTTTTGATAAGCTCGGGTATAAGAAAAGAATAATACCAGTAGTTCTGGCTTTGATCCATTTCATTATCGAATATCAGTGTCTGATAACTGTTGTCTTTAAACTGGTGGACGGCAAGAGCTTCGTAAGCCCAGCGTGAGGTCATAATATCTCCTATTACGGGAACATAATCAAAGTTGGTAAAGTATCTGTGGAGTTTATCAAATTTAACTATAACACCGCTGAAGAGTAACTGTGGTATTAACAAAAAGGGTATTAAGACATATACGGTAATAACCCGGTCAAAACCTGAGGAAATATTCAGGCCGAGTATATTGGCAAAACAGCTTGTTGAGAATAAAATTAACCAGTAACTGGCTGTCATATTTTTTATTTCAAGGATTAAGTTACCTATTAACACAAATGACAGCGCTTGTATTGCAGAAAGAATGAATAGGAGTAATACTTTTGAGTTCAGGTAACTCCCCCTGCTCAGGTTAAGAAAGGATTCCCGTTTAAGTATTCTCCGGTCCCTTATTATTTCTTCCGAGCTCACTATGAGTCCCAGGAAAAGTGAAACAATCACGCACATAAAGATATAAGCCGGCAGGTTCTCATTAAAATAGAATACATATCCATCGGGACTATCTGGAGATATGTCAATATATTTTGTGAAGTACCCCAGTATAAGCGCAAGCAGGGGTGCTTCCAGCAGGCTTATTAGCAAATATTGCTTATTGGCCAGTTTTGAAACGAGGTCCCGCTTAAAAAAGAGGAACATCTGCTTAACTTTGTTGGGGATGCTTAAATTGCTTTCAGGGATACGCTTCTTCTTTGTAATACTTCTTTCTTGCTTGGCGGACCATATATGTTCATCAAAGAGTTTCGACCATTCTTCAGGTGAGACCTTCCTGTTATTTGTAAGTTTACCGTGTTCGTTAACCACCTTGGCATCGATAATCTGCAACATCTGGTCTGTATTCACATGTCCGCATACAGTACATTGATCCTCATCGGCATTGGCATGGTTGCTCATTCGTTTGAAATAGACGATGGCTTCCATTGGATTACCGTAAAAGATCTCGTAACCTCCCTTGTCCAGGATGAGTATTTCATCAAACATCTTGTACAGGTATGACGAAGGTTGATGGATGTTTGCTATAACCAGTTTACCACTATCCGTTTGCTCTTTGAGCAGGTTCATAACATTCTCTGCATCTATGGAGGATAGTCCCGAGGTAGGCTCGTCGATAAACAAAACCGATGGTTCCCTGATCAGCTCCAGTGCAATATTAAGTCTTTTTCTCTGTCCCCCGCTTATTACCTTTTTAAGCGGACTGCCCACCTTGAGGTGTTTAATGTCTTTCAGATCAAGCTGGTCAAGTACTTTATCAACAACTTCTTCGATCTCGTTGTCATCCAGGTTGTCGAGGCATAGCTTTGCACTGTAGTACAGGTTCTGATAAACGGTAAGATCCTCTATCAGCAGGTCTTCCTGGGGTACCAGCCCTATTATTCCCTTGATTTTTTTTCTCTCTTCCGGGTCATTAAGGTTATATCCGTTGAAAAATACTTCACCCCTGTCTGGTCTTAGGTTACCATTGAGTACATTTATAAGGGTGGATTTACCTACCCCGGATCCACCCATTACGGCAACCAAAGTACCTGATTTCGCATGCATATTGAACTTCTGTATCCCATTCTGGGTATTCTTAAACCAGAAGGTTACATCTTTGGCTGTAACCGATATCGTTTCTTTTGCAAAGATTTCGAAGAACATCCCCACAACATCGGTGAAAAATATAGTGTTGATGATTGGGTTTCTTATTGACGAACCATGCTCAAATGAATAAGTACGGCCGCTTACTATGTTCTGACTGTTAAGGTAAATATCGGCATAGCCTGTATACCGGAGGATATATGTCCTGGTGCTTTCTATCCTGAGGAAGTACAGCTCACCGGAAAAATTTGGATCGTATTTATGCTTGACATCATTATACCTGTACTTTTCCAAATTATTAACAACAAGGATCTTATCACGTTCGGGAATATCATGTATGGTACCGACTATGAAATTAAAGATATTCCTGTATTCATTATCCAGTATATTGAAAGTACGGGCAACGGTTTCAAGAAAATCAGCTTCTTTTTTTGAGACTACGGCACCATGGGAAATAAACTCGATCAGCTGTATAACAAGAAAAACTTTCTGGTTTTGCTGCAGCTCTTCATTTATTTTTTCACAGATATCACATATCTTTTTTTCTGCCAGGTGCTTGCGCTTCTCCTTTTTACTTGAGTCCTGGTAATAGTCAGCTTTATGGAACAATAGCAGGTATTCCTCGAATATACCCATGTACTTTTGAGCCAGCTCGCTGTTAAGCTGTTGAGTGAGGAAGGAGCGTATCACCTCTTTTTCCCTTTCCGACACAATGTTTTCCTCATCTACATCAACTATCAATGCAAATAATTGTATCAGGGCATCAAGAATGGCTTCACTCATAACCCGGCTTTTTTCTTCTCACCAGGCCTATGATATGAAATCAGGGCACCGGCAGTTTTAGGTTTAACAGTCTTCCAAATTACAAAATCATAACTATTCATCAAAAAATTTGTTTATAGAAAGTAACTTGCAACTAACAGTTAAATTTATAAAGTTAAATCTATAAAGTTCTATTCTTTTTTTTCGGCTAAATAAGAATATCAAAAAACTAAATTATACAGTCTGATTTTTGATTTTATATTTGTAGTATGGTGAAAAACAAGAAACCAATATTCATATTCTCACAAATATGGCAGCTTATTGAGCTTGCCGGATTGCTTTTTTCAATCCCCATGTTTTTCCTTTTTGGTATTCTGTTTACAGGTGATTCATACACTGTTATCGATTTTGTGAACTTTTATGTTATCACAACAATTGCCATATTCTTTTTTATTAAAATTATTGCTTTCATAGCATTTACCAGGTTGAAACCCTGGGCGATATATTTTAATTTAATTCAAAACTTAATTTTGACCGGGATCATCATAATACTATTAATACTAACGATATCCTCAGATGCATTTTCAATCTCACAGGTTTTATTTTTGCTTCTCTTCCTGTTATTAAGCTGGGTTAATTACCGTTGTCTGAAGGCATATAAGGCGGAAATAAAATAATCAGCAACTCTTACCCGGGTATGCGCAAGAGCTTGTCCCCTAATAATTTTCAAATATTCCATTGCAAAACCAAATTGCTTTTATATTTTTGCGGGGCTTTTGCAGGCTAGCTTATAGCAATAGAGTTATTAGATTTGCAGAGGAAAATGAGTTTTCCGCCTACACTTAGGCTAAGGCAGACTATTCGGGGTATAGCGCAGTCCGGCTAGCGCACCTGCTTTGGGAGCAGGGGGTCGTAAGTTCGAATCTTACTACCCCGACAACTGTGAAACGCAACAAACATTAATACAGCTTGTTGCGTTTTTCTTTTTCTTCATCTTCCCCACTATTACCCCACATTTGCCAATAAAAAGCAACTTTGCTGATCCTTGATACCCGTATGCACCATTACTGGAATATCTTTTTGCGTGGCGGGATAGAATTACCTATTAGAGATAATGGCTGTAACAGACTAAAACACCCCCAGACCTAAGTTCAGGGGTGTGCTGCATAACCTTTCCACGCTTCCGTGGATAACAGCGAGACATATAATATGTGTCACCCTTTTTATATGCTTGTATTGTGTTACCATTATAGCATAGAGCGACGATCTATGTCCTTGGTATGTTATGATACCTATAAGATCTTTTTGTGGCTAATTTCACCTAATGGTACGAGGCCCCCCCTTGAACCTAACCAAAGGGGCGTAAGTAGCCTCATGATGCTGTCTGGAATGAATATCCTTTAGTAATTGGGTTGATAATTTTTTGAGGATACATTGATGCTACGGACAATCTTTTCCATTTCATAAAATATCTTCTGGCCTGCCTGCCTTTATCGTTATTTTCAATCATGCAAAGCTCTTTGGCCATGTCAATAGTAAGGCCATATTCCTTCCGCACATTTGCTCCACGCACATTGTTTTTACGTTTCACAATTTTGTCAAATGTAACAAAGTCCTGATTCTCAACAAATCCGTAAAGTTCTATCTTTTGTTTGATCCAGTCAGCAAACCAGCGATTGCTTTCCAGAAAATAATGTAGCTCCCGGGCATCTATTATAGGTTCACCTTTCTTGTTTAAATGTATTTTACAATTTGTTCCATAGCTAATCCTCCTTATATTTAACGGACGTAAAATTGCGCCCGTTGACTTCCTCCCACTGGATAACCAGCTCTTGCTCTTGCTATGTCATTAAACTTTGTAGCAATATACTTCTATGGTTACAATGTCCATTTACTCTGCACTGCAGATGGGATTCCTGTGGAATACACATTCCTTCCTGGGAGCAAACATGACTCAAATGCATTGAAACAAATGCCTTTACAAATCCCGGCAGGAAGTAGAGTATATGCTGATAGTGCTTACACAAATTACTCCATTGAGCAAATGCTGAAAGATGCTGAAAACATTTATCTTCTTGTTCAGAGAAAGTCAAACTCAAAAAAGAAGCATGAGCCTTATGTGGAATATTTGATATCATCAATGAGAAAAAGAATCGAGACGACCTTCAGTGAAATCTCCAATTTCCTACCAAAGAAAATCCACGCTGTGACAGAGTTTGGGTTCTTATTGAAAGTGGTGATTTTCATTTTTGGGTACGCAATTTCGAGAACTATAATTTAATAGCAACTTGAGTTAATTAGACAATATATCCCAAAAAATATAGATTTTAACAACGTTAATGACAATCAAATCAGAGATATAACCATGAAATTAAACAGCAGACCA
>JAYEGY010000044.1:0-18133 GCA_034659275.1 Bacteroidota bacterium | reverse complement strand
TGTGAGATGGCAATAATTCTTTTTTGTCATTTTACAACGATTAATAAATATTTAGCACTTCAAAGATAAGCGAGCTAGCTCGCTTATCTTTGATCTTTAATCGTCGCACTTACTAATTGAATTTTCGCAGAATAGTATTTGTGCATGCACAAATATCACATAACCAGAAAGATATGTCTTTCTTGCGTGTGCCGTAAAGTGATCAGTAATGCTTCCTTGATGCTGGTAATAAATATTTGCCCCGTACGGCTTTTTATTATATTTTTATGACTTGTGCATAAATTGTGAGTAACAGGTATTAGAGCATTGTGAATGGATGCAACTTTATTCGTATTTTTCATGTCAAAAGAAGAGCAGATATTGTTGAATGGGAATGATGGATGTTAATGGAGAAAATTAACTATTTTTAAAAATTGATAAACAGGCTGGCATATACTTTCTAATTAAGTGATTAACAGTATGTTGATCAGTTTTTATTATATGATATATAGTAACAGCAGACCTACAAAATATGAGAAGCCACATCTTTAAATTAGTACTGTTATTCACAATCCTGAATCTCAGTGTACTTTCCTTATCCGGACAGACTACCTATACGACTGCTACATCAGGAATATGGAGTGACGGCTCTATATGGATCGGCGGTGTAGCACCGGGACCTACAGACAATGCAATTATTGCATCTGGAACAACAGTCACCCTCTTTGGATCAGATGCCACCATCAATGACCTGACAATTGAAACCGGGGCAGTGGTGGATGCGGCAAACAGAAGCCTTACCGTAAATGGTAAATTGCTTGTTCATGGTACTTATACCTCTAAAGATTCCGATGCAAAAGACCTCTTCTTTAACGGCGATACCCTGGGTGGAACAGGGATTATAAAGACCGACTTTGCAAATAAAGACATCATAGTGAGTGCAAATGCTGTTATACCATCTTCAAGCGACCTGACAGTCTTTGGAAAAATAAGCCTTGGTAATGATGTGACAGTTACGAATAAAGGGAAAATTGAAATTACTGAAAACTTAAACGGCTCAAACTCCACAACATCAATATGGACTAATTCTGATGATTCATATCTTGTCGCTGGTAATACTCTCATGATAACGGGTGTATTGAATGCCTCATCCCCCGGAAATACGGTAGAATACAATGGATCGGGAGACCAGGGCATTACACTACCGTCTGCTTCAACATACCACAACCTGAAACTCAGGGGTGCCGGGAATAAAAACCTGCCGGCTGCCATCGTGATAAACGGCAATATGGAAATTTATAATTCGGCTATACTTCAAAGCAACAATTATAATATAGATATTAAGGGTAACTGGACCAACCATTCGGATTTTGTGCAGGGGACAGGTCGTGTATCTTTTACCGGAACCGGTGAGCAGTTCATTAATAACCCCATGCTTGAGACATTCTATAATTTCAGGATTTATAAAACCTCAGGTGAACTCATACTGCAAAATGATATCATCATTGAAAATCTCCTAACAATGGTTGCCGGTGTGATTAATACATCCGGTAATACATTGACCCTGGGGACAGGAACGGCTACCGGCGACCTTGGAAGCCTTTCATATTTTGGTGGATTTATCAGGGGCAAGTTTGAGCGATGGATAAATAATACGGGATCGCATCATTTCCCGGTTGGTGTTTCAAATGCTCAAAGACTGCTTATAAATATTAACGGTCTCAGTGCCGGAGGAACACTCCTGGCCGAATTCATTGGCAGTGACACCGGGAATGCCGGACTGCCTCTTTACGATATAGATACAACAATATATAATACCTTCGTTGAGGGTTACTGGACCCTGGATTACAGTAACGGCTTTAACCTGGGAGGAGGCAATGATTATAACCTCCAACTCTACGGAACGGGTTTTACATCATTCCCCATAGATGGTGATACACGTATTCTTACCAGGACGGATGCCCCTGCCGACTGGCAGGCTGAAGGATCACACCTGTCAGGAAGCGGTGACATGGTGAGGAGGAATGAACTGACAAGCCTCCCCGCTCATTACGCTCTTGGAGATGACACGGAAGACTGTGACAAACCTGCCACTTCAGCAATAACAGGACCGGTTGATGTATGTGCTGGACAGAGCGGTGTGGCTTACTCGGTTACAGACAATCCTCCCAACACGTATAACTGGACTATAACAGGAGGAGTGCAGGCATCCGGAGGGAACACCAGCAGCATAACAGTTGACTGGGATGCTACCGGTACTGACAATGCCAGTGTTACTGTAGTCGAGTCAAATGCCTGCACAAACGGGGCACCCGTTGTGCTCCCGGTAACAGTACATTCTGTTCCACCGGAGTCAATCACGGGCAAAACCCGTGTCCCACAAAATTCAAGCGGTCTTAGCTATTCAGTACCTGCAAGGGCCGGCTATACATACCAGTGGGCAGTAAGCGGGGGAACACAGGTGTCAGGCGGTAATACGAACAGCATCACCGTTGATTGGGGGGCAGCAGGCACAGGTAATGTATCGGTTATTGCTGAACTACCCGGTTGTCCGCAGGCAACTCCGGTTGATCTTGAAGTAAGGATATACGATATTATTGAAAGTATTCAAACAGGGTCCTGGGATGATCCAGCTACCTGGGATTGTAACTGTGTACCCCTGGAAACGGATAATGTGAGAATAAATGCCGGTCATACAGTTACCCTGCATAATGCAAATGACATTGAAGTAAATAATTTTATTGTTGAGCAGAGTGGTGTATTGAATTATAATACCAGACCTTTTGTTGTACATGGTGACTTTATTGTTGATGGTACATACCAGGGCGGATCAGACAGGGTTTTAAGCCTGGATGGCACAGATAATATAATTGAGGGAGAGGGAACAGTGGTTGGAGGCTTTACCATTCCTGCCGGAAATAAAACAATTTCTTCATCAAGTACATTAGCTATTAATGCTGGAGATATTACGTTGGGAGCCAGTGTTTTTGTAACGAATAACGGTGATATGACATTAGATGGAAATCTAATCGGTACCGATGCAACAAGCACATGGATAAACTCTGATAATTCGATTCTTGAAATAACAGGTGAATTGTTGGCTACAGGTGCTTTGAGAGCTTTTGCACCGGGGAACCTGGTTGAATATAGTGGAGCAGGCCAGACAGTTAAAACACCATTTAATTCGATTTACCATGATCTTACCTGCAATGGATCCGGAATAAAAACCCTCTCAAATTCAATCGTTATCGAAGGAGATCTTTTGATTAATGGTACCAGTACCCTTGATGTGAGCGCAAACAATTATTCAATTAACATTGCCGGTGATTGGACTGATAACGCTACTTTTGAGGCCAGGGGAGGTGTTGTGACTTTTAATGGTGTTACCGATCAGACAATAACAGGGGCGGAAAGTTATTACAACCTGGTTTATTTAAATACGGGCGGGGATCTTGTTTTGACAGATGACGTGATCGTCGCTAATAATCTACAGATGGCCGGCAGAAATATTGTAACAGGTTCCAATATTATTACCATTGGAACTGATGCGGCAAATATTGGTTCCCTGACCTATGTTTCCGGTATCGTTACAGGAAAAATGGAACGGTGGATCAACTCATTTGGGAATAATCTTTTCCCGGTAGGTGTAGCCACTTCTTATAACCCGGCCTGGCTGTATATTAATCTTTTTAATAGCCCGGGTTCAGTAATAGTTGAATTTTTACCCAATGATCCCGGATCATCCGGCTTGCCACTGGTTGATGGTACAACAACCATTTCATCCCAGTTTACCGATGGCTACTGGAATTTTACTGCAGCTAATGGCTTTGATGTGGCCAATTATGACCTTAGCTTACAGGCAAGTAATTTCACCAGCTATCCGCAAAATATAAATACAAGGATACTGAAGAGAATAAATAACCTGGATTGGACATTTGACGGTAATCATGTTACCGCCGCACCACCGGTTATAAACAGGGAATTGCTGTCGACCGGTATTTCGGCCCTTGGCACCCAGTTTGGGATTGCTTATGCCTGTGGTCCTTTCACAATAGATGCTGTTATAACCGAACCATCATGTAATGGATTTTCGGATGGAGCTATAGACATTACACCTTCAGATGGAGCGAGTTCTTATACATTTTTGTGGTCTCCCGGCGGTCAGACCACAGAGGATATTTCAGGCCTAACTGCAGGTAATTATACCGTTGATGTAACCGATGCACTGGGATGTGTTACCCAGGAAACATTTAATGTGTCAGAACCGGGTGAAATAGTTGTAGACTACCTTGTGACAGATGTTGAGTGCGCCGGGGATACCGACGGGGCAATTGATATTTCCGTCTCGGGAGGAACGGCACCATATACTTATACGTGGAGCACTACGAACGGAAGCGGCTTATCGCCAAACGACGAAGACCAGACAGGATTAACAGATGGTACCTATACAGTGCTGATTGATGACGTGAATGGCTGTTCCATAACAGAGGATATAGTGGTTAGTGTTGTAGACCCCTTTCCTCCTGTGATAATATGCCCAGGGAACCTTTCGGCGGAATGTGATATCTCTGAACAACCGGCCTACCTCACATATGCTGATTTTACAGCTGCCGGCGGGACAGCAACCGACAACTGTGATATAGACCCCGGAAGCTTTACAATGCTTTCGGAAACTTCTGATGGTAATAGCTGCCCTGAAACTGTTACAAGGATATACCAGATATTTGATGTTAATGGTAACAGCGAGACCTGTACCCATATTATAACAGTAGATGATGTAACACCACCCACGGCCAGCAACCCGGCACCGATAAATGTGGAATGCCCGGGCGATGTACCTGCACCGGACATTTCAGTGGTGACCGATGAGGCTGATAACTGTACGGCAGCACCCACCGTGGCCTTTGTAAGTGATGTGAGCGATGGTAATACCTGCCCGGAAACCATAACACGGACATATTCAGTTACCGATGATTGCGGTAACTCAATCAATGTTACCCAGACCATTACGGTTGATGACATTACACCACCCACAGCCAGCAACCCGGCATCGATAAATGTGGAGTGTCCGGGTGATGTGCCCTTACCGGATATTACAGTGGTGACCGATGAGGCGGATAATTGTACTGCAGCACCCACAGTGGCTTTTGTAAGTGACGTGAGCGATGGCAATACCTGCCCGGAAACCATAACAAGGACATATTCGGTTACCGATGAATGTGGCAACAGCATAAATCTTACCCAGACCATAACGGTCAATGATATTACGCCACCTACCGCCAGTAACCCTCCATCAATAGATGTGGAGTGCCCGGGTGATATACCTGCACCTGATATTACAGTGGTGACTGATGAGGCAGATAACTGTACGGCAGCACCTACAGTGGCCTTTGTAAGTGATGTAAGCGATGGTAATACATGCCCAGAGACAATCACAAGGACCTATTCGGTTAGCGATGAATGTGGCAACAGCATTAATGTCACACAGACTATAACGGTCAATGATCTTACACCACCCACCGCCAGCAACCCGGCACCGATAAGTGTGGAATGTCCCGGCGATGTACCCGCACCGGATATTACAGTGGTGACCGATGAAGCTGATAATTGCGGTTCTGCACCAACGGTAGCTTTTGTAAGTGATGTGAGCGATGGCAATACCTGCCCCGAGACTATCACAAGGACATATTCAGTTACCGATGATTGCGGTAATTCGATTAATGTTACCCAAACGATTACAATAAATGACACCACAGCTCCTGTTGCAGTGGAAGCACCAGGAGCTCTCGACGTTACTCTTGATTGCGCTGACGCATCCGGGCTTAATGCGGCATTGCTGATGGAGCCTTCATTCACTGATAACTGCACAGCAGCCGGTTCACTCGTGGTTAACCTTATCAGTGATAATACCGTTGCTGATCCAGTATGCCCAGATGCATATGTTCGTACACGATCATGGACAGCAACCGATGAATGCGGTAATACAAGCGCATCCTATGTACAGACTATAACGGTTAATGACCTGATACCACCCACGGCCAGCGACCCGGCACCGATAAATGTAGAGTGTTCGGGAGATGTACCGGCACCTGACATTTCAGTGGTGACTGATGAAGCTGATAACTGTACCGCAGTGCCTACAGTGGCCTTTGTAAGTGATGTAAGCGATGGCAATACCTGTCCCGAGACAATCACCAGGACATATTCAGTTACCGATGATTGCGGTAACTCCATTAATGTTACCCAGATCATTACGGTGGATGACATTACACCACCCACGGCCAGCAACCCGGCACCAATAGATGTTGAGTGTCCGGGTGATGTGCCCTCACCGGATATTACAGTGGTGACCGATGAGGCAGATAACTGTACGGCATTGCCTACCGTGGCTTTTGTAAGTGACGTAAGCGATGGCAATACCTGCCCCGAGACAATCACCAGGACATATTCAGTTACAGATGATTGCGGCAACAGCATAAATGTCATACAGACCATAACGGTCAATGATCTTACCTCACCCACGGCCAGCAACCTGGCACCAGTAGATGTTGAGTGTCCGGGTGATGTGCCCGCACCGGATATTACAGTGGTGACTGATGAGGCAGATAACTGCACGGCTTCACCCACAGTGGCCTTTGTAAGTGATGTAAGCGACGGTAATACCTGCCCCGAGACAATTACAAGGACATATTCAGTGACCGATGAATGTGGCAACAGCATAAATGTCACCCAGACCATAACGGTTAATGATATCACCCCACCCACAGCCAGCAACCCGGCACCGATAAATGTGGAATGCCCGGGCGATGTTCCGGCACCGGATATATCAGTAGTTACTGATGAAGCAGATAATTGCAGTTCAGCACCAACAGTAAGCTATATAGAAGATCTGTCGGATGGCAATACCTGTCCTGAAACAATTACAAGAACTTATCTGGTGGCGGATGCATGTGGAAATTCGATCATTGTTGCGCAGACTATTACAGTTGATGACTTGACTGATCCGGTGATCAGTGATTGCCCGGCAGATATTATTGTGCCGGCTGATCCGGTAACATGTGAAGCAGTAGTGAACTGGACAGAACCCACCGCCACTGATAATTGTAACCTGGCAAGCTTTACCGGCAGTCATACCCCGGGAACAACTTTCGGTATGGGTACCACAACCGTAATTTATACTGCAACGGATGACTGCGGGAATACAGCGACGTGTACATTTGATGTTACGGTCATTGATGATCAGGGTCCGGTGATAACAACATGTGCTTCAGACAAAACTATTCCCTCTGATAATAATTGTGAGGCACTGGTGCCTGACCTTACGGCTGAGGTTATTGCTACAGACAATTGCAGCCCGCCTATAGTGATCTCCCAGTCACCTGCTGCCGGAACAGTAATATCTACCGGTACTACCACGGTTATACTCACCGCAACGGATGGAAGCGGGAATTCGACAGATTGCTTTGCTGATCTTATTGTAATCGATGATATTGATCCTGTGCTGGTAAGCACAGATACAACTATATACATAGGTGCCGGTAACATCGCTACAATAGACAGTTCATTTGTATGGGATGCCACTGCATCATATGACAACTGTGGTATTACCAGTGTTACAATTGATATCAACACCTTCGATTGCAGCAACCTTGGAGCTAATACCGTCAATATAACTGCTTTTGATGCTGCAGGAAACAGTGCTTCAGGAACAGCGACAGTCACAGTAAGCGATACAAACACGGTGATAGCTGATGCAGGGGAGGATGATACTTGCCTGGAAGGAGGTTCATATACCTTAAGTGATGCTTCGGTAGTTAACGGGACAGTACTGTGGGGTACAACAGGCGATGGTGTGTTTGATGACCCGACCCTTGTGAACCCGACTTACACACTGGGCCCAACAGATGCTGACAGTGTTAAGTTGTACATGGATGTAACACCTGTGATTGGATGTACACCTGTAAGTGACACCATGACGCTGACTATCAGTAAAGGTGCATTGGCAGAAGCCGGAGCAGACGATGCAGTGTGTGCCTCAGAAACTTCTTATAATATTACGGATGCATCATCCACGGGTGGAACTGTCTTATGGACCACCAGCGGTGACGGAAGTTTCGATGATGCCACAATAGATAATCCGGTGTACATCTTTGGAACCGGTGATTACAGTACCGGGTCGGTGACACTGACAATGACAGTGACAAGCGGAGGAATGGGAGGAGAAGATTCGGATGATAAAATCATTACCATAAATGAATTGCCGGGTATTGTTGTTGACGAGCATTCTGAAATATCCTGCAACGGCTTGACTGACGGCGTATTACGCATAAGCGGCACAGGAGGTGCGTCACCGTACCAGTATAATATAAATGGTGGTGCATACCAGGCATCAGGTGAATTTACGGGTCTGTCAGCAGGAGATTATGATCTTTCGGTTCTTGATAATAATGGTTGCCAAAAAGATACCACTATAACAATCATTGAACCTGATGTTTTCACCTTTACACTGGATAATGTGACACATAACACCTGTTACGGATCGGATGATGCTTCAATAAGTATCACCATAAGTGGTGGCGCTCAGCCATATGCCATAAACTGGACGGGTCCGGATGGTTTTACTTCTACAGAAGAAGACCCGGTTGATCTAGCAGCAGGCCTGTATTCGCTGAACCTGACCGATGCTAATAGTTGCAATGTGTTTACCCTGGATACTCTCATAACCGAACCACCCCAGATAGTAGTGACAACTGTTGATGTATCTGATTATAACGGCTATGGAGTGACATGTTACGGGGCAACAGATGGATATATAGAGGTTGATATAAGCGGGGGTACAGGTGTGCTTGCCACCAACTGGGAAGGTCCCGGCGGTTATACATCTTCAGATGAAGATATCTCAGGACTTGCAGCAGGTGATTACACCCTTACGGTGACAGATGAAAGAGCTTGTTCAGAAACTTATGAAGTGAGTCTTTCTGAGCCGGATGAACTTATGATAACATATTCCGTAACTGATGCATCATGCCCGGATACAGAAGATGGCTCAATTGATATCACTATCACAGGCGGGGCTATCCCGTACACGATATTATGGAATGACGGGGTGACAGTGGGAGACCGTAATGCTGTGTACAGTGGTTATTATACCGTCCAGGTAACGGATGCCAATGGCTGTACCGCACAGGAAACCATGTCAGTGAATGTTATCGGGATCAACTGTCTTGAAGTCCCCGAAATTATTACACCCGGTGTGGTTGACGGAAAGAATGATTATTTGATCATAAGAAATATCAGCCTTTATCCAAATGCTGAGATCAAGATATTCAACAGGTGGGGACAGCTTATTTACAGTGCTAAAAACCTGGATGAGAATCACTGGGATGGCACTTACAGGGGGAAAGCATTGCCGGTTGATTCTTATCACTACATACTTAATCTTGGTGACGGCTCTACTCCCAGAACAGGTACTATAACAATAATTAGATAAAATTGACTAACTTTTAACGTCAATATGAAAAAAACCAAACAAATACTGATTATCATATGCGGGATGCTGCTCGGCATATCATTACATGCCCAGCAGGTTCCAATGTATAGCCAGTATGTAATGAACGGATTTTTAATAAATCCATCATATGCAGGGAATGACGGTTATACAAGCCTGAATCTGACAGCCAGGGAGCAATGGATAGGTCTCCCATCTTCTCCAAGTACTTATGCTGTCAGCTTCCAGACAAGGCTTCTTAAAAACAGTTATATACAGAGGTCCACATCTGTCAGGAAAAAAGAGGTAAGGCCAACCAGGAAAAGCCGTGTTGGCCTGGGAGGTTATATTTTTAACGACAGGAACGGCATTATAAGGCGAACCGGTTTTGAAGCAGCCTACGCTTATCATATTGAGCTTGGAAGGTACGGTTCTGAGCTGTCGTTCGGACTGGCATCAACCGTTTACCAGTTTGCCATTGACCTTGATGGTGCAATTGTGGCTGATATTGACGATGAGTTCCTCAATAATTACGACAGGGTCGTATTTATCCCTGACTTTAATTTCGGAGTTAGCTATACAACAGAAAAATATTACCTTGGATTCTCAGCTACACAGCTGTTCAGAGGGTCACTAACCCTGGATAATACAGCTAAAAACCCGCGGACCGAGTTAGGGCACTACTTTTTTACCGGTGGGATGAAAATTCCCCTTTCAGGAAATGACTGGATACTTGAGCCATCGGCTCTTATTAAATCATCGGATATGGTCCTTAAAGCAGCCCAGATGGATATTACGACAAGAGTTTATTATAAAGAGGATTACTGGGCCGGTATTTCATACCGTACACAGGATGCATTGATAATGCTGCTGGGATTTACATACGACAAGTTCTTTTTTGCCTATGCCTTTGACTTTGCCCTGACCGATATTAGGAAGCATAGTTACGGCTCGCATGAACTGTCATTTGCCGTTAAATTTGGTGGTGAAAGTGCAAGGAGATATCGCTGGCTGAACCAGTACTAGTGCTTTAAGCAAGCTGCATATTATTTATGAATAAGCTTTACCTTTTTTTGCTTATAATTTTTATCTGCCTGTCATCATGTGAAAAGAAAAGATATTTCCATGGTGATATTGCCACAGTAGCGTTTTCTGAGGATACCATACATTATGATACAGTATTTACCACTATGGGTACCGTAACAAAAGAACTAAGGGTAATTAATCCATACAAATCATGGCTTAATATAACTGCAATAAATCTTGCGGGCGGGGACAATTCGCCTTTCAGGTTAAATGTTGACGGTGTACCGGCTACCAGTTTTAACGACATTGAAATAGCCCCTACCGACAGTCTCTTTATTTTCATTGATGCCATTATTGACCCTAATGATCAAAATAACCCTGTATTGATAACGGATTCAATAGAATTTGAACTAAAAGGGAATATACAGGACGTAAACCTTATTGCCTGGGGCCAGGATATCAACCTGCTTAATTCTACAATTATAGAAACTGAAACATGGACTGAAGAAAAGCCATACGTGGTATACAATTCAATGCTTGTTGATACGGGTCACGTACTTACTGTAAATGAAGGTGCTGAAATACTTTTTCACAGGGGCTCAACCATGTACATTGCCGGTTCACTGGTAGTTAATGGAACGATCGATAAACCCGTTATTTTTGCTTCAGACAGAATGGAAGATATATACACCGATGTCCCGGCCCTGTGGCAGGGTTTATATTTTCTGAACGGCAGCTCCGGTAACAGGATCCATAATGCCAGGGTAACAAATGCTGTGTCAGGTATTCATGCAGGAAACCTGGGAACACCTGGTCCCCCGGCTGATCTCGAATTGCATAACCTTATTATCGCTCATATGTCAGTCAGCGGATTATCTTCACTGGGTGCAAGTATTAACGCAGAGAACCTTATTATTGCACACTGTGGTTATAATTGTGCTTTTCTTGCATTGGGTGGTGAGTATAGCTTTATACATTGCACCATGGCAAACCGTTGGGATTATTCTAACAGGATAAGCCCTGCTTTGTATATAAGTAATTTTTATGATTATGGCGAAACACGGTATACGGGGGAACTTATGCTGGCAGGTTTTTATAATTCTGTTATTACAGGTCGCAGACCATCAGAAATATATATAGAAAGCATTGATGACGAACAACTTAACATTGAATTTATAAATTGCCTGGTGCAAAACGAGAGCCTCCAGGATTATGAATATAAAAACTGCCTTATCAATGAGGATCCAATGTTTTTAAATTGGAGTGATTATGATTTCCGGCCCGATACACTGTCACCACTGATAAACGGGGGATTGATATATTATGCTGAAATGCTTCCCTATGACCTGCGTGGAAAAAGCAGGTTGGATGATGAAGCACCGGATATGGGTGCTTATGAGAAACAACCTGGTGAAAATGCTGAAAATAAATAAATTACTGCTGCCGTTAATCCTTATTGTAGTGATAATATTCACTGCCAATGAGTTTAATACAGGCTCACAGGCCGGGCAGAACAATGGTCTTAACATAATGTTTTATAATGTTGAGAATTTCTTCGATACTTTAAATAGTGATCTTGACGACGATGAATTCCTTCCGGTATCACCACGAAGGTGGAATTCTTATAAATATTACAGGAAGCTGAACAACGTTTTTAAGGTAATAGTGCTATGTGGCAATGATATGTCATCACCAGATATTATCGGATTATGTGAAGTGGAAAATGAAAACGTATTGAAAGATCTCTGTGAAAAAACCTTCCTTGCCAGGGACAATTATGCCTATGTGATATCGAAGGGCAGGGATGGCAGGGGAATAAATACCGGTTTACTGTTCAAAAAAGACAGGGTGAGTTTACTGTCCGCGGCATCATGGTGTCCTGTTAATCATGATGGTACACTTATGATAACCAGGGCTATACTTTACAGTTGCATTAAATACAGGAGGGATACCCTCGATGTAATGGTATGTCACTGGCCTTCGAGAAGGGGAGGGGCCATAGAATCAGAAAGCAGGCGCAAATTGGTGGCATCTTTCCTGAAAGAAAAAGTTGACAGCCTCGGCCCCGGCAGGAAGATAATAATAATGGGTGATTTTAACGACGAGCCAGGTTCTGTTTCATTGCATGAAGTTATGAAGGCCGTCCAGCCTGGTGAGCAAGAAAACAACAGTGTTTTGATAAACACAGGATCCGGCCCGGATAATGGTAAGGGGAGCTACAAATACCAGGGAATCTGGTACCTCTTTGACCAGGTTTTGTTATCCCCTTCATTATATAGTTCAGAGAGTGGATTGCATTACAGAAAAGAAAGTTTCAGAATTGTTGACGATGATGCATTATTAACAGAAGATGCTTCTTTTAAAGGATCGCGTCCATACAGCACATGGTGGGGTTTCAGTTATGCCGGGGGCTTCAGCGATCATCTCCCGGTTACCATAAGCCTGGTATACAGATAATATTATTTGTTGTTTACCGGCTTCAGTCCTATTTCTGCAGCTTTTTTTACAAGGTAATCCCTGGCAGCCTCATATTCATTCGGTATTATTCCATCAAGGATTGCCTCCTTGATGCTGTCTTTCAAATATCCTACCTGCCGTCCGGGTTTTATCCCGAACATTTTGATAATCTCATTTCCGTCAATGGGAGGCTGAAAATTTCTGATGTGATCTTTTTCCTCAATTTCAATGAGTTTCTGCCTTACAATACTGAAATTGCGTAAATGTTGTTTATACTTTCTTTCATTCTTGGAAGTGATGTCAGCCTCGCATAAAAGCATAAGGTCATCAATATCGTCTCCCGCATCAAATAATAACCTTCTTACTGCTGAATCTGTTACAGATTCCTGTGAAAGAATAATAGGTCGCAAATGAAGGGCAACAAGCTTTTTAACATATTTCATCCGTTCATCCAGGGGTAGCTTTAGTCTTTTAAATATACCGGGCACCATTTTGGATCCTATATATTCATGACCGTGGAAAGTCCAGCCGGTACCTTCAATATATTTCTTGGTTGCCGGCTTGGCTATATCATGCAGAAGGGCTGCCCAACGCAACCACAAAGAACCGGACTTGTTACTTATATTGTCAACAACCTGGAGGGTGTGCTCAAAATTATCTTTGTGTCCTACCTTTTCCTTTTTCTTCACACCTTTCAATTTAAAAACCTCGGGAAGTATTTTTATTAAGAGACCGCTGTCATAGAGCAAGCTTAAACCAATCGATGGTTTGGAGCTCATTAATATTTTATTCAGTTCATCAGTAATCCTTTCATTTGAGACAATGGAAATGCGTTCAAAATTGTTTTTTATTGATCTGAAGGTTACTGGATGGATCCGAAAATTGAGCTGGCATGCAAATCTTATGGCCCTTAACATTCTCAAAGGATCATCTGAAAATGTCTTACCGGGCTCCAGTGGCGTACGTATGATCCCTTTTTCCAGGTCCTCTGTGCCGTTAAAGGGATCGATCAATTTACCGTAATCAAGCCTGTTAAGACTGATAGCCAGCGCATTTATAGTGAAATCCCGCCTGTTCTGGTCATCTTCAAGTGTGCCATCTTCAACAACAGGCTTGCGGGAATCCCTGCTGTATGATTCTTTCCTGGCCCCGACAAATTCAATAATACTGTCTCCTGTCCTGAACATAGCTGTACCGAAATTTTTATATACTGTTACCTTTATTTTTGGTGATATCCCGGCCGCAACTATTTTTGCCAGCTCAATACCACTTCCGGCAACAACAATGTCAATATCCTTCTTGCTATAGTTCCGTTCCAACAGGCAATCACGAACATACCCTCCAATGACATAAGCTTCCACACCTGATTCATATGCAGCATCGGAAATTATTCTGAATATCCTGTCGGATATACATCTGTTCATATTTAAATATGACGATTTGTTCATAATATATGACAAAATTACAACATAATGCGTAAAAAACAGTTATATACATCAGCATTTGAACAACGGTATAGTCTTTGACGTTATATTTGCAAACAAATTAACCATTGAATTATGATAGAACATCTGACAAAAGAAACCTTTTTATCAAAGGTATTTAATTACGAGGAAAACAAGGAGTGGAAATTTGAAGGGGACAAGCCCTGCATGATAGATTTCTATGCTGACTGGTGTCAACCCTGTAAGATAGTTACTCCAATTCTTGAAGAGTTATCCGAAGAATATAACGATTCCCTTGATATATATAAGATTGACACCGAGTCTGAACAGGAATTAGCTGCCATTTTTGGTATAAGAAGTATTCCTTCGCTTTTGTTTGTACCCAGGGAGGGACAACCCCAGATGGCTATGGGGGCCTTACCAAAAGATACATTTAAGAAGGCGATAAAAGAAATATTGGGTGTCGATGAACCCAACTAAATATTAAAAAAACGTTAAATATTAAATATTTCTGGTTTATTAATGTAACAATTCATACTTTTGAAACGTTAAAAGAACAGAAGGTAACACCAAACAACAACAGTAGTTTGTTTTCTGGGATTTAGGTTTAGGGACATTAGGGAAAATCAGGGCATTAAGTCCTGATTTTTTTTATTCCATTTCGTCAATAATTTTATCTATTTCTTCTTCTGTATCTCTCAGTTTTGATTGACACAGGCGTAATAATTCTGAGGCCCGTTTTACTTTTCCTGAAAGCTCATCAACGTCGAGCTCCCCTGATTCAATCTGTTCAAGGATATTTTCAAGTTCTTCCACAGCTTTGTTAAAGGACGGTTTCTTATCGCTCATTTGTTTCGTTAATATGAATAAAAAATGTTGTTCCTGTATTTTCTTTGCTTTCCAGGCTTATGGTACTGTTGTTTTTCTCGGCCATTAGTTTGGCTATCAGCAGGCCAAGGCCAAATTTATTTGATTCGAGAACATTTGTTTCATTTTTGATCCTGCTCATATCAAAAATTTTCCTTTGCATGTCTTTCGGAATACCTTTACCGAAATCAGTTACTGAAACTACACAGGCTGATTTTTCTTTTTGTGCCCTTATAATTATGTCAGATTTTGGTGAGGAATTTTCGATGCTGTTTTCAGTAAGGATCGTTACTATTGTTTTAAGTGAAAACCTGTCATATCTAATATTAATTTCAGGGTTGACATCAAATCTTATCCTTATATCTTTTTTCAATGCAATTCCGAGGAGTGATGGCAGCATTTCATGCAAAAAGTCATTAACGTTAATGGTGGTATAATCCACCAGGTATTTATTCCGTTGCAGTTTAGACCAGAGAAGTATTCTTTCCAGCCCTTTTTCAATGGCCGAAGCTTCTTTATGCAGCTCTTCCATCATCGTTTTAAGTTTCAGGTCCTTGTTATTGTTCTTGAGGTAGTCGCTTATTTCTGAAAGTTTGGATGTAAGACCTGTGAATGGTTTGCTTAACTTAAGTGATACGATTGAAAAGAAATCGTTCTTGTTTTCGCGTGTACTTAGTATTCTCTCTTTATACTTTGAGGATCTCTCATAAGCTTCCTGGAGTGCCTCCCTTCTCTGTATCAGTTTCTTGTTTGTTCTCCTGATGCCTGTAAAATTATACAGCAGGTATAGCAGTGCAATAATTATTATACCAAGAGCGATATGTATGATCAAAGAAATTGTCTTTTCGATTTTTATTTTTTTTAATATCAGTTCATTCTGCTCCTGTGACCAAGCAATTTCTTCTTCAGATGCCCTGATGCTTAACCTGACATTATAATTAGATACCAGCTCCTGAACCTCTTTATTCATCATTTCATCCTTATGTTTACGGTGAAGTAGCTTGTAATTGATGGCATTGCCTTCCTCCCCGATATCCATATAATGCTCAGATAGTTCAGAAAATACATTAACAGGATTGATAACTTCAGTCTTATACAGCATATCAAAGTCCACACTATCAAGATGTGCTGCCGTTAAATGCGGTTGATTATTTGCCAGGTAGTGTTTTGATAACCTCAAATTGATCATATTTGAATATACATTAGATTCGAGTATTTCATTTGCTATGATCATTGAATCTATCCACTTTTTACAATTTACCTGGCCGGTAGCATAACAATTGTCAAAAAGGTATGCAAAGGCATCAATTTTTCTTCTGTATCCTTTTATTCCTTCAAAGTATCCAAGGGCTTCCCTGAGGTATTTGCGGCTCCTTTCATATTCTTTATAAGAAAGGTATGTTTCTCCCATTGTGGTTAGTTCATCGCCAACTCTTATGGAGTCCAGGTCTTTTTTTCTGAGGTCAAATGATCTTTTATAATAATTAATGCACTTCAGTGTATCATTCTTTTTAAAGTATACCAGTCCGAGGTTATGTAATATTGATGCCAGGGATTCACTGCGATCCAGGCTGTCAAAAACAGCCAGAGCCTTCAAATAATTTTCTTCTGCATTATCCAGTAGCCCTGAGGTGGTATAGAGGTTCCCATATATATGCCATGTTTCAGCTATTTCCTCGACATCGTTACTTTTTCTGGCTAATTCCAATCTTTTATCAGCGTATATTAGTCCTGTTTTTAAAGACCTGTATTGTTGATCCAGGGCATATTTTTTAAGGATTTGGAGTTTTGTTGAATCAGGCATAGCTGAGATAGCTGACAGTACACTATCGGTTACACTAACCTGTCCGTAGCTGTTTAAGCTGATAATTATAAAAACAATATGTAATCCAATCCTTTTAAGCATTTGCTTTTGGGATTTTCAATATTATAGTTGTACCATTCTCGCGGCTATTGTCTATATCCAGCTCGCCTTTATTCATCTCAAGCAGGTCGATACATATTGTAAGGCCCAGCCCGCTTCCTTTTTCGCTGCCTGTTCCGGGTTTTGACATAAGGTAATTACCCCCAAGTACGCTTTGACGTATTCCTTCATCCATGCCAACACCATCATCTTCAACAGTGATATGAATAAAATCATTACTGTCAGTCGCATTTATCCTTATCTCTCCTCCCGTGTTGCTGTATTTAATTGCGTTATTAAGCAAATTACGCATGACTGATTTAAGCACATCAGCATTTATGAGAGCCCTGGTTTTGCTATCAATGCTGGTTTTAACCCTTATTTTTTTCCGCTCTGCAAGGTGTTTATATAGAGTTACAACATCATTTATTATTTTCTTAATTTGAAGTTTCGATATTTCAAGTTTATCCTTACCTTCCTGGATTGTGGCAATGCTCTTAAGGTTAATTAACAACTGGTTTAACTGGAAGGATGTTTCATTAAGCATAATGCTGTATTCGATCATGCTCTCTTTGTCGAGGGATTCAAAGTCATCAACCATTAATTTACTGAAGCCAAGGATAGCCTGGAAGGGGTTTATCAAGTCATGGGCAAATACTGATATCAGCGTATCGAGCAGCTTATTTTCCTTTTCAAGTTCTTTATTTGTTTTTCGCAATTCTCTATTAACCAGGGCGAATTTATCTGTTTCGATACTGAATTCTTCTTTATAACGATACCTGATTTTTCTTATGTGCAGTAATATTATGAACAGGACCAGAAGAGCAATAAGGATGATAATGAAAGTAATCATCAGTCTATGTGCTGCATCCTGCCTTGTCCTGTTAAGGCTCATTTCCCGGTCAATGCTTTCTTTTAGTCTCTGGTTTCGCGTTTCTTCATATTCCACCATGAGGAGGCTGATTATTT
>JAYEGY010000043.1:0-66312 GCA_034659275.1 Bacteroidota bacterium | reverse complement strand
CCAAAGCAGTAGGATACGGCAATTTCTCAGGCTTCGTCAAACAACAACATAAATTAAAAACCAGTAAAAATTATGTGAACACCCTACAATCTGCAATTTTTTATATAAGAAATTAGCCAAACTCCAGTATCCCCTCCGGGGATCTGACATGAGCAGAAGGTATGCTTACCTTTTATTTGATTTTGATAACCGGTTGATTATATTTATACATCCAAAACGATATTAAATGCCTGATAAACCTCAAAACTTCTGGCAGGAGCTTAAGCGTAGAAAGGTAATACGTGTAATTATCGGCTATGCCGCAGCTTCATATGTGATATTGGAACTTATTTCGATCATATCCGATCCATTCGGTCTGCCCGACTGGACCCTAAAACTTGTATTTGTGCTTCTCTGTGTGGGATTTATTATTTCTGTTGTCATTTCATGGTTATATGACATTACACCCGACGGGGTACAGAAGACAAAACCGGCAAAGAATGAGGTTGAAAAAGAAAAAGCTTCAAAACCGTCTAAGAGAGGCCTTAAAATAAGTGATATTGTTATTGCAGTCTTACTGATAGCAGTTATAGTTCTTATATATCCGAAAATATTTAAACCGGATAAACTGGAGGAATTCAGGGAGAAGGGTGAAATTTCAATTGCTGTAATGCCCTTTCAAAACCTGAGTGGAGACACCCTTAAAAATTTCTGGCAGGTGATGGTACAGGAGAACCTTATAACTTTATTGTCGAATGCTGAAGTATTGAATATAAGACAGCCTGAATCAATCAGTATTCTGCTTCAAAATTCTGATATTGATAATTATGACTCGATTACTCCTTCTGTTGCCAAAAACGTTTCTGAAAAACTTGAGGCCGGTGTTTATATTAGTGGCAGTATAAACAGTTTAGGCGAAAAGATACGGATCAATGCAAAACTGGTTGACTCAGAATCAGAAGAAATATTTAAATCCTTCACCATAGAAGGAGTATCTGATAGTATTATTTATTTGACTGATTCACTATCAGTTACTATTAAGAATTATTTTATTATTACCATCTTGCAAAAGGAAGTATCACCATACAAATATACTTTTTATGGATTAACCAGATCACCCGAGGCCCTCAGGTATTTAGTGGATGGGAGAAATGCATTTAGCAAAGGGGATTACCCCACTTCAAAAGAGTACTTATTGGACGCGATAAAAATCGATCCAAATTTTATTGCTGCAAATGTGACACTTACCTGGAATTATTACAATTCTAGGAAATTTGACCAGGCAAAAAAAATGTGTCTTAAATTATATGCCAAAAGAAATCAGATGACCAGATATGATGAGGCAAAGATTAATTACATATATGCCTGGCTTTTTGAAACACCCTGGGAAGTAATTAAGGCAGTTAAACAACTTCTTGAAATTGATGACCAGGATCCATCATCTTATTATGTCCTTGGTCAATCTTACTTTCGTTTGCATGAATATGAAAAATCAATCCCTGAGTTCGAAAAAGCGCTGGATATCTTTAAAAAATGAGATTCCAAACCTAATAATCTTCTCTATTATTTAAAACTTGGACAAGCCTACCATTATACAGGACAGCACAGGAAAGCGAGAAAGCTTTATACAAAAGCAGGAAAGGATTTTCCTGATAATTATTATTTGCTTCCTTGGCAAGCTACTCTCGCATTATATGAAGGTAAAACAAAAGCTGCAAATGAATACATTGAGAATTTTACATTTGTCTGTAAAGAAAGGTCTGAATCTGAGGTAGATATTGCTATGCAATTGGGAGATATTTATCGGAACGCAGAGTTATTTGATGAAGCAGAAGATTATTTCCGTGAGTCATTTACTTTAGAGTCTCAAAATATATTGATGATGAATGATTTAGCATATTTCTTTGATTTACCATATTTCTTAATAGATAGCGAAAGGAACGTTAATGAAGGCCTTCAACTAGCTGAAAAGCAACTTGAAATGTATCCTGATAACTATAATTACCTCCATACCAAAGGCTGGGGCTTGTATAAACAGGGTAAATATGAAGAGTCACTGGAATACCTTGAAAAAAGCTGGGAACTGAAACCCATATACAACCATGAGGTCTTCCTTCACCTTGAAGCAGCAAGGGAAGCTGTTGCCGGTAAATAAAAATGGATGCTTAAATTTTTTTCTTAAATTTATGCAAATGAAGTGAAGCTATGGCCAGCCTGATTACGGGTTATGAATACGACATCTTTATAAGCTACCGCCAGAAGGACAACAAAGGCGACAGGTGGGTCAGTGAGTTTGTGGAGGCACTAAAGACTGAACTGGAATCTACTTTCAAAGAGGACATCAGCGTCTACTTTGACATTAATCCTGACGGCGGCATACTGGAAACACATGATGTGGATGCCTCCCTTAAAGAAAAACTCAAATGCCTTGTCTTTATACCTGTTTTATCACGCACATACTGTGATGTGAAGTCATTTGCCTGGGAACACGAGTTCAAGGCATTTGTTGATCAGGCTTCCAGGGATCAATTCGGGTTGAAGGTAAAGTTGCCCGGCGGTAATGTGGCAAGCAGGGTATTGCCGGTGATTATCCATGACCTGGACATTACGGATATTAAAGAATATGAATCAATTACAGGAGGGGTACTACGTGGAGTTGAATTTATCTATAAGACTGTCGGCGTAAACAGGCCCCTGAGATCACATGAAGATAAACCGGGTGATAATCAAAACAGGACCTTTTACCGTGACCAGATTAATAAAGTTGCACTCACGATAAAAGACATCATCGCAGGTTTGAAGGGTAAGCAGACGGAATCAGGGAAGGGTAACGGAGAGATTTATACAATTAATGAAAAATCAGCCGTACCGGAAAAATCAATTATCGTTCTACCATTTGAAAACATGAGTTCTGATCCGGAACAGGAATACTTCAGTGATGGTTTGACAGAAGAAATCATTACTGACCTTTCGCATATTCATGATCTGCTGGTTATTTCACGCACTTCAGCGATGACCTTCAAAGGGACAAAGAAACGAACAGGAGATATTGCAAGGGAAGTCAACGTTAAATATGTTCTGGAAGGCTCGGTGCGTAAGGCAGGTAACAACCTCCGCATAACCGCACAACTTATAGATGCAGCATACGATGTTCATCTCTGGGCAGAGAAATATTCGGGCTCGCTTGATGACGTTTTTGAAATACAGGAAAAGGTCTCAAGGTCTATTGCCGATGCACTGAAATTGAAACTTAGCCCGGAAGAAAAAAAGAAGCTGGCCGAGAGAACCATTGATAATGTACAGGCCTATGAATACTATCTGATGGCTTACCGGGAAATCTGGAAGTATTCAGAAGAGGGTCTTAAGGCTGCCCGTCAATACCTGGAGGATGGAATTGGAGTTACCGGGGACAATCCATATATATACGCAGCCCTGGCAAATGTTTACTGGCATTATGCCAATTTAATAACTAACAAGGATGATTATTACGAAAAGGCTGAAATTTATGCCCGTAAAGCTTTGACTTTTGACCCAAATTTTCCAAAAGCCCATACTGCACTTGGTTTCGTGGATTATCTGTCTATGACAAAGCTCAAGGAATCAGCCGCGCATTTCAAACGTGCACTGGCTGTTAACCCCAATGAGTTTGAAGCTCTTCACGGTCTTGCAATATTGTTTGCATTTGCCGGTCAGTCGCAGGAAGCTTTATCCCTGACTGATAAGATGTTGAAGCTTGACCCCTTAAACCCTGTAAGCCATCTTATCAAGGGTGCGGTTCTTTTCTATAATGGACAGTTTGACATGGCAAACGATCGATTTTCCAGAGCTTATGTCATGGACCCCGGAAACCGCGCCACCCAGTTTTACTATGCTTCCAACCTTGCCCTCATCGGAAAAACCGGGGAAGCTATAGCCATTATCGACCGTAGTGCAGAGAAAACTACCGGCAACCCATTCACCAAGACAGCCCTTATGCTGAAATATGGATTACTTAAGGATAAAGAAAATGCGTTTAAAGAGCTCACTCCCGATTATTATAAATACATGAGGGGTGATGGCTATGCTTATTTTATTGCGGTAACTATGGCTATGCTTGACGAGAAGGAGAAAGCCCTCGACTGGCTTGAAAGTGCAACTGACCACCAGTTCCATGTTTACCCCTTTATTATGAAACATGATCCTCTTATCGAGAACATACGTAGTGAGGATGGGTTCAAAAGTATGATGGAGAGGCTAAAATACAAGTGGGAAAACTTTGAAATATAAGCCTTAATGAAGCTCTCATAAGCTAATTGTTTCGTCTGGTCTTCAGCAATTTAATGCATTGGCAGGAATAAAACAAGGGAATTCCTGTGTGAGGGAAGCTTGAACACCTGACAACTCGACTAAAGGAATACATTTCAATATTTGTACATTATTAATATAAATTATTGTATATTTGTAATATATAATATTGTATAGTACTATTATACACTTTGAATAATGATACTTAAAAGTAATCTGAAAAAGGTACTATTAAAGCAGCAGGAGGACCTGCAACGCGAACTGGGAGTGGAGCGTGAAAAGAAGATAAAGATACTGCCAAAGCATGCTACAATAATCTCAGGGGTGAGAAGGTGTGGTAAAGCAACTCTGGCCAGACAATATTTGAAAGATACCTCGCCTGTATATTACATTAGATTTGAAGACATTAACCTTACGGGATTTGAATTGCGTGATTTTTTAAAAACTGAAGAGATTTTCAGGGAGATATCCGGAGTAAAAGGAACCTGGTTTTTTGATGAGATACAGAATATTCCGGCTTGGGAAAAGTATGTCAGACAACTTGTTGACAGGGGAGAAAAGGTTATCATTACAGGCAGCAATGCGAATATGCTGAGCCGTGAACTGGGGACAAAACTCACGGGAAGGCAACTTTCTACCGAGCTATATCCTTTCTCTTATACCGAATTTCTTAAGCTTCGGAAGAAAGAGCACTCGATTTTATTATTTAACGAATACCTGAGAGGTGGAGGATTCCCAGAATACCTGAAATCAAATGATAACGAGATATTGAGGAACCTGTTACAGGATATTTTCTACAGGGATATTATGCAACGAAATGAATTAAGAAGTGAAAATTCAATAAAGACCCTGCTTCACTATGCTATCTCAAATATCGGGAAACTAACCTCTTATCATAAATTGAAGGATCTGATTGATGTAGGATCTGTGAATAGTGTCAGTCAGTTCATAAATCATTATGAGGCAGCATATGTTTTGTTTGAGGTCAGGAAATATGATTATTCACTTAAGAAGCAAATGGTAAATCCTAAGAAACTGTATTGTATTGATAATGGGATAGTCAATCAAAATGCTTTTTCTTTCAGCGAAAACAGGGGAAGGATGCTTGAAAACCTTGTTTTCCTGCAGTTAAAAAGGCAAAATAAGGAAGTATTTTATCATAAAGGTAAAAAAGAATGTGATTTTGTCATTAAGCAGGACTCCAGGATAGAAGAGGCCATACAGGTTTGTTATGAGCTGAATACAGATAATGAACAGCGTGAGATAGAAGGCCTTCTGGAAGCAATGAAACTTCAAGGTCTTAAGGAGGGTTTGCTTCTTACTCATAATGAAGAGGACAAACTAAAGATAAATTCCGGCCTTATAAGGATTTTACCGGTATGGAAATGGATACTTGAATTTTGATGGAAAATCCGGTCATATTTAGCACTGCATTCCGGATTGACACAGTATATGGCTCCTGAGATGATTGAGCAACATAATCTGGATTGTAAACATCACATTATCAATCCTAAAGAAGAATATGTTGCTACAATTCACTCTTCCGGCCAGCGCGCGGCGGAGGGGTGGGGTTAATGCTTTTATCCCCGGGTGAAACCGGGGCTATTACTATTTTCCCCCTCACGGGGGAAATGCAAAATACACTGAACGCGGAACACGATACGCTGAACAAAAAAGCCGATGAATGATTCATCGGCTTTTTCCGTACCCGGAGCGGGACTTGAACCCGCACAGCCTATACGGCCATTGGATTTTAAGTCCAACGTGTCTACCAATTCCACCATCCGGGCAGGTGCTTATAGCGGTGCAAAATTAGGAAAAAAACCTGAAACATGGAACATGAAACGTGAAACGGAATTGCCTCGGCCTCTGGCCTCGGCGGATCCTTGCCTGCCGGCGGCTTGCTTTCATCCTGAAAGAGCCGCATTGCGGCTATTTCTTTTTTCCGGAGGCTCCTCCCGGGAGCAAGCTCCCGTCGGAGCCTCCGGAAATCGAGTAGGGAATAAGGGCAAAGTTATAAAGAATAAAATTGACCTTATCTCCCTCTCACACCACCCAGCGTACGTGCTCCGTACTGGGCGGTTTCCTTAAAGATAGAACTGTAGTTAGTGGACAAACTAAATAAGCCGATATCGTAGAACCAAGCAAGGTTCATAGCTTCATTAGAGGCATGTATATTGGCAATTCGGTACCATCCCCTCCCACAACCTATAAGTGGCCATATACGTGAGTCGGGAAGGTTCCGAGAACGTAGGAACCGGATAATCCCGCTTGCTCTCTTACATAATTTTAAGCGGTAGCATCTGATCCTGCGTCTCAACCAAGCCTCTAGACTTGCCAGAGCATTCTTCATTCTGGCATGTTTGAAGTAGTTCAGCCACCCCCGAAGTACCGGATTAAGCCCCTGTATTAATTGTTCAAGGCTTACGCCCTTGTTTCTTCGGGTCATTCGTCGCAGTTTCGCTTTGAACCTTTGTAGGCTCTCCCGGCTTATCCCAAGTCCCCCATCTTTGTGGATGTTATGTCCAAGAAAGTTGAGTTCCCATGGTTCACATATCCGACTCTTTTCCCGGTTGACTTTTAACTTCATCCGGGTCTCGATATAGTCGGTAACGCTTCGTTCCACACGCTTGGCTGCTTCCTCGCTTTTGACCAGTATAATCTGGTCATCGGCATAGCGCACAAAACGGTGGCCCCGGGCCTCTAGCTCCTTATCAAGTTCATCCAGAACAATGTTGGACAATAGCGGGGATAGCGGACTGCCTTGAGGTGTGCCTTGGAGTCGCTGGCTCATCAGTCCGTCCTGCATGATCCCACTTCGTAAGAACCTGCCAACCAAACTTAAAACCCGCTTGTCTCCGATCCGGGTCCCCAGCATCCACATTAAGCGGTCGTGGTTCACCTTATCAAAGAATTTCTCCAAGTCGAGGTCTACTACATACTTGCACCCTTCGGCCACGTATTCTCCTGCCTTTTGCAATGCCTGATGAGCGTTGCGTCCGGGACGGAACCCATAGCTATTATCCGAGAAGATCGGCTCGTACCTCTTGCTCAGAACCTGACTGATCGCTTGTTGCACCAGTCTGTCTTTAACTGTTGGTATGCCTAATTGCCGATAACCTCCTTTGGGTTTGGGTATGCGTACCCCTCTTACCCCGTTCGGAGTATAGCTGCCTTCAAGTAAGGATGACTGTAACCTCTGCCAGTTATGGTTGAACCATTCCTTTAGCTCAGTCACTGTCTCTCCATCTAGTCCGGCACTCCCTCCGTTGCTAACTACCTGCCTTAAGGCAGTGGTCAGATTTGATAGCTCCGCTATCCTGTCCATCAAATCTGTTGTCAAGGCTCGTTCTTCCTCGCACGCAGTAAGCCACTGTAAACTTACCCGGCCATTTGGCTTGGGGTATACGTCCCCGCCCCGAACCACTGGGCTATCAATATCCCCTTCTCCCCACAGTATGGGGTCCTTCGGTGACTCATGATATTTTCCTGTCTTTCGCATGGCTTATACTCCTGCTTTGGTAACTGCTCCTTGCTTTAAAGATTTGGGCCTTCTCCGCCAAACGGATACTATGCCCGCTGCTGACTTCTCAGCTCCTCTCGGTGCTGAGATCTCCCATGGTAAGTTCTTTCTCTTTCAATTAGATCTGCAGGATTTACCACCCTCGGTTACGGTTGACTGTCTGGTTTCCCCTTCTATTGCAGGGTTACCCCTCAGTAGGCCTTTTATCCTGTTTCTGTTCGTCAGAACTAATCTTTGCCTCCGGCTTCCTTCAGATGGAACCTCGCGGTTCTACCCTTGCCTTTAGCTAGCGGTTCCTGTCGACCCGGCCCGCTCGGGACTTGCACCCTATAGGTAAAGAACGTGCATGGCACACAAAGAAAGGCAGCGATAAATCGCTGCCTCTTTCAGGATGAGCGGGAAACGGAACTCGAATCCGCGACCCCGACCTTGGCAAGGTCGTGCTCTACCAACTGAGCTATTCCCGCAATTGTGAATGCAAAAATAACACTTTTTTAAATTATCCAAAAATATGCCAGAAAATGAATACTGAATAATAAATATTCATAGTCATTGTATAATACAGGCTAAATAGTAATTTAGGACTCGTAAATTTGCAGATAGATGACTGAACCACGAAAGAAAGGCTTTGGCACCGCTCCTGTATTCTTCACTGCAATATCTACCATACTGGGAGCAATATTATTTCTGCGCTTCGGCTTTGCAGTCGGTACACTGGGCTTCTGGGGAGTGATACTTCTGATTCTCCTTGGACATATGGTTACCATACCAACGGCACTGGCAATATCGGAGATAGCAACCAATAAACGTGTCGAAGGCGGTGGTGAATATTTTATAATAAGCAGGTCATTCGGCCTCAATATAGGGGCGACCATCGGCATTGCCCTCTTCCTTTCTCAGGCCATAAGCGTGGCCTTTTATGTTATAGCTTTCACCGAATCGTTTGAGTTCTTTTTCAATTACGTGCAAGAGGAATATAATTTTGTCCTTCCCAGGCAGGCAATTTCAATACCTGCAATGGCAGCACTTGCTATCCTGATACTAAAAAAAGGTGCTAACCTGGGAGTGAAAGCATTATACGTGGTTGTAGCCATACTTGCATTATCACTGGTATTATTCTTCCTGGGATCAACACACCATTCCGAGGAAGTTAATTACACCCTTGAGACTGCTGTATTCAGGAATAAGGAAAGTTTTTTCATAGTCTTTGCCATAATCTTTCCCGCATTTACCGGCATGACAGCAGGCGTAGGCCTGTCAGGCGACCTGCGGAAACCATCCAGGGCAATACCCCTGGGCACTACAATAGCCACCTTCTCGGGGATGATAATATATTTCTTTATTGTATTCAAACTCGCATCATCAGCCAGTATTGACGAACTGGTAAATAACCAGTTTGTGATGGGTAAGATAGCCATTGGCGGTTCCGTCATCATACCATTGGGGCTGGCAACATCAACAATATCATCGGCCCTGGGATCGGTAATGGTGGCACCAAGGACATTGCAGGCCCTGGCAGCCGACCGGTCATTCCCCTCCTCCAAACTGAACTGGTGGCTTTCAAGGGGCAGGAAAACTGACCAGGAACCTGTGAATGCTTCCATGGTTACGGTGGTAATTGCATTATTTTTTGTGGCCCTGGGAAACGTAAATGCCGTGGCAGGAATAATATCCATGTTCTTCATGGTGACATACGGCACACTGTGCCTGATATCATTTCTCAACCACTTCGGTGCAAGCCCTTCCTACAGACCCTCATTTAAATCAAAGTGGTTTCTTTCATTAACCGGTTTTATAATCTCGCTATGGGTAATGTTTAAAATTAATGCAAGCTATGCATTGATTGCCATTATTGTTATGATCGTGCTGTATGCTTATATTAATTATTACCACAAAGACAGGCAGGGACTGGAATCAATATTCGCAAATGCTTTGTTCCAGTTGAACCGTAACCTGCAAGTCTACCTTCAGAAAAGCGCCAGCAAGAAAATACAGCAGGAATGGAGGCCAAGTGCAATATGCATCTCAAAAAATTCTTTTGAGAGGGATACCGCATTCAGGTTATTGAACTGGATATCATTCAGGTATGGTTTTGGTACCTACCTCCACAGGCTGGAAGGATACTATTCAAGGAAAACACATGCAGAAGCACAGGAAACTTTAAAGAGACTGGTTAAGAGTTTTGAACACATTGAGAATCATGTTTATATCGATACCATAATCTCCCCCTCCTATACATCTGCAATAGCCCAGGCAATACAGCTACCCGGCATTTCCGGTATGGAAAACAACATGGTCATTTTTGAATACAGCAAGGAAAAACCTGAAGAGCTGAATGAAATTATGGAAAACCATGCCCTGGTTAACGCGGGTAATTTTGATGTTTGCATACTGGCAAGTTCACAAAAGAATATTGTATTCAAACAGGGCATCCATGTGTGGATTAAATCAATAGATGAGTACAATGCCAACCTGATGATCATGCTGAGCTTTATTATTTCAGGTCATCCAGACTGGAAAAAATCACACATAAAAATATTTGATATCTGTAAGCCCGAGCACTATGATGAGATGCTGGAAAATAATAAGAAGTTAATAAAAGAAGGAAGGCTCCCGATAACTGAAAAAAATATTGAAATAATTATAGAGAAACCCGATGTCAATCCCAAGGAACTGATCAACGAAAAATCAAAGGATGCCGCACTCACATTAATAGGCTTCAGAGGTGAATCACTGAAACATGATACGGATGTATTTTCAGGTTATGAGGGACTGGGAACGATCCTGTTTGTGAACAGCCATAACCAGAAGATGATTGAATAAGGTATGGAATAATGTCCATATGAATCTTTTTGAAAGTGTGTGCCATGCTTTTGGGACTGTTGCCACAGGAGGATTTTCACCAAAAAATTCAAGTGTTGCAGGTTATTCCACCTATATACAATATATAATAATGTTATTTATGATCCTGGGAGGGACAAACTTTGTTATTCATTATTATATTCTCAAAAGAGAATTCCGCAAGCTTAAAAGAAATGAAGAAATAAAATTTTACCTGTTTACCTTATTATCAATCGGTACCCTTATTACCTGTATTTTAATACTGAAGATGCATAAACCTGTTGAGGAGGCCATCAGGGAAGGATTTTTTCAGGTAATTTCTATTTTAACCTGCACGGGATATACCACGGCCGATTATCTCACATGGCCGGTTTATGCATGGATAATAATTTTCCAAAAATTGCTTTCACCAAACGCAGTTATACCTGTAAGAATTAATAAGAAGACGATAGATGATAAGTTTAACAGCCAGATTCTGTCCTTTATATCAATATATTTAATTGTTTTTATTGCCGGGTCTTTGTTGCTGACAGCTATTGGCCTTGACATAAAAACAGCAGGCGGTTCAGTGGCAACATGCATGGCAGGGATAGGACCTGGCATAGGGTCGGTTGGTCCTGCAGGCAATTTTGCTCATTTACCTGCTGCAGGCAAAATCATTCTATCGTTCATGATGCTACTGGGGCGACTGGAAATATATCCAATACTCATCATGTTTACCAGGGGCTTCTGGAGACTTTAGGAAGTCATTATATTATACTTAAATATTATTAAATTTGTATACTATTAATTTATTAATAGTGAGCAAAACGGCAAACACAAACGTAATCTTACCCTCATGCGGGATACAGTATCACTCCTTCAAATTAAGCAGTATATGCAGCCATTAAAAAATATCACGATAACTATCAGTTTAATTGCTGTTATTCTTGTTATAATTGATTTTGGATTTGATCAAAATGCCTTAACACAAAACATTTTTCGATATATATATATCTGTGTTTTAATTCTGGAGATTTTGCTCATAACAATTCGACTTTTTGCCAGGAGATATCGACCGCATCTGAAAGTCTTTATTTTTGATGTAATGTTATTTTTATTTTTAACTGCCCTTGTTCTGAATTTTTTCAAACTGGCTTCATTTCCCGTGCTTGATGCTGATACGTGGATTTATATTGCGGTTATTCTTATTTTATTCCGTAAGTTATTTGTTGTACGCTTTGTTTCCCTCGGAAGTTATGTTAATCCCGCCCAGCTATTTGTTTTAAGTTTCATTGTTATTATACTGACGGGCACCATGCTGCTCTTACTTCCGAATGCGACATTTACAAATATCTCCCCGGTAGATGCCCTGTTCACATCAACAAGTGCAGTTTGTGTAACAGGTCTGATAGTGGTTGACACAGGAAGTTATTTCACCTTATTCGGTCAAATTATTATCATTATACTTGTTCAAATAGGAGGGCTGGGAATTATGACATTTACAAGTTATTTCAGTTATTTTTTCAAAGGCGGCTCAAGCTATACCAGTCAATTAATGTTGAAAGAAATAATCAAAACAGAAGATATTGCCGACGTCTTCAAGACATTGAAAAAGATAATAATATTAACCGCTGTCATTGAAATAATAGGAGCATTTTTTGTTTTTATTTTCCTTAAAGAAGGCAATGCTACCGGAACACCGGATAAGATTTTCTTTTCTGTCTTTCATGCCGTGTCAGGATTCTGTAATGCAGGATTTTCAACTCTTTCCAACAGCTTATACGATCCGGCATTCCGTTTTAACTATCCATTGCATCTTACCATTGCAGTATTATTTATAACCGGAGGAATAGGTTTCCCCATATTATTCAATTCATATAAGTATCTCAAGCATTTCATTATAAACCGTACTATACCTTACATCCGTAAGAAACAGCGTATTCACATGCCGTGGGTAATTAATATAAATACCCGTATTGTAGTTTTTACCTCTTTAATCCTCATAATAGCGGGAACAGTTTTTTTCTACCTGTCAGAATATAATAATACCCTGGCTGAGCATAATGGCATAGGGAAGGTAGTCACAGCATTTTTTGGTGCAGTGACTCCCCGAACAGCCGGTTTTAACACAGTTGACACTGCAGCCCTGAATTTTTCCACAATTATGATAATAATCTTCCTTATGTGGGTGGGTGCATCTCCAGGATCAACCGGAGGAGGTGTAAAAACAAGCACCCTGGCAATAAGCATACTCAACTTTATAAGTGTAGCCCGAGGGAAGGACAGACTTGAGATTTTCAGAAGAGAAATTGCGGAATCATCGATTCGCAGAGCTTTTGCCATCATTTCACTTTCAATATTGATAATTGGGATCTCAATATTTTTAGTTTCAATATTGGAAACTGATATGGAATTTTTACCAATAATTTTTGAATGCTTTTCTGCTTTCAGTACAGTTGGTTTAAGTCTGGGTATTACAGATAACCTGAGCGAGGCCAGCAAAATAGTAATTATATTTACTATGTTTATCGGAAGGATGAGTATGTTAACAATCCTGGTAGCTATAATTAAAAAAATCACATATACCGATTACGCTTATCCCTCAGAAAATATTTTGATTAACTAACTAAATATATATGAAATATATAATTATAGGCCTTGGAAATTTTGGTTCATCTTTAGCTCAAAAGCTCACTCAAACCGGGCATGAAATTATCGGAGTTGATAACAATATGGATAAAGTTGAGGCATACAAGGAAAAAATCACTTATGCAATATGTCTTGATTGCCGTGATCAACAGGCAGCTAACCATTTACCCTTAAAAGACACTGATGTTGTTATTGTGTGTATTGGCGAAGACGAGGGAGCCAACCTGATGACTACTGCCCTGATGAAACAGAATAAAGCTAAACGGCTTATCAGCCGTGCTATTTCACCACTTCATGAAACAATACTGGAAGCCATGGGTATTAAGGAAATAATCCATCCTGAAGAAGAAACGGCTGAACGCTGGACAAAAAAACTCACCATGAAAGGTATTGTTGACTCTTTTAGTCTATCCCCTGAATACAGTATAATAGAAGCAAGGGTTCCTGAAAAATTTACAGGAAAAAACCTTGCTCAAATTCATTCGATCAAAAATTTTGGAGTTTTGATCCTGACCACCATGAAAATTATTGAAAGCCAAAACATTCTTGGCGCAAGCAGAAATATTACAAAAGTGCAGGGAGTGGCTTCATCAGAAACTGTCCTGGAAAAAGGTGATATTCTGGTAATGTATGGCAAAATAAAAGATATCGAACAATTCTTAAAGGAGGGGTAAACCATGCAGTATGTGGAGCTTCCGGAGAAGTGTCATTAATCACCTGCTTGTGTGATTATGACTGTAAATCCCATGATCAGAAGATGAGTGAGTAACGATTATGTAATTAGCCTGCTAACGCAGGCGTAATTATTTTCGTAGTAGTTTCTGGATGTTATACAGTTTGTTGAGTGCTTCAACTGGTGTAAGGTTATTTACATCGAGGTCGACAAGTTCATCCCTTATTTGTTTGAGGACGGGGTCGTCGAGCTGGTAGAAGCTTAGTTGCAGTCCTTCACGTTTGGAAGCCAGATCACCCACAGGCTTGGCAATGCCGCTTTCCCTGCTTCCCTCTTCCATCTGTTTCAGTACATCATCGGCCCTCCTGACCACACTGAGTGGCATGCCCGCCATACGTGCCACATGTATTCCGAAACTATGTTCACTGCCCCCTCTTTTTAGTTTCCTGAGGAAGATTACCTTGTCATCAAGCTCCTTTATTGAGACGTTATAATTTTTTACCCGGCTGAAGGAGTTCTCCATTTCATTCAACTCATGGTAATGAGTGGCAAACAGTGTCTTTGCCCTGGCACGCTGCTCGTGTATATATTCCACCATAGCCCAGGCTATGGATATACCGTCATAGGTGGAGGTACCCCTCCCTATCTCATCCAGTAGTATAAGGCTGCGGTCTGACAGGTTATTAAGTATGCTGGCGGCCTCATTCATCTCCACCATGAATGTTGATTCGCCAAGGCTTATATTATCCGATGCCCCCACCCTGGTGAATATCTTATCAACAATACCGATACTTGCGGAGGAAGCCGGAACAAAACAACCCGCCTGTGTAAGCAGCACAATAAGAGCAGTTTGCCTGAGCAGAGCTGACTTTCCGGACATATTGGGACCGGTGAGTATTATTATCTGTTGTTCTTGGTTATCCAGGCATACATCATTTGGTATATATGATTCATCTACAGGTAGTTGCTTTTCAATAACAGGATGGCGGCCGTCTTTAATATCAATAGTATATGAATCATTAATTTTAGGCCTTACATAATCATTATCAACAGAAACAAGTGCAAATGAAAGCAGGCAATCGAGTTCTGCAATAAATGCAGCATTTATTTGTATATCATTGATAAAGCCGGCAAGGAATGATACCAGCTCATCATACAGCACCTGTTCCAGTTCAAGTATCTTCTCTTCAGCTCCCAGTATTTTATTCTCGTATTCCTTCAGTTCTTCCGTTATATATCTCTCAGCGCTGACAAGGGTTTGTTTTCTTATCCAGTCGGATGGCACTTTTGACTTATGTGTATTCCTTACTTCGATATAATAGCCGAAAACGTTATTAAATCCTACCTTAAGGCTCGGGGTGCCTGTATTTTTGCTCTCTCTTGCCTGGAGGTTAACGAGGTAATCTTTTCCCGAGTGCAGTATTTCCCTAAGTTCATCAAGTTCTTTTGAAACACCCTCTGATATTACATTGCCTTTGGAAATCATAACAGGCGGGTCATCATTTATTCCACCGGCAATTTTTTTCACAGCCTCGTCACAGGGCTTCAGCCCTGAAGAAATCTTTTTCAGGGCCGGGCATTCAGTTTTATCGCACTGCTCTTTCACAGGTGCCACAGCCTGGAGTGCCCTTTTGAGCTGGACCATTTCCCGAGGATTGATCCTTCCTGTGGCAATTTTTGATACTATACGCTCAAGGTCGCCTATCTGTGCTATCTGTCCCTGTATGTTTTCCCTGAAACCGGGATTTTTAACCATGTATTCAACAATATCATGCCTCCTGGTCACAGTATCTTTTTCCTTGAGCGGCAGTGAGATCCATTTTTTCAGGAGCCTGCCGCCCATGGGACTCGTGGTACAGTCAATAATATCAATCAGTGTTCTTGCGCCCTGGAAGGGTGATGAGAAGAGTTCAAGATTACGTATGGTAAAACGGTCGAGCCAGACATATTTTTCTTCTTCAATCCTGGATATACCTGTTATGTGACCTGTCCTTTCATGCTGTGTAATATCAAGATAATAAAGTATAGCCCCGGCAGCTATTATTGCATAATCCAGGCCGTGGATCCCGAATCCTTTAAGTGACGTTGTACCGAAATGTTTCAGCAGCCTGTCATTGGCAGCATCGATCCGGAATATCCAGTCATCCAGCTTGTAATTATAATATCTTGATCCGAACCTCTCCCGGTAGTCCTCCGTTTTCCCCTTTTCAAAAAGCACTTCTTTGGGAGCAAAGTTACTGAGTAATTGATCCACATAGGTTTGGGAGCCTTCAGCAACAAGGAATTCCCCCGTGGAGATATCAAGAAATGCCACCCCGCTTATTGATTTATGCATGTGAACGGCTGCAAGGAAATTATTTTCTTTATGTTCGAGTACATTATCATTGAGTGACACACCAGGGGTCACAAGTTCGGTAATACCTCTTTTAACAATTTTTTTTGCCAGCTTCGGGTCCTCGAGCTGTTCGCATATTGCCACCCTCTGCCCTGCCCTGACCAGTTTGGGAAGGTAATTATCCAGTGCATGATGCGGGAAACCTGCCAGTTCAACCCATGAAGCCGCACCGTTGGCCCTCCTGGTAAGTGTTATACCCAGTATTTCCGATGAACGTATGGCATCCTCTCCGAAGGTTTCGTAGAAATCACCTACCCTGAAGAGCAATATTGCATCGGGATGTTTTTCCTTGATGCTGTAATACTGCTTCATCAGGGGCGTTTCGACATATTCTTTGGATCCCTTCATCATCTTCGGCACTTAATACAAATATACGATGATGAAGGCTGAGAAGAAAGAGCTCTTTATGGATTGTTGAAAAGAAAATTTATGAATCTATAAACAATTTGTATTGAATAAGCCAAAGTCACCTAAGAACCTTGATGATATAAGATTGAAAAAAAGTATTATCTATCATTGTTCACACAGATACATTTGAGTATCTTAAAGCTCTTATTTAAACCTGATAAATCTTTCCTATGAAAAAAGTACTGGTATTAGGTGCCGGCATGGTGGCAAAGCCACTGATACATTACCTGCTCGATAATGGTTGTATGGTCAAAATTGCATGCAACACCTGTGACAGGGCGCAGAAGATATTGGGAAATCATCCCAATGGTGAAATAGTATACTGGGATGCCAGTAATATTCCAGAACTAAGGCCAATGGTACAGGAATCAGATATCGTAGTGAGCCTTCTTCCCTATAAATTTCACACCAGCGTGGCGGAGGTATGCGTACAATACAGGAAAGATATGGTAACAACCTCGTATGTAAGGCAGGAGATGTCGGAACTGGACAGGGAAGCCAGGGAGGCGGGCATAATAATACTTAATGAGATAGGCCTTGATCCCGGCATTGATCATATGTCGGCCATGAGAATTATTGATTACGTAAAAGACAAAGGTGGCACAATTGAAAAATTCTGGTCGCTCTGTGGGGCATTACCGGCTCCTGACTGTGTAGATAATCCACTTGGATATAAATTTACCTGGAGCCCCGAGGGTGTGCTCCTCGCCAGTATGAATGATGCAAGGTACCTGAACGAAGGTGTAAGGGTGAATATTAAACCAGAATCTTTATTCAGAAAGACATTCAACTACGAAATTAAGGATATCGGCACATTAGAAGTTTATGCAAACAGGGATTCCATTAGTTATATTGATATTTACGGTCTCGAGGATGTCCGAACCATGTTCAGGGGAACATTCAGATACAGGGGATGGTGCGAAACCATTGATGCTTTCAAATCCCTGGATCTTTTAAGCAAAAAAAATGAGGATCTGAAGGGCAAAACATATCCACAAATGATCAGTTCAAGAATAGGGGGAGGCAATAAACCTCTTAAGGAACGGCTTGCCCACCATCTGGGCTTGAGCATGGATTCGCTAGCCGTAAATTCATTTGAATGGCTGGGGCTCTTTGATGACAAAAAAATTCCTGAATTATTGGGAAGCCCATTTGATGTAATCTGCGATCTGATGATGAGCAAAATGATCTTGAAAGAAGATGAAAAAGATATGATAATCCTCAAGCATATTTTTCTTGCCAGGCATAGTGACGGCAGGAGAGAAGTCATAAGTTCACAACTGATAGATTACGGTTCGCCTTCAACAGATACATCGATAGCCAGGACTGTAGGTCTTCCTGCGGCTGTTGCAACAAAACTGATTCTTGAAGGGAAGATTGATTTGAAAGGAGTATACAGGCCCGTAAGGAAAGAAATATATATGCCTGTCCTTTCCAGCCTTGAAAAAATGGGGATTCGAACGGAGGAAAAATATGCTCTACCTGAATCGGAGCTTGTTTTTTAGAAATCAAGATAAAAGTCAGCTGGTAAACCCTGAACTGTTTGAAATCAAAAGAGTCCATACTTAAAATTTCTCTATTATTCCCAGCCCAAACAATGAAAAATCATATTTAACAGGATCTTTCTCATCAAATTGCCTCAACACTGAAGTAAGTTCTTCAACTGCTTTCCAGTCGTCCTGTTTCCTTGACAGTAATCCCAAGGCACGGGAGGTATTACCCGTATGGAAGTCAAGGGGTATATATAAAACAGACTTATCTATTGATTTCCATATCCCAAAATCAACTCCGCGCCCGTCGTCCCGCACCATCCACCTGAAGAACATGTTAAGTCTTTTCCCGGCTGCTCCTCTTGATATATCAGCAAAGTGCTTGAGTGTCCTTGCCCTGTGAGGCACACTGAAAAATTCATTTCGCAAGCTGATGATAGCCTCTTTCCATCTTTTACCTTTACTAAGATAGCCTGCCAGCACATCTTCCATGCTATCAAAATTGGTATATATATTTTTCAGTCCTTCAATGAAGGTACAGCAATCAGTGCCATTGAATGTACGGTAGTAAAATCCACTAATCTTATCCATCCCCTCCTCGCTACAATTCAGAATGAAATCCATGGGACTGTTCCCCATTAGTCCCATGAGCTTATTTGCAGAATTGATTATCAGGTCGCGTCTCCCCCATGCTATTGTGGCATTGAGAAATCCTGATATTTCAATATCCTGCTTAAGTGTATACTGGTGAGGCACTGAAACGGGATCGCATTCTATAAATGAAGGATTATTAAATTGCTCATATTTCAATTCAAGGAAGTCCTTCATCTCATTATATGAGAATCTTTTTTCCCAGGAATCACCCATTGAAAATCACACCGTCTTTAATTTCTATTTCCCTGTCTGACATACCAGACAATTCCCTGTCATGAGTAACAATAACTATTGTTTGCCCGAACCTGTCCCTGAGGTCAAAAAATAATTTATGCAGTTCCTGTTTATTTTCCGTATCCAGGTTACCTGAAGGTTCATCGGCCAGTATCACCCGGGGATCATTAATAATGGCCCTGGCTACAGCCACTCTCTGTTGTTCGCCGCCGCTTAATTCCGATGGTTTATGCTCCAGTCGTTCTTTCAGTCCCAGGAATTCAAGTAGTTGTTTTCCTTTCTTTTCTGCTTCCTGCCTCGATTTCCCCCCTATATAGGCAGGTATACACACATTTTCCAGGGCGGTGAATTCGGGAAGCAGCTGGTGGAACTGGAATACAAATCCTACCTCTTCATTCCTGAACTTTGACAGCTCTTTCTCATTGAGCGTATTAAGTAAGATGTTATCATATACAATATTCCCTGAATCAGCCTTATCCAGTGTGCCCAGTATCTGGAGAAGCGTTGTTTTCCCTGCACCACTGGGGCCCACAATAGCCACTATTTCACTTTTCCCGATATCCAGGTTTATCCCTTTAAGCACTCTGAGGTCACCAAATGATTTTGTTATATCTGTTGCTTGTATCATATACTACAATTAGGATGCCTTACTCACCTTACAAAGAAAACGAGAGAAAGATAGCTTAAATAAAGCAGTGCCAAAAATATTCCTTTCCAGCGGCTGAGTCGTGAATTCTTTGAAGGTAATGTCATTATTATAAGGAGTATAGCAATCCCGATCATCCAGTACATATCAGATTTAAAATGAAGATCATTTATACTATAAGGCTTTACTGATGCGGTTATACCCAGTACTGCCAGAATGTTAAAGATATTAGAACCAACCACGTTACCTATTGATATCCCATTTTCTTTCCTGATACCTGCAATCACTGAAGTGGACAATTCAGGCAGGCTGGTACCTACTGCAATCACTGAAACAGATATTATTCTTTCGCTTATACCCAATGCTGATGCAACTGTGCTTGCACTTTTCACCAGCATATTGGCACCCACCACGAGTCCAAGACTTGAAAGGATGACGATGGTCACTGATAAAGGCAGTGAATAACGTAAAACAACCGGACTCCCCTTCTGCCTTTTTTTATCATTCCTTATTGACCTGTAGATATAAGCTACCAGCATTACAACGAGTATCAGACCTTCAACGCGACTGAATCTAAGGTCAATAAGCATTATGAAGAGCACCATGCTTACACCTGCCATTATTATCATATCATTGATGATCTCTTTTCTATTTACAAAAAAAGGAGTGATGATAACCGTAAGTGCAAGCACGAGTCCAAGGTTGGAAATATTACTTCCAACAACATTGCCCAGTGATATATCAGGATAACCTTTTATGGCAGCATCGAGGCTAACTACAAGTTCGGGAGATGATGTGCCAAATGAAACAACGGTGAGGCCCACTACCATGGGAGATAACCTGAAATGACCTGCCAGGCTTGCACCACCGCGTACGAGTAACTCACCGCTGAGTACCAGTAATAACAGTCCGGCAAGAAGCATAATATACGTCATCAGGGAATTTTTTAGATAAGAAGATAATTACCCATCAACCTTTCAGGTCTTTGTTAACTGAATCGGACATGTCCTTGATGTCATCCTGCACATCTTTTGTGCTTTCATTGAATTCCCTCTTTATATCATCGGTTGCCTTCCTGAACTCACGCATACCCTTACCAATGCCCTTGGCTATATCAGGAAGCTTTTTCGCCCCGAAAAGTATGAGGGCAACAACCAGAATGATAAATATTTCCTGCCCGCTGATGAATAAATAACTTGCCATATTCAAACCTTCTTTCTTAATAGTACAAATTTAGAAAGAAATATATTAATAGCAATTACCGTGATAATAAATAGTATAGGGAGTAAATAATGGAATACCCATCTTCGCTGGCGCGGGTCTCTGACCCGTGCCCTGCTACGGTGGACAGAGCTGGAATGATGAATGATTGGCGTGGATTTGAAATCCACGCCATCGAGAAAGAATCAGCTGGATTTCTTACCACTCAATACTCTTTCTGTTTCTTTTTTCCTGATTAAGTCGAAAACAACAGGGGTAGCGACAAAGAGTGAGGAATATGTACCTATAATAACTCCTATCAGGAGGGCAAATATAAAGCCCCTGATTGTTTCACCTCCAAAAATAAATATTGCCAGCAAGACAACGAATGTACTCAATGATGTACTTAATGTACGGCTTATTGTGCTGTTCAGGGCCAGGTTAAGTATTTCTGTCCTGCCCCTCTTGCGATATAATCCTAAATATTCCCTTATACGGTCAAAAACAACCACGGTGTCGTTAATTGAATAACCTACCACGGTAAGGATAGCAGCAATGAAAGCCTGGTCTATCTCAAGTGAGAATGGCAATATACCGTATAAGATAGAGAAAATACCCAGCACTATGAGCATATCATGTACCAGGGCAGTCAAAGCACCCAGGCCGAACCGCCAGTTTCTGAACCTTAATAATATATACAGGAAGATGATTAATAATGAAAAAGCGATAGCATAGATTGCCTGGACCATTATATCAAAAGCAATGGTGGGTCCCACTGTCTGACTGCTAAGGCGGTATTCATCAAAAAACTCTTCCTGGTCAACCCCTTCGGGCAGCAATGGCTGCAGCCCCTGGTATAGTAAAGTTTCCACTTCTTCTTCAGCCTCCGGTTGATCAACCTTATATTTTGTGGTTATTTTAACCTGGTTTTCATTCCCATAAACCACTACCATTGGATTTTCACCATAGACCTCTCCAAGGCGGTCCGCCACTTCAGTGGTTGCAACAGGCTCATCAAAACGTATAACATAGGTACGGCCACCGGTAAAGTCGATACCCGGGTTAAGTCCCTTTATTCCCAGTGATGCCACTCCTGCTAAAATTATCAGCACTGAAACCACGTAGAATATTTTTCTCCGGCCTATAAAGTTAATTTTAAGGTTATTAAAGGCATTCTCCGTGAGTTTGGTAGCAAAAGTAAGCCTCATATTACGTTTCAGGAAGGTGTCATAAATGATTCTTGTAATAAAGAATGCCGTAAAGAAGGATGATATGATCCCGATAACCAGTGTTGTGGCAAAGCCCTTTATCGGCCCCGTTCCGAAAATATACAGAACGGTACCGGTCAACAATGTGGTGAGGTTAGCATCTATAATAGCTGACCTTGCATTCTTATAGCCATCGGCCACAGCCAGCTTAACACCTTTACCTGCCCTCAGTTCTTCCTTTATCCTGTCATATATCAGCACGTTTGCATCAACCGACATACCTATGGTAAGTATAATACCGGCAATACCCGGAAGTGTAAGCACCGCACCAAGAGATGCCAGTATCCCTACTATAAAGAACATGTTGATAATAAGGGCTATATCGGCTACCATTCCAGCCCGGCGACTGTAATAGAATACCATATATGCCAGCACCACAACAAATGCTATGATGAATGAGTTAAGGCCTGCGTTTATTGCTTCCTGACCAAGTGAAGGACCAACAACAGTATCGTTTATGATGCGGGCCGGTGCCGGCAGTTTACCTGATTTAAGGATGTTAGCCAGGTCTTCAGCTTCTTCAATTGTAAAATCCCCGGTAATTTCCGAGGATCCACCTTTTATCTCGGTTGAAACCCTGGGTGCTGAACGCACATAACCATCGAGCACCACTGCTATACACCTGCCTATATTTGATCCTGTAAGTCTTGCCCATATGCGGGCGCCTTCGGCATTCATTGACATATCCACCTTTGCAGATGAACCTGTTTGTCCATATGAAACTCTTGCTGTAGTAATCACGTCACCATCCAATGGAGGCTGCCCGTCACGAGTGGTAACTTTTATGGCATGCAAGGGATATATACTCTCCGTTTCATCTCCCCTCATAGGGTCAGCAGCCCAGTAAAAACGCAGATCCCTGGGAAAAAGGGACCTGATAGGATCCAAATTAAGGTAATCCATTACCTGTGCAGTATCCATGAAATGTGAATATCCTATTATAGAGCCGGGCAGGGGTTCTCCTTCCCTGGTTACGGCGGGATTCAATACTGCAAACAAGGGATTTTGTGTATTCCACTCCTCCCTGTCCTCTGCCTCTTCCGTCACGGTGGTATCGCTTAGCATATCAAGGAGTGTTTCTTCAGCTGTTGTATCCTGCTGTTCCTCCGAAGATATAAGGTCTTCAATGGAGCTTACCTCTTCTTCGCCGGTAACGATGGTATCAGCCTGTTCAGCACTTTCAAGTGCTTCCATATCTTCCTTAAGGGAAGCAAGCAGGTTATTTGCTTCCATCAGGTATCCTATAACTTCTGAATTCTCATATGTCTCCCAGAACTCAAGCCTGGCAGTTCCCTGCAGCAGTTCCCTGACCCTTTGGGGATCTTTCACTCCCGGCAATTCGACAAGTATACGCCCTGTAGACTCAAGCTTTGATATATTAGGTTGTGCAACACCGAACCTGTCAATTCTGCTTCGCAGTATATTAAAAGCATTATCAATGGCACTGTTTGCTTCTTCGCGTAAGACATCCAGTACTTCTTCATTGGTTGAATTGAAATTTATTTTATCACGAAGCTCCATTGTACCGAAAATAGCAGCCAGGCTTGCATCAGGATCAAGCTCCTCAAAAGACTCACCAAAAAGATCGATAAAGTTTCTCTGGCTCTCCTGCTGTTTTTGTTTGGCCATGGCCAGAGCCTGGTTAAAGGTTTCGTCGGTATTATAATTCGACAATGCCCTGATGATCTCTTCCACTGACACTTCAAGAACTACGTTCATCCCTCCCTTGAGGTCAAGACCAAGGTTTAGCTCTTTCGACTGCACTTCCTTGTAAGTGTTACCAAGGAAACTCCATTCTTCTTTTGACAAAGAGGAGATCGAATCCAGATAATTAACTTCTTTTACGAGGTCCCCTTCAGCGTATTCTTCTGCATGTTGCTTTACGGTGTAAGATGCAACCGTGAATGAAAGCTGGTATATTGTTACCAGTGCTAAGGCTATGGCTAAAAACAGAATAGCTCCTTTGTTTTGCATTTGTAAGTATTTTTATTTTTCCCTTAAAATCAAAATATATGCTTAAGCGCCTTTAACGGACGGGCAAAGATATTAATTTTTTCCTAAAAGAATTAATAGTTAATGGGATAATAAGCGAATGGGATTTCTCCCGGCACGCCATCGAAGCATGTCAAATCCACGACGATTATAATAAGCTAAATCCGGGCCAAGGTGAACTGCTAATAATCCCTATTCTTGTATCAGCTGGTCAAAATCATATTCAAGAGGCTTATCTGCTGCAAAATTGTAGAGGGTGAGGCTCCGTATGTTATAATAATATGTCCAGTAATTCTGAAGTGCCTGGATATAAGCTCTCCTGTTTTCATCTTTTTTGGTATCTGCATTATTCAGTTCCAGAACATCAACGTTACCTATAAGGAACCTTTGTTTTGTAACCTCGTACATTTTCATGGCAACGGTATCCGATTTAGCTGCTATACGTACCTGGTCATCCTGCAGATTGAACTGAGCCACATCAAGGAAGAGCTGTTGTTCAAAATCGATCATTGACTGTTGTACCTGTGTTTTGACCACTTCTTCCGACGACTGTGCCATACGATAACGTCCCCGTCGTAAACCCCAATCCATCAAGGGTATGGTAAATCCTATACTCAGGCGTTGCTGGTCATCGAGCTCATTGTATGCCCTGGGAATTATTCCATTCTGTCCCTGCAGCCCGTAACTTATATTCATATTGGCATTCAGACCCTTTTCAGCTTTAGCCTCTGCCACCTCTCTCTGGGCTTCCAGCATTTGGACCTGGAGTGAGATCATTTCGGGGTTATTCTCTTGAGCAAGGTTAAGCACTTTTTCGCCGTTCACCTCAAAGGTTGGTATTTCATTTGGTATAATCAGTTCCAGCTCAACATTTTCAGTATAACCAAGGAATGATGAAAGCCTTTGCTTCATATCATTCAGGTTATTATAAGCTTCGTTTCGTGAGGTTTCGGCATTCAGGAATGACAGTTCCATCTGGAGCATATCGTTTTCGGCAATGGTACCCAGGTTATACCTTCCCTGTGCAATCTGGTAAAGGGTATCGGCATTGGCATAGTTCATGTTGGCAATTTCCATATTGATTTGTGCCAGGGCAAGTTGGAAGAATCTGCGCACAGCGTTGAGATGTACTTCTTCAACATTTTCAAGGTAAGTCTTTTTTGCCTCCTCATACCTGAGTGGTTCTATTTGCTTCTGCCATTTAAGTTCATTAAACCTGAAAAGAGGCTGGCTATATCTTATGCTTATCGGTGTCGAGATATACTGTGTTAAACCACCTTCTCCCAGGACGTCAAATCTTCTGAGATCGGATTCCAGGGAAATACTACCTCCTGTTAATCCTATATTCTGGGACAATGAAAGCTGGCCCAGTAAATTACTGGTATTTTTTTCAACATAATATTCCTGTCCTGTACTATAATCATATTCCTTTTCGTATATCCTGTTGTATTCAGGGAAGGTACCTGTTAGGGTTAATGAAGGCAGGTATTCAGCTTTAAACGTACGGTACTGCCAGTAACTGGTTCTGAACATATGCTTAGCCAGAATGCCCTGTAATGACTGATCTTCAGCTAGCTTGATGACTTCATCCAGGCTTAGTTGTATAACTTCCTGTGAATAGCTCATGCTACCTGAGCCAATAAATAAGGCAAGCAATAAGAAAAAATATATTCGCTTCATTTCAATGATTGATTTTTATTCGTACCTGAGTGATTCAATAGGATCCCTTTCTGATGCTCTTTTGGCCGGAGAATATCCGAAAATAACCCCGACTGCAGCAGAAACACCAAAGGCTATCACTACGGAAAATGGAGACACTATTGTTAATATACCTGATATTTCATTTATAAGCCTTGCGAGGATAATACCAAGGAAGACCCCTATAAATCCACCGGTTACACTGATAAGTATAGCTTCGGACAGGAACTGTACCACTATATCCATTTTCTTTGCACCTATAGCCATGCGTGTCCCGATTTCTTTTATACGTTCCATTACCGATGCAAACATAATATTCATAATGCCTATCCCTCCTACCACCAGTGATATACTGGCTATTGCACCCAAAACAATGTTAAAAATATCTTTGGTTCTCTGTTGTTGTTTCAGCAATAATTCGGGAACGGTAATTTCAAAATCCTTAACGTTTGAATGTCGCCTCAGCATCATGCGGCTGAGCACCTCGGTTGATGGGTTTAACTGTTCTGTTTCCTCCACCTGAACCACGATCCTGTCAAGCTGATGGTAGTTAGTTGAAGATGACTGTGAAGGATCAGAGCCGCTTGCTATTGTACGTCTCATCACCCTGCCATGTCCAAAAGACATAACCTGAGTAGAGGCTTCCGAGGCAAGTTTCTTTGTCAGGAGTTCCCTGTTTTGATACCTTAGCAAGAAGGTTTTTACAGGTATATAAATATTGTCATTATATACATTAACACCTGTTTCCTCAAAGCCTGTGAGATTAACATCGGTTCTTTCAAGCACTCCTATTACTTTTAACCATACACCATCAAACTTAATATACTGTCCGACGGGATCGACTTTACTGAAGAACTTGGCCCGTATATTGGCCCCTATCAGGCAAACCGGTATACCATGTTGTTCCTGGTAATCGTTAAAGTAAGAACCATGATTCAACGGCAGGTTATACAATTCAAAATAATCATTTCTCACTCCCACCAGCTTTGCCGGATAACTCATACCATTGAGTAAAACCGTTGAATTATAAGAAATTTCCGGGCTGATCCTTTTCACTGATGGCAGAATTTGTTTAATAGCATCCACGTCATGCAGGGTAAGTCCCGGGCTGAATTTATTTTGCTTCTTCTCCCCTTCTTCGTCAGAAGATTCCTCGCTTTGAATTATAGGGCTTATAAGGATATTATTTACTCCAACCATTTTTATTTGTTCGAGTATCTCCTGCTGTGCTCCCTTTCCGATAGCGAGCATACTGATAACAGCAGCCACTCCGAAGATAATACCGAGTGCTGTTAAAATTGACTTCAATTTATTTGCCATAATTGCTTCAAAAGCAATTATTACATCATGAAAATACCTTTTTATCATATCAGTCAAGTAAAAAGATTTAACTGCGGCCCTGGCCGCCTCCTTGTTGTTGCATCGTATTCCTCATTTCCTCCCTTTCTTCTTCACTCATATTCATAAAGCGTTCCCTCATCTCGGGAGACATTTGCTGAGAACCACGTCTATTTTGTTCTTCTATTTCTCTTTCCCTTCTTTCTTCTTCCTCCCTCTTAACTCTTTCTTTATCACGAATAACCTCTATCAATTCTTCTCCTACAAGCTTAAAGGTCTCGGGTTCCTCAGGTACACTCAGGTACGACTGATCCCCTTCTTCCAGACCCTGTTCTACTATCACCGCATTTTCATTAGACTCACCCAGCACTACAACCTGCCTGGTGCCATTCCTGTGGTATACATAAGGTATACTGTCTTCAGTAGCATGAACACATTCAAGCGGAATTGAGAGGACATCGTTAAAAGAAGCTGTAATTATCTGGTTCCCGGTAGTCATAGAGGGACGCAGTATTGATTCAACATTATCAAGCTTAATAATCACCTCAAACACCTTGGCATCGGTATTAGGCAACTGTTCACCAATATTGGCCACGCTTGTCACCTTCCCGCTATATCTCTTTTCAGGGAATGCATCCACTGTAATCCTGACAGGCTGATTCATTTTAACTTTACTTATGTCAATTTCATTAACATATGTTTTTGAGATCATTGAGGATAGATCGGGCAATGTAGCTACTACGGGGTCAAAGGGGCTTATATTTGATCCTACTTTACGTTTGGTTCCTTCCCACTCTCTTTTATATATCACCATCCCCGACGCCGGTGCTGTTACGGTAAACTGTTCAAGTACCCTTTGCATGTCTCTTACAGTCTGTCTTTGCTTTTCCAGTTCATAACGTGCATCCCTCATATCAGCCTGTGCCTGTTGGACCTTAAGCTCATAGTTCTTAAGGGCCTGTTCATATGCCCTTGTTGCCTTGTCAAGGTTTATCCTGTTCTGCCTGATTGTTGTGGGAGGTTCATATTTTGATTGTTCAAGGGTGATTTCTGCCTCCTCCATATTAAATTTAAGATTCAGTATATCATCCCTCAGGTCACCCAGAGTTATGGTTGTATCCAGTTTCTTCATTTCATAGTCATTCTCCATCTGCTCCAGTTCATCCATTTCGTCTTTCATTGTATTTTCTGCTTCTGAACGGTCGAGTGTAGCCACATAATCACCTTTCTGCACAACTGTTCCTTCAGGGATAAGGTCCTGTATGGTTATATTCCTGAACCTCATTCGCCTGCCTCCAAGTCCACTGGGCCCTTCTATGTCAGTTGAATTTTCTGCCTGCAATTCACCGGTGGTTGACACAACTATTTCAAAATTCCCCCTTTTAGCCTCAGCAAAAAGTAAGGCTATCTCATCCTTTTTTGTAAGGCGGTTAAAAATAATCAGTGCAATTATTGCAACGGCAACCACTATACCTGAAATAATTAAAGTCTTCTTCATTATTTTAAATGTTTGTTCAAATCAAAATTTTTTATGGGTCCGAAATTATTAAAATTTTATTCTCCCTGATTTTGCTTTTATTATAATAAACCACTATTTAACAATAATTAACAGTGGGAACATATTTTTGTTCCATCATATAAGTTGACAAATTGAATCGGGATTTTATTCCATAAATAACAAATAAGTGGCATTCCCTTTATTTTTTAACAATTTTTATGATTTCTTCCGCCAGCGAGTCAGCATCTTCCCTTGTTTTTCCTTCGGAATATATTCTTAATATTGGTTCTGTATTGGATTTCCTGATATTAACCCATCCCTTTTCATTTTCCAGAAGCAGCCCATCCTCAGTGCTTACGACGTTATGTCGAAATCCTTCATGGATTTTATTGATTATTTCATCCGCATCGAGGTCCTCTGCCAGTTCTACCCTGTTTTTTGAAATAACATATTCCGGATAGGTAGCTCTTAACTGTGAGCAGGTTCCTCCCCTATTTGCCAGCAAGGAAAGAAAGAGGGCTATTCCTGCCAGCGCATCACGACCGTAATGGAGAGGAGGATAAATAACGCCACCATTACCTTCACCCCCTATTACTGCACTTACTTCCTTCATTTTTGACACTACATTCACTTCACCCACTGCAGAATAATGCCATTTACCCCCGTACTTTTCCGTTACATCCCTCAAAGCCCTGCTTGATGACATATTACTCACCGTATTACCCTTCCTTTTTGACAGTATGTAATCGGCACATGCCACCAGGGTATATTCCTCGTTAAAAAATGTTCCATCTTCCGACACTATTGCCAGCCTGTCGACGTCGGGATCAACCACAAAGCCGAGATCAGCATTATTATCTATTACTGCACGGCTCAGTTCCCCCAGATTTTCCGGAAGTGGTTCAGGATTATGGGGAAAGAGTCCACTTGGTTCAGTGAAAATACCAATTATCCTCTTCACGCCCAGATTAGTGAGCAGTTCAGGCAATATTAACCCACCAACAGAATTCACACAATCAATAACAACGGTAAATTCCCTGTCTTTTATTTTAACAATATCAATATCAGGCAGGTCAAGCAGCATTTCAATATGCTTTTTATTATAGCTGTTATCCTTTTTTACCGTTCCGATCTTTTCATAAGAGGCAAAACTATAATCCATCTTTTCTGCTATTTCAAGGATGCGGCTTCCGTCATTAGCTGCCAGGAATTCACCCCTTTCATTAAGCAATTTAAGGGCATTCCACTGGACGGGATTATGACTGGCAGTAAGTATTATCCCTCCACCAGCCTTTTCAGCTATCACTGCAATCTCAACCGTTGGGGTTGTGGTCAGACCAAGATCCAGTACATCTAAACCCATGGCTGTAAGGGTCCCTGTCATTAGCTTGTTTATCATCTCACCACTTGGTCTGGCATCTCTTCCTGTAATTATTAGAGCCTTCTTTCTTCCCGTATTTCGTAATATCCATTCCCCGTATGCAGCGGTAAATTTTACCACATCAAGGGGGCTTAGCCCTGTTCCCGGCTTACCTCCAATAGTTCCTCTTATTCCTGAAATTGATTTTATTAATGACATGTTTGCTTGTTTAGTGAAACAAATAAACTGGATCCGTTAATCCAATAAACAAAAGTGCGAAAAAAATATTATAAATTATCTTTACCTTTGCAGTCCGAAATTATAAAGTAATGAACGACAGGAGAAAAAGAGGATCGGAAAGGACTGAAGGCGGCAAAATGATGATAAGGCTGAACAAATACATCTCAAACAGCGGAGTATGCAGCCGGAGGGATGCTGACAGCCTGATCGCCAGGGGTGAGATAAGTGTTAACGGAAAGATAGTGACTGACCTGGGTACAAAGGTCTCGCCCGAATCGAAGGTAGAATATAAAGGAAGGATACTGAACCCGGAGAAAAAAGTATATATACTCCTGAATAAACCTGCCGGATACGTAAGTACAACCGATGATCCCCATGCCGGTAAACTGGTCACTGAACTGATCAAAAATGCCTGTTCCGAAAGAGTATACCCTGTAGGACGACTGGACAAAGATACAACAGGAGTGCTGTTGTTTACCAACGACGGGGAGTTAACAAAAAAATTAAGCCACCCCTCACATGGCAAAAAGAAAATATATCATGTCCACCTGCACCGACCTCTTACACGTAATGATATGAAAAGGCTTGCTGAGGGTGTTGATATTGGTGAAATGGTAGCGGCAGATGCTGTTGCATATCCTGATCCCAAAGACAAAACACAGGTGGGAATTGAAATACATTCAGGTCAGAACAGAGTTGTAAGAAGAATGTTTGAAGCCCTTGGATATAAGATAAAAAAGCTCGACAGGGTATATTTCGCGGGTCTTACGAAGAAGAACCTCCCCAGGGGCAAGTGGAGGTTTCTCACAAATAAGGAAATAAATATTCTGAAAAGATCATAAATCAAAATAAATGGCTCATAAATCAGGTTTTGTTAATATACTTGGTAATCCCAATGTCGGAAAATCAACAATCATGAATGCCCTTGTTGGTGAAAAACTGTCGATTATCACTTCAAAATCGCAAACAACAAGGCATAGGATTCTGGGCATCGTTAATGGTGACGACTTTCAGATAATATTTTCAGACACACCAGGAATAATAAAACCTGCCTACAAGCTTCAGGAAGCAATGATGCATTCGGTTTACAGTGCAATAGGTGATGCCGACCTTATTGTTTATGTAAGCGATGTTAATGAAAAGATAGATAAAAACAGGGAAACTCTTAACAGGGTGATAGAATCAGAAGTCCCTGTAATACTTGCCATAAATAAGATAGACCTAAGCGACCAGGAAAGACTTGAGCAACTGGTTGAAAAATGGAAGACCATTATGCCTGAAGCATTTATAATACCTCTTTCGGCCACGGAGAAGTTCAATACAGATAACCTGCTTAAAATAATTCTGAAAAAGTTACCCGAGGCTCCTGCCTATTTCCCCAAAGACCAGCTCACAGACAGGTATGAGCGGTTTTTTGTTTCAGAGATAATACGGGAAAAAATATTAAATAATTATAAAAAAGAAATACCTTACTCGGTTGAGATCGAAATTGAAAGTTATAAAGAGGAAAGTAAGATCGTAAATATAAGGGCTGTAATCCATGTTACAAGGGAGAGTCAAAAAGGGATAATCATAGGTCACAGGGGAAAGATGCTGAAAAAAACAGGAAGCGAAGCAAGAAAAGACATTGAGGAATTCATAGGTAAACAAGTATATCTTGAGTTGTATGTAAAAGTCTCCAAGGATTGGCGCGACAGGCCTGGTACACTTAAAAAGTTCGGGTATTGAATAAGGTAAAAATGAACCGGATAGTAGCAATAGTAGGAAGGCCGAATGTAGGCAAGTCAACCCTGTTTAACAGGTTCACCGAGACCAGGCAGGCCATTGTTGACGAAATGAGCGGTGTCACGCGTGACAGGCACTACGGCAAGGTGGAATGGAATGGCAGGGTTTTCTCGGTCATCGACACCGGCGGCTATGTAAATGACTCTGATGATGTTTTCGAAAGTGAAATAAACAGGCAGGTGGAAATTGCAATTGATGAGGCCGCATTGATACTCTTTATGGTTGATGTTACCACGGGATTAACCGACCTGGACATGTCAGTTGCCAATATGCTCAGGAAGTCAGGAAAAAACGTAATACCTGTGATTAATAAGGTTGATAACAACATCCGTTTACTTGATGCTGTTGAGTTTTACAAGCTCGGGCTGGGTGAATATTATGCCATCTCATCTGTAAACGGAGCGGGAACAGGTGACCTGCTTGACAAAATAGTGGACAGCTTGCACGAAGAAAAAGAGGAAGAAGAGGAGAATCTCCCCAGGATAACAGTGGCAGGAAGACCAAATGTGGGAAAATCATCATTGCTTAACAGCCTGACCGGGGAAAACAGGAATATCGTCACCCCGTTAGCAGGAACAACAATTGATTCGGTACTAATACGGTATAAAAAATATGGCCATGATTTTTTTCTAATAGACACTGCCGGCCTGAGAAGAAAATCCAGGGTTAATGAAGATGTTGAATACTATTCCGTACTCAGGGCAATAAAGGCTATAGAAAATTCTGATGTTTGTCTTTTAATGATCGATGCCACAATTGGCCTGGAATCTCAGGACATGAAAATAATGAATATCATACTCAGCAATAATAAGGGGCTCGTTTTACTTGTCAATAAATGGGATCTTGCCGACAAGGATTCCAATTCAGCCAGGAAGATTGAAAAAGAGATAAAGAATAAAACATCACCATTCACCGACTATCCTTTGCTTTTCATCTCTGCAATACACAAACAAAGGATACACAGGGTCATCGGTGAGGCTTTGCGTGTCTATGATAACCGGATAAGAAAAATATCCACCTCAGCTTTAAATGCTTACCTGCTACCCATCATTGAAAAAAATCCTCCCCCCGCAAGCAAAGGTAAATTTATTAAGATTAAATATGTCAGCCAGCTTCCGACATTCTATCCTTCTTTTGCCTTTTTCTGTAATCATCCTCAATATATAAGGGAGTCATACCGGAGATACCTTGAAAATCGTCTGAGGGAAAAGTATGAATTCACCGGCGTACCGTTAAAAATATTTTTCAGAAAAAAATAGTTATTTTGGTTTAATTTTTGATGATAATGATTCGTATGAAAAAGCTATTACCTATAATATTTGCTGTGGCTTTATCTTTTCCCCTCTTCAATAGATGCGAGAAAATAAAGCAACTTCCACCGGAGCCTGTTATTGAATTCAGGCAGTTTACCATGTTTGATACTATTGATCAACAGCTTGGTAACCCGGGGAAAGCAGGCATACTGGAATTTTATTTTGAAGATGGTGACGGAGATCTTGGCGTGAAGCAACCTGTTGAGGGTCAAACTGAAACTGATACAATAAATCTTATTCTTACTCTTTATTACAAGGAAAACGATATTTTTACCGAGGCTGATAGTTCGGATTTTAACAGGCCGTATGGCTACAGAATACCGTACATGGAAAGGGAAGGCCAGAACAAGATACTGCAGGGTACAATAGAAATTACGTTTCTGTATTGGATCTATGATGTCACTGATACTATCAAGTACGATTTTTATATAAAGGACAGGGCAGGGAATGAGAGCAATATTGAATCAACCTGCGAAATTCCCTTCAGCCTTGATGGTGGCTGCGTGAATGAATAGATGTATCGTTATATCCTAAACCCCATCAGAAGAACATCATCGACCTGTGCATAGCTTCCTTTCCATTCATCAAAGTAATCACTTACCCTTTTTTGTTGCTCCTCCATATTTAGATCCTTGATTTCTTCAATAAGCCTTTTCAGTCTTACTATCTTAAGTTTCTTTCCATCGGATCCTCCAAACTGATCGGGATAACCATCGGAAAAGAGATATACGATATCATTTTGCTTGAGGTAATATTCCTGGTCATCAAAAAATTTCTCCTCCATGTATTCACCTCCTACAGAGTTTTTATTCCCCCTGATATAGTATTGCTCACCATCCATAACAATGATCACGGGACGTAATGCAGAAGAAACTCTCAGCAGGCGGATTTTCGGATTGTATTCACACACTACCATATCCATTCCGTCATTGGATGTATCGTCACCCGTCTGGTTAAGGGTTGTGGTAATCTCATTATCAAGGGCACGCAATATTTCAGAAGGCCTGGTAATATCCTTCCTGTTGACTATTTCCTGAAGCAAAGCCGATCCTATCATTGACATGAAGGCACCCGGTACGCCATGACCGGTTGAGTCAGCACATACAATCATTATTTTATCATCACTGACTTTATCAAACCAGTAAAAATCGCCACTGACGATATCCCTGGGGCGGAAAAACACGAATGAGTCCTGGAAATTTTCATTCAGCCGTTTCACGGGAGGCAACAGGCTGGCCTGGATCCTCTGGGCGTAATTAATACTATCTGTTATCTCCCTGTTTTTATATTCGATTTCTTCTTTCTGGACAATTACCTCCTTTGTCCGTTCTGCCAGTTCATCCTCAAGGAATTTCTTTACCCTGGCCTGTTTTCTCTCCCTTACTTTTATAATCACCACAACTATGACCACCAATAATAAGACTGCGGCAGAGATAAACCACCATGTTTCCCAGAATGGTTTCTTGATATTTATTTCAAAACTTTTTATTTCGTTATCCGATATATCCTCATAAACGTAAGCAAGGATATTAAAACGGTAGCTTCCGTCACTTAACCTGTATGTTACACTCCTTGTATAAGTTGGGTCCGACCATTCCGTATCATAATTCTCCAGGCTATAGCTGTAATACACTTTTTCGGGGTCGGAATAATTAAGTCCAACATAATCAATTTTTACAGTATATCTTGACTTATATGGAAGGTTATATACATCTTTCAGCGGCATTATACTGTCATTGATAGTAACCGACAATATATTAGTTTTTGGTGGCTTAAGTTTTTGTTTTTCCTTATCGGGATTATAAACTATAAAACCGTTCGTTGTTCCTATCAATACGTGTCCTTGTGATGTTTCGTATATGGCATTTTCGTTACAATCAGCACCTGTCCCAAAGATGTCGACAAAAGTTCTTATCTCATCAATGGCCTGGTTATAAACAGAAAATCCCCTCCGGTGACCAACCCATATTTTGTTCCTGCTGTCGCAGAGTATACTATAGCAAAAATCCGAGTATAAGCCATTACGACTTCTTATATTCCATACTGCGTCGCCCTCAAAGCAGAAGATGCCGGAGCCTCTTGTGGCACCCCATATTTTGTTCTCTTTTTCCACATCGAATGATTGGAATACATTTCTGACACCTCCGTGAATAATCGCTTTACCTGAAGAAACACCTTTGCCGGGACGTATTTGATACAGTCTATTACTTTCAGTGGCTACTATTACATTACCATCACCCAGTGGAACCACCTGGTTTATATTATTGTGAGGCAATTTTTCTGATGTTGTAAACCGGCTGATGCTCTTTGTCGCCTTATTTATGCTTATAACACCTCCCCTTGTTCCCAGCCAGATGAAGCCGGATTCATCGAGTATATCTTCTATATAGTTTTCCATGTTATTCCCTGACCTGAACAGGACAGTTGTTCTCCCGCTAGCCTCCCTTTTATATACCCCCTGCCATTCCGTTCCCAGCAAAATTGATCCGTCATTATAAAGATAATAGTCTGAAATTCTTGCCCCATTAACTGACCGCCTAAGGTCAGTGTAGCTTATGGTACGTTCTTCATTAATATCAAACAGGTAGTATCCTTCACTTGTACCGGCAAAAATATTTTCTTTGAATTCACCTACATATATAATATTATTCTTATCCGGCACATTCCCGGGCCTGTAAAATTTATATGCCTCTGACCTGAGAACAGACACGCCACTACCAAAATGACCTATCCAGATATTACCCCACTCATCCTCGTAGCTGGTTTTTATATCGTTCCCGGGCATTCCCGCATCCACCCCGAGCACTTCGTATGATATTATATCAGCTGTCGTGCTATCGGTTTTCACTTTTACCAGTCCGTTGCCAAAAGTGGAAATCCACAGTGTCCCCTTACTGTCGGTCATCAATGACTGAATCCTGGAGCGGTTAAAAATATCTTCCTGCCCTATTCTCTTAATATTTATTTTACCATTATTGAAGCTGGCAGCATATAAGCCATTATCTTCTGTCCCGATAAAATAAAGAGCGGGCTTGTTGCTTTGTTTTATGTCCTGTACTTTATTATATGTCATCTCTTCTGCCACAGCAATCTCCTTAAGAGTGTCATCTTCAAAACTGCACAACGACAGACCGTTCTGTGTACCCAGAACCATTTGACCGTCTTCTGTGAAAGCACCGCAGAAAAGGAATTCATTTACAGGATTATCAATTGATATTGTCGTCGTGGGATTGTCCGGATCAAAGGCATATATACCTTTGCTCTGTGTAATAATGAATATCATTGAATCCTTATTTTCAAAGATATTATTTATCCTCACCGCGTCAATCCCCGGTATCTCTTTAAGGTTCCGGTCTTCTGTGTAATGAACTGTTCCATCATTGAAACCAAAATATATTATTCCATCCTGTGCTTCATATGATGATATGGGAAAATTTGTTTCCAATGTATCAGAAACATATGACATATGGTATTCGAAGCCATCATAAAAACAAAGTCCTTTGTCTGTTCCCAGCCATATAAAACCATCATTATCCTGGTTAATTGTATAAATAAAACGTCCCGGCAAACCCTCGTTTACACTATAATTATTAAACTGGTAAGTCTGCGACAGGGATAAAAAAGAATTTAACGATAAGAACAATAATATTATCGAATTTTTAAACAGGAGCTTCCGGACCATCAATTTGCTATTTTTCTTCTTCTATTCTATTTGCTTTAAGGCTGGGATTATATACCGGCACACCACCAATGGGAACTGTGAAGAATTCCAGGTATTCACCATACTGGTTTTCAACGGATATAACCACGTTATTATTCCCGACAAGGGGAGATCTCTTTTTTATGAACTGAAAATCAAGAGATGAATTAATTTCCTCCTCGTCTATTTTTATTTTACTTTCCACCCAGTTATCCTCACCGGATACTTCTGCAAGGTAGCCCCTGCGTACACGTGACACAACTCTTATGTATCCATCATCATCCCAGTCAAAATTAACCTGTTTCACATATATTGTGGCTGTATCAATATAGGGGTAGATATGGGATATATTGTCAGAGTTATTCCACATTCTGAATGAGTATTCATAGGTAAAAGCATTGCCGTCCTCAATTGGACTGTTTTCATCCGGATCGGTACTCAGGAAATACCTGTAAAGGTTTCCGTCGTCTCCCCCTATTCCTTCACAGATAATTTTAAAAATATATCCTCCGAATTCATCAACCTGTTCGCCTTCCGAAGGGTTGAAGGGTCCAAATGTATACCAGTCATCATCATATCTTTGGTCATTACCAAAAACTTTCGAAGCCAATAAGATTCCACTTCTGTAATTACCGATCGGATCAATGCCCTTGGCATCGTCATCACTCCATGATCCCTCACCGCCGTAAACGGAATAAGACATCCTGGTATCCCACACACCGTTTATTTCATCCACCACACCACCTGTATCGGGGTCATAAACCCTTATATAGAAAGGCTCGGAATATGACAGGGGTACTTTAAAAAAGAATGTTTGTGAGAAGTCATCGTCACCCCATGAAGTTTCCCCATCGCCTCCGAATGTCATCAGGTGAGGTATGTTTTCGTCACTGGCAGGCACCGGCTGTGCCCGGGAATATAATGCAATGCCCAGCAGACAAATGATCAATATGTATTTTCTTATATTCTTCACATTCCTTAATATCAGTGCAAAAATAGCATAAATAGTCGAATCATCTCACCCTCACCACTATATTCTTTGACACACATGTTTCCCTTACATTTCCTTCCTCATCAGGGTATGAGCTTACAATAAGCTGTACGTTGTATAATCCCTCTTCCATATATGTCTTTTCAATGGTCAGCCCCCTGCCTGCTGTGCCATCATCAAAATTCCAGTAATACTCAGCAATATCCCACCCGGGGAGGTAAGTCATAGACGCATCCAGGCTGGTTGTCTCGCCTACGTAGCATGTATCAGGTGATGTGATAAATGCCTGTTCAGTCCTCTCTATCTGTAGCAGGTAGCTGGTTTCATTTCGTCGTATCTCACCGGTAATCGTATCTGTCACATTAAGTTTAACAAGATATGTACCGGGTTCCGCGAAACAATGGATAGCTCTTGCCTCAACAGTCTGTAATTTTGTACCATCATCAAAATCCCATTCATATGTAAAGGGTATTGAATCAAATTTCACTGAATTTTCTTCTATAAATTCCCAGCAAAAATTTTCATAGACTAGCTCATTGCATTCACTCATTCTTCTTAGAAGTGATGAATATATAAAGATATCATCCGTTCTATCCCTGTTTGAAGCGAAAAATCCTTCGTCTGCGTCTTCTTCTTTGAAGAGGCCAAAATCATCTGCCTCTGAATTTATTGGTTCAGGCATCAAGACCGGTTTTGACCACTTTTCATTATTCATTCTCGTTTTATAGATGTCAAGGCCTCCATATCCGCCTTCACGGTCAGAGGCAAAAAAGAGAACGCCCTCAGGGCTGAAAAAGGGATATAATTCAGAAGAGGGACTGTTTACTTCAGGACCAATATTTTCTGGTTCAGACCAATTATTATTTTCCCAACGGCACAGGTACAAATCGGAGCCTCCATAACCACCGGGTATATCTGACGAAAAGAAGAGGTATTCACCATCGGCACTGATAAAGGGATGGCCCAGGTTCCATAAGGGGTCGTTATATTCGAATGGTCTTGATTCCGACCAGCCAGTGGCTGTTTTATCGGCAATAAGTATTCCGCTTCTGTTATCAAAATCACTCTTAAAGGCACTATTTCCCCTTTCAACGTCACTGGTATAATATATCTGGCTGCCATCAGGGGTAAAGCAAAAGGGCCCCTGGGTAAATATTGTGTGCAGGTCTTTCGAAAAAATCTCCGGACGTCCCCATTCCATAGTGTCTTCGCGCACAGCATAGAATATATTATAGATACGGTCGCCATCGAATGTCTTATTATTTACTGCTCCCGAGGTACGCCGGTCAGAACAAAAGGCTATACCACCGGAAACGGGTACAACCGTCATTTCATTAAATTGCCTTGAACTCATCGGAAGTTTCTCAACTTTAATCATATTATCAGCCTGTGCATGTAATACATTTACAGGCATAATAAGAAGAAGAAATAATATATATCCCCTGTGTAATTTCCGCATCTTAAAAATATCGTGGATTTGAAGCACTCACTGTCTTTCCAAACTCGTATCTCAAAGCTATTTCATGTGTACCTCCGACAAAGGTACTTATACTACCCAAATTATATTCATATGCATACCCCAGTTTAAACTGCTGGCTTACCTGGAACTCAAGTATACCAACAAACACTTCTTCACCCAGTCTCCAGGAAGCGCCTATCCAGAGAAAATCGGATATAATAAAATTACCGTTTATATCTATTAAGAATGGACTGTTAAACGAGTACCTTGCCAGTACCGAGGGTTTAAATTTAAATCCATCGGTAAAACTCAGTAAGCCACCTGCGGTACCCATAAAATAATAGTTCTCATAATCGTGGTATAATTCATAGCCACTTCTGCTGCTGTTCTCACGGTAACTGAACATTTCCGGGACAGCAAGACCGGCAAAAAAGACATTGGAATTGTAATAAACACCCACCCCTACATTAGGCAGGGTATAGGAGGATATAGCTTCTGTAAATGCCGGATCAGGATCAACTGTGTTAATACTTGAATAATCATTGTGCACCATATCAGCCCCTGCTTTTATCCCAAGAGACCACCTGCCATTATCAGTTTTGATATGAAAGGCATAGCTGGCAAACACACTTGCCTTTTTGGTTACTCCGTATGTCTGGTAATGAGACATAAGACCCAGTGCTATCCTGTCATTCTTCAGAGGTGAGTGAAGAGAAAAAGTACCCATCATGGGAGCACCCTCAAAATTCAATGATTTTCTTCTTACAGAAAGTGAGGCTGTCAATGCTTCCCTTGTACCGGTATAAGCGGGATTTATAACAAGACCATCAAGCAGGTACTGGCTATAAACAGGATAATTTTGAGCCCTTGTATTTAAGGTGGTAAATACTAACAGTAATACGGTATATAATACTATTTTCTTCATTTATCTTTTTATCACTACATATCCACTCAGCCTTTCTTTGACCGGTGTTTTTATTGTCAGATAGTAGTAGTATGTTCCTTCCGGCAGGGGATCTCCATCCATATTTGTACCTTCCCAGTCGTTATTGTAATTTTTTGCCCTGTAGACCACTGCTCCTGCAAGGTTAGTAACAACCAGTTCGTTTTGTGTGTATTCCATGCCATCTATCATAAATGTCTGGTTGAACTCATCACCATTTGGTGAAAAACCCTGGGGTATCATTACAGTGTTTACCTTAATGATTACCCTGTCAGATTCGGGCGGGCATTCACCGTTCACTATGGTCCACTCGAGGATGTTCTCTCCATAGGACAGACCACTAACGGTTGTTGTGGCATAATTTTGATTATCGAAATCTGGATCTCCCTGGCTTTGAATCACACTCCATGTCCCTGTACCCACCGTTGGTTCCTGGGCTTCAAGTGTATCGGTAAACTGGTAAGGCTTTAACTGCCGGTCAGCCCCCGCAAAGGCAGGGGCAGGCGCTTCCCAGAAAGTGACATCAACTGAAGCTGAATCCTCACATTCCCAGTTAGTTTCCTTCCACCAGAATGTATGGGTGCCATAACTATCTACGGTAACTGTTTCTGACGAACTGTTTACTTCCACTGATGATACTACGGAACCATCAAAATTCATCCATGTTCCCGTACCCACACTCGGATTTGCCTGGAGGGTATATTCAAGTCCACATACGTCATCATCCTCCCCCGGGTCAGCCACCGGCACCTCGTATACTACAACTCTCCTGGAGCCGTTCAGGGAAGTTGCAACACAGCCATTATTATCAGTTATGGAAGTGAAAGTATAGTCGCTTGTATATACCGGCGAATGCATAAAATCATAATTTGCTCCATCGGCTTCAAAGGCAGGCAGGTCCTGGCTTCCGTCATTAAGCACCACTGTCCATGGTGCAGCGCCTGTAAGACTCAGGGAGACACTGATCTCTGTACCAGCACAGGTGGTGTCCAGTGCTGCCGTTATGGTTCCGGTTGGCAGGGGATGGATGCCAACGCTAACCGGACTGCTTATATCCTGGCAGCAATCAGATAAACCGGAGAACACTCTTCTCCGGTAGTACCTTAGATCCGTTAAACTACCGGGCTGGTAATCAATATTAGTATTGTCGCCCGGGGCAGGTGACCATGTAATATTATCAGGGCTTTCTTCCCAGAGGTATGTATATACACCATTGCCTCCTGTTGGTTCACTGCCTGTAATAAGCTCAGGTTCAGTATTATAACATGTCATTTTATCTTCCGAAAGAGTATTGTTGGCTATAGGTGGCAGCACCGTTATCTTTACTGAATTACTTTCCACAGCACACTCGCCTGACAATACTTGCCGACGGTACCATGTATCCTCGGTTAAGGAAGGAGGATTGTAAGCGGCCAGGTTATTTGTACCGGGTGCTGTACTCCAGGTTATCTCGTCAACACTATACTGCCATTCATAGCCATAAGTCCCGCTACCTCCTCCAGGTGAGTCTCCTACTATGATATTTGGTGTCTGGCCCGAACAAATTGTTGTATCAAGGGTTCCTGACAGTGTGTATATATTATTATCTGTGATTGCCGGATTGACATTAACAACGACTACATTACTGGTATCATCACACACTGATGAAGTGATGATCCTCCTGTACCAGGTTGTATCGGCCAGTGCCGGAAGATAATAATCTATCTGGTCTGCCCCGTTGATCAAGGTCCATGCACCTGACCTCGTGCTGTCTTCCCAGATATAAGTGTAATTATTTCCATCACCGCCGGTTGGAGTATCTCCGATCAGTGGGTCGGGGACTGAATCCTGGCAGATAGACTGGTCAGCTAAAATGATATTATTGCCAATTTCGGGAAGACTTGTAAGCATCACTGTTGTATAAGAAGTATCAACACAACAGTCAAGGAATCCTGATCTCACTATTCTCTTGTAATATTGATCACCCGGAAAGTTAACTGATCCTTCATCAGGATTATAATCTTTTTCGTTGTTAGTATCTTCGGCGGGTCCCCAGCTATTCTGGTCTGTACTGCTTATCCATTCATACCTGTAAGTGCCATCACCGTTAAGGGGATCTGAGCCTGTAAGGTCATTAAAAAGATTATCATGACAGATAAGCTGGTCAGCACCAATGGTGTTATTTGTTATAACCGGTAATACTTCTATTTCTGTGATATTACTTGTATCGGTGCACATTCCGGAAACAACCACCCTGGAATAATACCTTGTTGCAGTGAGTGCGGGCGGATCATAATCTTCATTGTTCACCGAGCCCGTTGCTATTTGCCAGCTTTGTGATTCAGCGCTGTCGAGCCACTGGTAACTGTATATGTTATTCCCTCCTTCAAGTATCAATCCATTTTGTTGAACCAGCAATTCGGGATCCTGGCCGGCACAGATGATTGTATCATAACCGATGAGGTTATTGACTATAGGTGGTTGAACAATAACGGTAACTTCTTTACTGGTGTCTGATATCGGTATGGTATTGTTATCGGTGACCACCCTTCTGAACTGGACTGTATCGGTTTCAGGATCATTTGGTGTAAAATTCAGGGTACTTCCTGAGCCGGGCACAAGTGACCAGTCTGCTTCTTCATCTCCTTTCTTCTCCCACCAGAAAGTATAGGGTTCCAGTCCCCCAACAGGTTCTGTACCTATTATCATATGTGGTATCTGGCCGTAGCAGATAGAATCGATTCTGGCATCTGTAAAGGCTGATATTATAGAATTAAAAAGGAAGCCATTTAACAGTATATTCAGGTTTGTTCTTATTATCCCATCGGATCCTGAACCTCCCTGGGGTGCTCCTGATGGGTAATCAATTCTACCCGCCTCACCACCTTCAACACTGAGATTCAATTCGGGTTCAGTGCCCGTGCCACTTATCCATATGAGGCCTCCACCACCACCTCCTCCTGTTCCAAACAATTCATAGGAATGACCACCTGTTCCACCCTTAGCTTCCAGGTTAATATCGGAAGAAGCATATGTTTTGACCGATAGTACCAGCGATCCTGCAGCACCCCCACCTCCTCCGCCTCCATCTCCCGAGGCAATTGTTGTCACCGAGTCACCATTGGCTTTTATGAAATTACCATTACCAACCAGTGTATCTGCCAGCACAAAGACGATCCCTCCACCTGAGGCTCCGCCTGTCCCCGTGCCTCCGTTATTATAGCCGCTTCCACCACCGCCGCCACCCATAATTACCCTGTCGGCAAAGTCGAGCTCTTCCACCTTAGTGCCACCTAATCCGCTTACATTGTATCCTGTTGTTCTTTGTCTGTGACCGTTCCCGCCGGAACCAAAGCTGGCACCACCGCCCCCTCCTGAGAACTCACCTGTTGCTCCACCTCCGCCCGTATGTAATTTACCAATACCTTTTGCGTAATCTTCATAATATAATTTTTCGCTGGTCCCGCTCCTGTGGGAAACCAGGCTCTTCCCTTTCCTGCCCGCCACTGTAGATGATTCAATATAATAATAATTAGCGTCCATAAGTAGCGTGCCATCGATGGCAGCAACAGTACCACCCGCAAATCCTTTACCGGTAACGTCAATATCTGCATTTAATTCAAGTTTCTTATTCACAATAAATGCGAGAACCCCACCTGTGCCATCGGTACTGTCCCAGGCAGGACATGTAAGTTCAGCAGTAACGCTTGCATTTTCAAAGGAGGGCACTTTCACAACCTGTATAAAGCCCTCAACATCAAAGCCATTATAGCCCACCAGGTTATTCCTGAATATAATCCTGTTTGGACCTGTTTCAACCTGTTCAATAATTATAAATTCGTAGAAGCCAACACCATAATCACCCGGCTGTCCAAGGTAACCATCCGGTGATCCAAAAAGACCTGATGTCTGGGGAGTGTATATTGAAACACCTTTCATCTGGATAACAAGCACCGTATCCCCGTCGTTGAAACCTGTAACATCATCCATTATTACGGCATCAGGAGCTTCAATGGTGGTTACCCGTGAATATGTGGTATTGATTATTCCCGATATATCCTCCTGGGGAGACCCTAATAAAATACCCCCTGTCAAGGGAGTGAAAATAATAAAGAGGGCTGTTAATGATATATTCTTAAAAAAGTACCGGGTCATTTATCAGATCTATAATAATGCTAATATAATTATTTTTATCACATTATTCATTATCGGTTCAGTAGTAAAATTGTTCCTTGTTGTTCTTTTTATTTTTTATCACCATGCAAACCTGTATATTACCTGCTATACGACAATAAGGGGTACTCTACATAAAAAACGCTTCCCTTACCTGGTTCAGATTCAAACCATATTCTCCCGTCAGCTGTTTCAACCACCCTTTTTACAATGGCCAGCCCAAGCCCCATACCTGATGATTTGGTCGTAAAATTAGGGGCAAAAAGCTTGTCCTTGAGCTTATCAGGTATACCCACTCCATTATCTTCAACCCTGATAAGTGCTTTCTGGTCCTTCACCGAAAGGCTGATGTTTATAATACCCCTCCTGCTTGCGGGTATTGCCTGTACCGCATTCCTGATTATATTTGAAAGCATGCTTTTCATCTGTTCTTTATCAGCAAATACCTTCACTTCTTTTAATCCGTTATAATTGATATTAATATCTATATTCTTAATATCGCTGTATAAATCAGCTGCAGCGTTAATGTGAGCTACCAGATCGGTTTCGCGCGGATTTGCTTTGGGCATACGGGCAAAACTCGAAAACGCTGATGCTATTGATGACAAATTATTTATCTGCTCTATCTGGTATTGTTTAAAACTTTCCAGACTTTCTTCAAAATTTTCAGGTTTATCTTTCCATTTCTTATATAACTGCTGAACATTCAGCTTCATGGGGGTAAGAGGATTTTTTATTTCATGGGCTATTTGTTTTGCCATTTCCCTCCATGCGTCTTCCCTCTCTGAGCGTGCCAGCTTCATTGCACTGGCCTGCAATTCATCAAGCATTTTATTGTATTGCTGAACAAGTTCCGATATTTCATCATGCCCCCTGTATTCAAGTGGTTTACTTTTTTCTCCAAGCCTTACTGAAGCCAGGCCCTGCTGTAACATTCTTAAAGGATTTGTTATTCTTACAGAGATAAAAACCGCTATACTCAATGATATAACAATTAGTATCATTGTGAAGTTTATCATGGCCACTATCAGGTTTGAAGTCTCTTCATTTATTCTGCTTTGCATATTGAAATAAGGAAGATTAAGATAGACCAGTACTTCGTTCCGGTTGTTCACATAAGGAGTGTAAGCTGACAAATATTCAAGCTTGCCTATCCTTTCATTCTGAATATACTGTGCCTGTCCCTCATGTTTTAACCTGGTATAGGCTTCGTAATTCATCCTTTTGCTCTTCAGCTTATTGTTGAACACTTCCCTCCTTGAGGTTGCAATTAGTTCACCATTGGTATCATAAAGGTTAATATCAAAACTGAATACGTTGGAAAACTTAATCAGCAATGCATCCAGGTTAGGATAACTGTCTGCGCTCCATGTTTGAGTAAGAGTATCAACTTCCGATAACTTATGATCGAGTTCAATATATACCGATCCTAATTTTTCCTCGATATTTTCATAGTGCTTACTGCGGTACTGATTAATACTGAGGATTACAACTACAGTTCCTATCGCAACGATTGATCCCAGGAGAATGCCAATAAATGCCACCTGTAATTTGTGGGTAAAATTCAAAGTCCCCGGGAAAATGTTTTCCGGGGGTCTTATAATCACCAGCATCAATAAATGTAGAATAAAAAATGCAACAAAGAGGTAGGTGAATGTTATGATAATATCAATAAAAGTAAGGCGGGGCCTGAACACAACCACTGTTATCTTATCAGTGGAATATATGAAATATTCTTTGTCAGCATCAAGCGAAACAGTATGATATCCGGTGGAATCATTTACCAGGTATTCTAAATTGTTCCTGAAAGGATAATCACCGGTCTGTAATACCAGGGAGCCATTGATGTATTTAGCAATTGAATAATCCCCGGTATTAATTCTCTTATCATATTCTTTATCTATCAGGAGTTCGGGATATCCTGACTGGGTATATTTTAAAAGATGTATAAGTTCAATGAATAAACCTGTCTTTCTTCTTTTTTCACCGGTGAAATAAAGGCATCCCAGGTAATATGGTCTGCCCGAATTATTATCAAGGAAAACCAGATTACTGTCACTCACAGGGATTCCCATTTCCCTGGCTCTTATCTGAAAAAAATCAAAACAATTTTCAACCCTGTCTGTGTCAGATTCAAAATACAGTGGTGAATCCTCCTTACATATGGTGTACATTCTGTCATAATTATCCCAGTAGCCGGTGAAATAAGCACTGTCCAGGTAAGAATATACGGCGTTAACATCATCAGGGCTTAAGAAATCTTTATTCATCATTTCCTGGAGCAGGCTGTCCTTTTCCAGTTCCGGCCATAAATCAAGCAGCAGTGCTTCACCGTATATATCATTCTGGTTACTGAAATTTACTGATATTACTTTTAATTTTTCCGTTTCTTTTTGCCAGGCCAGGCCGGGTATAAGATATGCTGCATAAGCAGCTGTTATTATGGCAAAACTTACTGATATGTTTATCATCCTTGATTTTTCTCTTCCGAAGAACCATGCCTGGATAAGCAATAAAAGAAATACAAGGATATGTACTATAGAGTATTCCCCGGCTAAGATATTTAGCAGGTATAATATTATCAATGAGACGATCAGTGCCGGTAAGTTAGTTTTTAATGGCAGTTTTTTACAAAATCTCACGAACCGCAGGAGGTAAATACTCAAGCCAACCAGTATTAAACCGGCTGCAGCTATGCTAATCACAGTAAATATGTCTACATCAAGGATTTCGTAAATCCTGAAGTGGATATTGGAATCAAGTATGAGTGCATGCAGCAGTCTGTTGAATAAAAAGAAAATGAATGCAGATATTGAAAAAAAGACCGTTAACTTTAAAAAATCCATCCATGGTCTCTGCCCGTCACATGAGGGATCGGGGAAATACTTGTAAAACTCAAGACAGGCAAACAGGAACAGCACACTCAGTAATAATAAATGTCCTGCTGATGGGACGAGGGGACCGAGATTAAACCTGAAAGAAGAGAAAATTTCCATTCCCGTAAATATGCCGGGCTTATCCAGCAGGAGGAAAATGAAGTAAAAAATAATGATAAGCTGCAATGATGCTATGAAACCCAGATAAGAAAAGCCCTTAAATACCAACCACTTCGCAATTCGGTCTGACGCAAGCAGGAAAATAAAAGAAAACAACAACCATAAAATCAAAGGAATTATCGTAATCCCCGAAATGAAAGTAGTTGTTTTATCAAAGACAAGTGAAAAAAGATACTGCCCTTCACTGCTGTAAATGGGGAAACCCGATTCCATATTAATACTCAAGCCCTTAGCTGCTTTTAAACCGAGCTCAGGATTAAATCCGGATTTAAGATATTTATTTTCAATACTATATTCCCTGTAGATATTTATCAGGCATAAATAGATATCATCTTCTTTTTCCAGTTTTTTTACAATCGCCCGGCGATTATCAAGCTTGATAATCTTGTCACTAAAAAGATCATCATCGTAAACCGATGGCAAAAGGATACTGTTATTTGTCCATGCTGTAAGCTGGCCCCCCGTATATTTAAAAAGACTGTATATACGGTTTGAATGAAGATCATGAATATACTCAGGTTCTTTAAAAAGGGAATCTCCATCTGATAACCTTTGCAGGTATTTCATGCCTTCCTTCTCTGCACGATGCAGTTTATTTTCCAATGCATTTGCTTCAAGGCGGTATTTAATATTGCTTTCCGATATGATATCAAATACCAGTGCAAGGGCAAATACTGTGGCCAGTATTAGGAATAACCTGCGGTTTGTCAGTGAAAAATTCATTTGCAAGTTTTCATTTTTCAGTCATGATGATATGGGATACCCCTGATTATTGTTAACGCCCTGTATAGCTGTTCAGCGAACAATAACCGTACCAATTGATGTGAGAATGTCATACTCGAAAGTGATATTATCCTGTTTGCCCTGTCTTTAAGTTCACAACTCACACCCCATGCCCCTCCAATGATAAATACTATCCGTTTTGGACCTGAATTCATGGTTTTTTGTATAAGAGATGCAAAATCCCTTGAATTCATCTGCTCCCCCTTTTCATCGAGGATTATTATTATGTCGCCCTGTTTAAACATTTCAGATATGGTATCTGCCTCTTCTTTCTTAAGAACTGATTCCGGTTTACTCCGTGCCTTCTTCGGTTCCGGCACAGTTATTACCTCGAGAGGTATCATTTTCTTTATCCTTGAATAATACACTGATAAACCTTCCCTGAGAAATTTCTCATCAGTCTTTCCTACCTGTACAAGTGATAGTTTCATAAAAGACCTGTTTAATAACTGCCTGATAATGTTACACTGGTAAACTTACGAATTTAAACAAACAATCTGAATTTTCGGATTATGCCTTTATAAACAGTTCTATTTCATGATTTAATTTATTTCGATTATTTTTGCTCTTACACCATACATTAAAAATGAGCTTCATGAGAATAATAGCTTCAATAGTACTTATTTTTGCATTGTCGGGATTAAATCATATTTCAGGACAGTCAGCAGATATCCCTGATGAGGTCACGCTTGCCTTTAAAGCCGGTAATGTTGATGTTCTGTCAGGCTATTTAAATTCTACAGTTGAACTTGTCTTGCTTGAAAAAGAAGATTTTTACACCAGGAATATTGCCAAAGGAATACTTAAGGAATTCTTCAGTGATCATCCTACGATTGATTTCGTCATTAAACATAAAGGTGGCAGGTCAGAGTCAGCTTATGCCATTGGCAATTTACGTACACGTAACGGTAATTTCAGGGTTTATTTTCTTTTAAAAAAGGTAGATTCAAAACCACTTATACATCAGCTTAGAATTGAAAAGGATGATACAGGAGGCAATCTGTAATCTTATTGACTTTGCACTGACAGAGGACATAGGAGATGGAGATCACAGCTCACTGGCATGCATACCTGGTAAAGCCCGGGGGAAAGCCAGGCTACTTATCAAAGAAGCAGGTGTTATAGCAGGGCTCGACATAGCCTCTTATGTTTTCAGCAGGCTTGATAAAAGGATAAAATTAAGTGAATGCCTGAGCGATGGCAGCAGTGTTAAACCCGGCGATACAGGTTTTGTTGCAGAAGGACCCACACAGGCTTTATTGAAATCGGAGAGGCTGGTTCTGAATATTATACAGCGAATGAGTGGTATAGCCACCAACACAAGGATGTATGTTGAGGCTGTAAAACCTTATAAGGCCAGGATACTCGATACAAGGAAAACAACTCCTGGCTTCAGGGCATTTGAAAAAGAAGCGGTAAGAATAGGTGGGGGTGTTAATCACAGGATGGGACTGTATGATATGATAATGCTCAAGGACAACCATATTGATTATGCCGGTGGCATCAAGAATGCAATTATCAAAGCCAATGATTACCGTGAGAAGGTAAAAAAGGCTTTGCCGATTGTCATTGAGGCCAGGAACATCGATGAGCTAAAACAGATACTGAAAAATGGTATGATTGACAGGATCATGCTTGACAATTTCAGCATTACTGAAACAGAAAAAGCAGTGGAACTTATCAATGGAAGATACGAGATTGAATCATCAGGAGGTATCACCCTGGATACAGTAAGGTCATATGCACAATGCGGGGTTGATTATATATCAGTAGGCGCCCTTACCCACCATGTAAAAAGTATGGATGTCAGCCTTAAGGCCATATGAGATTATTCAATAAAGATAAAATAGGTGAATATATCCTTGAACGGCTCAAAAAACTGGTATTACCGGGCTTCGACAGGATACCAATCTATGATGTTATAGTCTTTTTCCTCAGGGGATTCAGGAAAGGAGCGCTGGTTACAAGGGCTTCAGCCATAGCATTTAATTTATTGCTGAGCCTGGTTCCCGCCACCGTTCTTCTTTTCACACTTATCCCTTATATACCTATCTCCGGCTTCCAGGAAGAGGTAATATCGCTAATTGAAAGCATACTTCCCGAAAGAGCTTACCCCTTTCTTGAGCAAAGCATCAGGGATGCGGTCACTAACAGGAGCAATGTCTTTCTTATAATAATGTTTTTTGCTTCCGCCATCATGGCAACCAATGGCATTCACGCCCTGATAAATGCATTTGTGGTATCTGATCATAAATTTGAAACAAGAAACTGGATTGCACAGAGGAAAATAGCTTTTTTTCTTTTCTTTATTATTGGTCTTTTGATAACTGTAGCAGCTATAATCCTCATTTTTGGAAGGTCAACAGGTTTGAAGCTGGTAGAGGATAATATTATTGAAAGCGGGATTGTGTATTATGTTTTACAGATCATAAAATGGATAGTAATAATAAGCTTCCTTTTCTTTGCAATATCTTTTCTTTATTACCTGGCACCATCAAGAAAAGCGAAATTCAGATTTATATCAGCAGGCTCATCCCTGGCCACCCTCCTCTTTATAGCAACATCCCTGGGATTCTCTGCTTATGTAAATAATTTTGACCAGTATAACAAGTTGTACGGTTCCATGGGTACCATACTGGTGATTTTACTCTGGCTTTACCTTAATTCAATCTCCCTGCTTATTGGTTTCGAACTTAACGCCAGCATCAAGACGGCCAATATCAATACCGTCAATAGCGATGCTTAACTGCAGTGCAGGAATTCATTTACCAGTTTGGCCAGTTCATCTTTTTTACCATACAGCCTTTCACTCAGGTCTTTGTCATCATAGGATTTTAGCCTTTTCACTATACTGTCGATAAGGCCCGGGGGGAACACATTATCTTTCTCATAGAATGATCGCTGGAGCTCAAGGTTTTCAGCTGATTCCCAGCATGATGCAGGTAATGATTCCAGTTTCTCGCGGAATTCTTTATTTTCTTCTGTAAACAGGTTGCCCGAAATATATAAACTGTTTGCATAATCCAGGCCATTCTTCATTTCGAGCCCGTGTTGAATTGCTATTACCAGGCCGGCCATAAGGAGGTAAAGATCTGCGGAGCCGTCCGGTGCCCTGAATTCAACAGTTTGCCGAATGCCGGAGGATACATGGTCACTATCATCATGTGGGTTTGCATGTTTTACCATATTACCCGTTCCTGACCAACCCAGGGGTACACGTACCAGGACAGAACGGTTGCGATCACCCCAGCATATATTCGTAGGGGCTTCCTGGTGGGGTACAAGCCTCAGGTACGAGGTAGGTATGGTATTGCCGAAAGCTGTAAGTGAACCTGAGAGATGAAGTATGCCTGCTATCATTCTTTTAGCAGTAGAACTTATCTCATTGTCCTCCAGCATAATATTCTTTCCGTCTTTCTCCAGCAACATATGAACATGCAAGCCGCTTCCGGCTTTACCCACAGTTATCTTTGGAGCAAAGCTGATCTCAACACCATGCTCGTAAGCCAACATCCGGAGTATCCATTTGCATATAAGCATCTGCTCAACCGCAAACTCAACATCTGTTGGTAAGAATTCTATTTCATGTTGCTCATAATTCTCTCCCTCGGAAGTAAAACTTCCAACTTCAGAGTGACCATATTTGATCCTGCAACCAGCCTTTGCACATAAATCAAGGGCTTCCCGGCGTAAATCCTCAAATTTTGCAAAAGGCATAGTCTGGTGATATCCTTTCTGGTCAACCATGGGATAAAGATCGTCTTCAATTGATTTAACATAATATTCAAGCTCCCCAAGAGCTTTTATTTCCATCCCTGATTGTGACCTGAACCGTTCGTATGCCTTCTTTAATATGTTTTCAGGAGCACTCTCAAGCGGCTTACCTTCAAAATCATAAAATGAACAGAGTATATCCAGGGCTGGCTTTTCTGTAAAAGGATTTACAAAGGCAGTCCGATACCTTGGTATAACATAAAGATCACTCGAGCCGGCGCCAACAAAGGAAAAAAGGCTGGAACCATCAACCCTCTCTCCTTCCGATAACAAGTTTTCTAAATGCTGACGATTCGATATTACAAAATTCAGTGTCTTGAGCTTTCCGTCTTCAGCAACATAACGGAAGTTAATCATTTCTATCCCCCTGGCTTCAATAAACTTTATTATATCGGCCCTGGTAAAGTGACCGGCAGGTTTTTTCAGGTACTGTACCAGTTCATTAGGGTTCATTAAAATTTCATTGTCAATCATGATTTATTTATTTATCCGGATATTAACGGGGTTCCAAATATAAAAATTTAGACTATCGTAACAAATACCATATATCATCCTGAACCATAAATTCATTTATTATGTAATATTATATAATGTAATTAGCCACGTTTAAGATTTTTATTATTTTTGAAGACTAAAAGTCGAGCAAGCATGAAAAGGTGGATATTGTTATTTTTTATTGTCCCTTTATCCTTAAACCAATGCACTGAAGATGAAGGCATTGAATATTTTACTGTGGATAAGGCAAGCTATTATTTTTCGGAAGTAGAGAAATTATGCAATGAAGATGATGGTAAGCTATGGGGTGAAAATCTTTATGGTCCCATAGTCTTCATTGATACCAGGAAAAGGAAATTATATGCAAATGTGCAGGATAAAGAAGGGCTTCTCAAAGCCAGGGAAAACATCTTTACTGGCACTTATCCCAAGGAAGAAGTGATCAATTATGCACAGGAGATCGGCGGAACATTATATGCAATGGCTCCCCTGCCCCGGGAAGAAGATTATTACAGGATCACATCAAGGTGCCTGCATGGTTTGTTCCATTGTTTTCAGACAAGAAAAAACATTGACACTCCTGATTACCACACAAGCCATATGAGTGATCGCACAGCCCGCTTATGGTTAAAAATGGAATGGAAGGCACTGGAAAGAGCCATCAGAACGAACGGTGAAACACGAAAGCAGGCTATCAGGGATGCGCTGGTTTTCAGATCCGCCCGCAGGGAATTGTATCCTAAATATGTAAAGGAAGAAAATAAGTTCGAGAACTATGAGGGTCTTGCCTCATTTACTTATATGATGTTATGCACCGACTCCAGGGATGAATACCTGAAAAAACTAATGGAATATTATCACAGGATATATAATTTCCGTTCATATACCTTTTCATATGGTTTCGTCCATGGTAACCTCTATGCTCATCTCCTTAACGAGACGGGTTTTGATTTCAGTTCTATAGACAGCAGGGATTTCGATCTTGGTGCAAGCCTAAAGGATAAATATGACATATCACTGCCCGAAGTGAGCCGAGATATTGCCGGGAGTCTTGCTTTCAGTTACGACATCGACCTGGTCAAGGAAGAAGAAAGGGAACGTGATGAACATTTAAGGGAAGGGCTGCGGCGCAGGACAGCCCAGTTTACTGAAAAACCCGTTGTGCTGCTTGAGTTGGAGAGCCCTAATTTCTTATTCGAAGCTGAAGATACTGACCCTGTTGACACTCTCGGTACAATTTACCAGACAATAAGAGTATCCGATAACTGGGGTAAGCTGGCTGTTGAAGAAGGCGGGTGCCTGGTATCACCCAACCTTAAATTTCTCCGGGTACCTGCTAAAAATGTTGAACAGGAAAAACAGCATATTTCGGGTGAAGGATGGCATATTGTACTTAATAATAACTGGGAACTGGTAAAACTGGAAGAGAACTACTTCGTTCGTGAACTCATGCCCTGAGGTTTCTACTTCCTGCCTTTTAACTCGTTAATCCGTCCAATAAGTGAGTTTATTTTACGCTCTGCGTCAGACTTCTTTTTCTTCTCATGCTTAACGACTTTGTCGGGTGCATTATTGACAAACCTTGTATTATTAAGCTTGTTCATCACTGAATCAAGAAAACCCTTGTTATACTTTAAGTCAGCTTCGAGCCTGGCTAATTCTGCTTCAACATCGATCCTGTCACCGATAAGGAGGTAATATTCTGATGTACCTATCATAAAACTTAAAGAATACCCGGGTTTGCTATCTGTTGGTTTAATATCTGAGATGTTTGCCAGTCGTTTAACCATGTTTTGAAATTTTTGCTCTTCATCAATGCTTTTTGTGTTGACAAATAACTGGAGGCTTTCCCGGGCCGGCAAATTATTCTCCTTCCTTATATTTCTAACAGTACTGACCAACATCCTTGCATTCTCAAAATCTTTCAGTGACCGTGAACTTACTTTGCCCGCATCAGGCATATTCGAAACCATAATGCTGCTTCCTGCCTTCCTTTCTTTTATCATCTGCCATATCTCCTCTGTTATAAATGGCATAAATGGGTGTATCAGCCTCATGAGACTGTCAAAAAAATCCAGGGTCTTATTCAAGATGGTTAAATCCACCGGCTTACCAAAGTCGGGTTTAACAGCTTCGAGATACCAGCTGGCAAAATCATCCCAGAATAAGCGGTAGACCAGCATTAAAGCATTTGATATCCTGTAACTGTCAAAGGACCTGTTGTATTCAAGTATTGCTGCATTAAGCCTGTTACTGAACCATTCTGCTGCCTCAGATGACCATGCCGGTTGTTCAGCAATATCTTTATCTGTTTCCCAGCTTCTTACGAGCCTGAAAGCATTCCATATCTTATTGGCAAAATTCCTGCCCTGCTCGGGTAATGAATCATCGTAAAGGAGGTCATTGCCTGCTGGTGAACATAGTAGCATCCCGACACGTACACCATCTGACCCGAACCTGTCAATAAGATGCAAAGGATCGGGTGAGTTACCCAGTGATTTAGACATCTTCCTCCTGTCCTTATCCCTTACTATACCATGCAGGTAAACATCATCAAAAGGTTTTTCATGTCGGTATTCATAACCCGCGATAATCATCCTTGCAACCCAGAAAAATAAAATTTCAGGTGCCGTGATAAGAGCATTTGTAGGATAATAATATTTAATATCGTCATTATGGGGGTCAAGTATACCGTTAAAACAGGTGATGGGCCATAACCATGACGAAAACCAGGTATCCAGTACATCTTCATCCTGCCTTATATCTTCAGGGGATAAACTGTTGTTGCCTGTGGCCTCCCTGACAAGTGCAAGCGCCTCTTCTTTATTTTCAGCAACAACAAAACCTGTCGGGCTGTAATACCAGGCCGGAATACGGTGTCCCCACCAAAGCTGACGGCTGATGCACCAGTCACGAACATTCTCCATCCAGTGCCTGTACACATTCTTGAACTTTGGGGGGTAGATATTAATATCGGAATTAACTATTGCATCAAGTGCAGGCTTTGATATTTTACCCATTTCCAGGAACCACTGCATCGACAGTTTTGGTTCGATTACTGAATTTGTACGTTCCGACCTTCCCACCTTATTCCTGTAGTTTTCCACCTTCACAAGCATTCCCTCCTTCTCAAGAAGGTCAATTGACAACTCTCTGGCTTTAAACCTGTCCGTCCCGATGAATAAACCTGCCTCCCTGCTCAATGTACCATCCTCATTGAATATGTCTATTGCCTTAAGCCCGTGTTTCTGGCCTATCTCATAATCATTGATATCATGTGCAGGGGTAATTTTCAGACAGCCCGTACCAAACTCCATATCGACATAGTCATCAAATATAAGCGGTACCTCACGGTTTACCATAGGCACTATCACTTTATTTCCCTTCAGGTGTTTATACCTTTTATCGGCAGGATTAACACATACAGCGGTATCACCCAGTATTGTCTCAGGTCTTGTTGTGGCTATGGTGATAAAATCATCCGACCCCAAAATCCTGTATTTGACATAATAGAGTTTTGAATCTTCTTCGCTGTAAATTACTTCTTCATCCGAAACAGCGGTCTTTGCTTCAGGATCCCAGTTAACCATGCGTATGCCACGGTAAATAAGTCCTTTGTTGTAGAGATCAACAAAAACCTTTATTACCGACCTGTACCTCAGGTCATCCATGGTGAATAATGTACGGTCCCAATCACATGAAGCCCCGAGGCGCTTGAGCTGGTCAAGAATTATTCCTCCATGCTTATCTGTCCAGTCCCATGCATGTTGAAGGAATTCCTCCCGCTTAAGGCCACTTTTACTGATCCCTTCTTCCTTTAGTTTAGCAACAACACGTGCCTCCGTAGCTATTGAAGCATGATCGGTGCCAGGCACCCAGCATACATTCTTTCCCATCATCCTCTGACGCCTCACAAGTACATCCTGCAGGGTATTATTCAACATATGCCCCATATGCAAAACACCCGTCACATTTGGTGGCGGTATAGTAATGACATAAGGTTCGCGCTCATCAGGTTTACTGTTGAAAAAGCCCTGTTCCATCCAGTAATTATACCACTTCGACTCCGTACTTGCCGGTTTATATTTGGAAGGTATGTCCATTGTTGCAATAAGCATTTTATGAAGTGCAAAAATAAACATTAATATTAAACCATACATAAGATATGACCTTAAGAACTTTAAACTAAGATTTTGAATGTAGAATATCGAATATCGAATGTCGATTTGAGAATTATCTCCCATTATTCCATCATTGCTCGCCCCCACAAGCCACAATCACTTGCCGCTCTCGAGCTCACAGCACTCGTATGCTTTCAGCACACTCGCACTGCTCGGTTCCAAATTAAATGTTATAAATCATTCCTTTTTAAATCCTGAAGACTTAACTTTGTGTTGTTGAACCCATATAAAAACTTAAGATATGCCACAGATTTCAGAAAAAGGAAAAGCAATGCCTGCCTCCCCGATCAGGAAGCTTGTACCATATGCCGAGGAAGCAAAAAGAAAAGGACGCAAAGTCTATCATCTTAATATCGGGCAGCCCGACATCGATACGCCTAAGGTTGCCCTGGATGCCCTTAAGAATATGCAGGATAAAGTAATTGTCTACAGTCACTCCGCAGGCAACGAATCGTACCGCAGGAAGCTAGCAGGTTATTACCAGAATGTGGGAATCAATATTGACCATACCGAGATCATAATAACCGCAGGTGGTTCCGAAGCTGTACTCTTTGCCTTTATGAGCTGCCTGGACCCGGGCGATGAAGTTATCACGCCGGAACCGCTCTATGCCAATTATAACGGTTTTGCCACTGCCGCAGGGGTAAAAATTGTACCTGTGACATCAAAAATAGAAGATGACTTTGCCCTCCCTCCTGTCAGCGAGATAGAGAAGAAGATAAGCAAAAAAACAAAGGGTATATTGATATGCAATCCCAATAACCCTACCGGTTACCTCTATACTGAAAATGAGATCCGCCAGTTACAGGATATAGTCCTCAAAAATGACCTCTTCCTTTTTTCTGATGAAGTGTACAGGGAGTTCTGCTACGACGGGGAAAAACACTTCTCTGCTATGTACCTGGAAGGTGTTGATGAGAATGTCATACTGCTGGATTCAGTGTCAAAACGATACAGCGAGTGTGGAGTAAGGATAGGTGCACTGATAACCAAAAATAAAGATGTGCTTGCTGCCGCACTCAAGTTTGCACAGGCAAGACTCAGCCCTCCCGGCCTGGGGCAGATCGTAGGTGAAGCATCTATTGATACACCACAGGAGTATTTCGATGATGTATATAATGAATATATAGCAAGGCGTGACTTTATGGTGGAAGCACTGAATAAGATGCCGGGTGTATACTGTCCGAAACCCAAAGGGGCCTTTTACAGTACCGTTAAACTACCTGTTGATGACACAGATAAATTTTCTCAATGGCTGCTCGAGGATTTTGAATATAAAAACCAGACGGTCATGCTCGCACCGGCATCAGGCTTTTATTCAACACCCGGCCTGGGCACTGATGAGGTAAGAATAGCATATGTGCTGAATACCAATGATCTCAAGAATGCCATGGAAACCCTTGCTGAAGCACTGAAAGTTTATCCCGGAAGCAAGTAGAGACGCAAGATCTTGCGTCTCTACTGCCATTATTTCTTCGGGTTATGATATGCCATCGCTATATTCGATCTTAGGAATTACACACAGGATAATAAGAAATGTCAGGGTAAATAATACAGTCTCAAGTGATGGGTGTTTATGGTAAATCAACAAATTAAGAATTTCATTTACAATGTTTTTGATGATGTTTAAATCTATGATGACGAAGGATATAGCACATGACAGTATTACAGAAACATACAGAATCAAGTTTCTTGTGCGATTATCTTTTTTTTGTTCCGGCAGGTTTTCAAGTACTTTGTTCCTGAAATAATCATCAGTAAAGTTTGGGCCTGTTTCCCTGAACTGTTTCTCCAAAAAAATGTCAAAATCCTCTTTATTACTCATATTTGAAATATTTCTTAAGTTTTAACTTACCTCTTCTGATACATGATTTAACTGTTCCTACAGGTATCCTCATTATTTTTGCAATTTCACCATGTGTACATCCCTTTTCATAATTTAAAATAATCGCCGCCCTTTCCTTTGAATTTAATATTTCCAGTGCCCTCAATATATCAATAGTGTTTTCTATTGATTCCTCTATTTGCACTGTGTATTCATTCTTTATCTCTAACTGATTCTTCCTGTTTTTTTGATAATCATAAAACACATTGAGCGCTATACGGTAAAGCCATGTTGAGAACTTCGCCCTGGCTTTATATTTTCTTATATGCTTGAATACCCTGATAAAAACTTCCTGTGACAGGTCGTCGGTCAGTGCATAATTTCCTCCTGCTAATTTAAATAATAAGCCCCTGACATCTGCCTGATGCATATCAACCAGTTTTCCAAATGCCTCATGATCATTAAGTAAGACAATTCTTTTAATCAGGCTATCCTCGATATCTGGCATATCAATTTTTAATTGGTAAGCCTGTAAGCAATATAATACCCAATACCAATAATTGCCGGTATAAGACCCACAGCCCAGATCCTACCATCCTGAACCAATAAGGCAAGGGCCACTGAAACAGCAGCTCCTGTTGAAATTAAAATTATTGCTTTATGAAAATCTGATCTTTTTTGAGATACGGATATTATTAATTCCTTAGGTATCTCCTGACCTTTTATTGTAAATTCTTTAATCATAGCATGAAAACTCCGGGTTTTTTTCATATTAAAAAACAGCGGAATAGATATCACCAGGAGAATAAATAATAGTGTACTAATGATTATGCAAATCATTAAACTCTTAACAAAATCAGTACTTACGAATTCCTCGTAAAAATTAGTTGGCTGATGCTGCCCGGCTAAGTAATCAGGACCATATTTCATTGCTTCCAGATCTTTGATTAGCATTATCAATTCTTCGGTTGTCAGTTTTTCCACAACATCTCCTGTTATATAGGTAGTAGTCAGGCTATCCTGTTTTGTCTGGGCCATACAGGCTATCCCCGTTATAAGAATTAAGGTAATAACAACAAGCTTTTTCATTTTTATACTTTTTATGATTATACATGTGCTTTAAGCCTTAGACTGTACAATATAATGTTTTGGATTCATAAAGGAGTAGACTGTCATCCTTTGCTAACGCTGATAATTACATCTTTCTTACTTTACTGATATATAATGCATTAATTATCCAGTGCCTCATCAGCGCCGGAGGCGCTGAATAGCAATAGCCCCGGTATCACCCGGGGTTGAAGGCATTTTCCACACCCCCTTAATCATACAACAAATATTTTTCCCTGATCTTTATGAATTTATCCAGGTCATCCTGCCAGGTAGCTCTTATTTCATCCTCTGACATTCCGGATATTATCTGTTCTTTCAGAATTTCATTTCCAGCCAGCAATGTTATATAGGAAGTAAAGAAATTTTCCTTATCGGGAAAATCATTATATGCATCTATCAGCCAGCGTAACTGCAGTCTGGGTACAGGCACCAGCCCCTCTTCCATAGCATTCCGCAGGTCAGTGCCATAACATTTTATGCCATTGAAACGGGAATCAGATGCTCCCTCATTTGGCCTGGGGGTAAAACTGAATCCGGTGTCCGGCATATCGGGGTGCCCGTATAATTGGAAGGGAGTCTCGGTTCCGCGGCCACAGCTGAATACAGTACCCTCAAAAAGGCATATACTGGGATAAAGATAAATTGAGTTCATGACAGGCAGGTTAGGAGAAGGCTTCATGGGCAGTTTGTAATATGTGTCGTGACTGTAATTATCGCATTTAACCACATGCAGGTCACAGGTCACATCATTTTCCAGCCATCCTTCTCCATTAAGCATAAGAGCATATTCACCTATTGTCATCCCATGAACCAGGGGTATGGGAGTAAGTCCCACAAAAGATTTATAAGCGGTATCAAGAACAGGCCCGTCGACATAGAAACCATTGGGATTGGGACGATCCAGTACGATCAATTCTGTTCCATTCTCCGCACACGCTTCCATAACATACTGTAATGTCGAGATATAGGTATAGAATCTTGCTCCGACATCCTGCAAATCAAAAATCATTATTTCGATACCCTGCATGTCATCCGTTGAAGGTTTTTTCTTTTTTCCGTACAGGCTGATAATTTCAATCTCATGCACAGGATGTTTTGCATCCAGTATCACCGAACCGGCATTGCCCCCACCCCAGAAACCATGTTCTGGCCCAAAGATCTTTATTATTTCCACACCTCTTGACAGGAGAGTATCGACCAAATGTATATTCCCGACCATACTTGTATGGTTTCCTACAAAACCAACCTTCTTACCTTCCAGAAGATGATCATATTCATCAAATCGGGAGGCGCCCATTGTAAAATCATCACCAGATGTATTACAAGCCTGGAAAACAAATAAAGCACTTATTAAAAAAAGCAAATATTTCATGATCAAAATTTTTCTTAAAGTTATGTTTTCCCCTTGCATAAAAATCAACTGACGTGAATTCTCATGAACTTATTTATTAATTGCTAATTTTGAAGGCAAATAAGGATAATTGAAAACCGCGTTATTCATATCAAAAAGGCTTATCAGGGAAAGGAGAAAGGGCTTAAGCCTCTCAAGGCCCATCAACAGGATTGTAATTGCAGGCATAGCTCTCAGCATCACTGTAATGATACTTGCTTTTGCCATCCTCACAGGGTTCAAGCAGGAGATAAGGGATAAAATTGCCGGATTCAGCGGTCATATACAGGTGCTAAACTTCGACTCCAATTATTCTTTTGAAACGGCACCTATCTCATCTAACCAGGAGTTTGTATCAAAGCTGGATAAATACAAAGAGTTTGAGAATATACATGTTTTTGCCACAAAGGCAGGTATCATAAAAACAGATGAAAACATACAGGGTGTTGTGCTTAAGGGAGTCAGCACTGATTATGACTGGAGCTTTTTCAGAAAGAACCTGGTGGAGGGTTCTGTTCTAAATCTGAATGACAGCACCAGGTCGAACAGAGTAATAATATCAAAATCGATATCTGACCTTTTAAATCTTGGACTCGGGGATGATTTTGCAATGTACTTTGTCCAGGATCCTCCAAGGATGAGAAAATTCAGCGTGGAAGGCATATATGAAACAAGCGTGGAGGCCATGGACAAAATATACATTTTTGGAGATATAGGTCATATCCGAAGGTTAAACGGCTGGGATGAGGACCAGGTTAGTGGCTTCGAGATTTTCATAGACAACTTTAATGATATTGACCTGATGACCTTTATGGTCAGAGATGCCATAGGTTACAAAATGGATGAAGACCAGGAAAAATTAAAGGTCACCAACCTAAAGATAAAATACCCACAGATTCTTGACTGGCTCAATTTTCAGGACACCAATGTAATTGTTATTGTGGTACTCATGCTGCTTGTTGCAGCTTTTACAATGATTTCAAGCTTACTGATACTAATTCTTGAAAAAACCAGTATGATAGGTATACTGAAAGCACTTGGGTCGAATAATAAGCTTATCCAGAAAATTTTTCTCAACCAGGCAACATATATAATAGCAGCCGGGCTTCTCTGGGGAAATATTATAGGCTATGGATTAGCCATCATACAGAAGAAATTCGAGCTTATCAGCCTTGATCCCTCCTCATATTATCTGACAACAGTACCGGTAAATATTGATATCCTGCATTTTATACTCCTTAACATCGGTACAATATCTATTATACTAATCATGTTACTTTTACCGTCAAGGCTTGTTGCTACCATACGACCTGTAAAAGCCATTAAATTTGATTGATCTATAGTTGGGAAAAATCCGGATTGATACATTGCCGGTTAAAAAAATTAAATTTCTGCCAATTTATTATTTTCGCTTTTTTGTTTAAGATTTTATATAAGTAAAAGCCCAAATTGAAATAAATTAATAAATACGGCAGTATATTATTTAATTTATTAAATCACCTTTTTCTACTCTGGAAACCAGGAATTTGATATCTCCGCATTCTTACATAAATTGCTCACGTTATTTATTTAAGGATGAAAAGATTTAGTCCAAAAAAGAACTATGAATCCACCCGCAAACAGATCGGCTATGTTGGTCTGCATGAAGCTTCTGAAAAGGACTACCGGAGGATAGGATTTAAATCAGGGCTGGAGGTACACCAGCAGCTGGATACCGAAAGCAAGCTTTTTTGTCGTTGCCCGGCGGGCATCTACCATGATAACAATGATTATGATGCTGAAGTAATAAGACACATGCGTCCCACCCTGAGTGAGCTTGGGGAATATGACGGCACTGCACTGATGGAATTTAAGACACGTAAAGAGATAATCTACCGTATAAATAATGAGAATGCCTGCACCTATGAAGTTGATGATACACCTCCCTTCCCCATTGACAGGAAAGCCCTCGACATAGCACTTGAAATATCACTCTTGTGTAAGCTTAACATAGTGGGTGAAGTGCACATTATCCGAAAACAATATCTTGATGGCAGTATTCCGACCGGGTTTCAGAGATCAGCAATTCTGGGCGTGGAAGGTGAGATTGAACTGAGTAACAAAAAGGTAAGAATAATACAATTGAGCATAGAAGAGGATTCATGCCGCGAAATATCAGATATTGGCCATACCCGCATTTTCAAGACGGACAGGCTTGGTATGCCTCTCATTGAAACAGTCACCTATCCCGACATGTTTACACCCGGGGAACTGGCCGAAGCAGCAGAATATATAAGGTTTCTCAACAGGAGTACGGGCAAGGTTCGCACGGGCATAGGATCAGGAAGGGAAGACGTGAATGTAAGCTGCGAGGGAGGAAGCAGGGTCGAGGTAAAAGGTGTTGCTCATAACAATTGGATACCTTTATTATCTCATAATGAGGCATTCAGGCAATATGCACTTCTAAATATCAGGTATATTCTAAAGGGAAGAGTGGCTGATACTTCAAAATGGAAAATAGAATACAGTGAAATAAGAGGTAACGACACTTCCCTGTTGTCAGAGCCTGTAAAGAGGGCTTTGGATAATGATATGCAGGTCTTTGCTGTAAGGCTTCCCATGTGCCATGGAAGCCTTTCACATTTCACACAGCCCGGAAAAATATTCGCCGATGAGATAAGTGACAGGTTAAAGGTTATAGCATGTATTGAAAAGCCCAATATGATTCATTCGGAAGAGCTGGCACCGGTTCTTCCAAAGGGTAAATGGAAAAAAATATCAGATTTTCTCGGAGCCTCCGATGATGATGCTCTTATAATTCTGTGGGGGCCACCCGAAGATATTCCAACAGCTCTTGAAACGGTGGAAGAAAGAATGCAGATGGCTTTTGACGGTGTACCAAACGAAACAAGAAAATCATTCCCCGACGGTACCACAATGTTCGAGAGAGTGCTTCCCGGCAGGGACAGGATGTATCCAGACACCGATTCTGCTCCCATTCCACTACGTGATGAAGATATTGAAAAGATAAAAGCTCGATTGCCTGATCTTGTATCTGACAGGATAAAGCAGATGAAAAAATGGGGAATACCTGAAGATACATACAAGTATATCCTCAGTAAAAACCTGTATCCCCTGATAGTCTCAATAGCAAATGATTTTGGCTTTGATCCCAGGCCTATTGGAACCTTCCTGGGACACAGGTTCAAGAATATCGAAGGGACTATGAAACCACATAAAAACTTTAATTACGACATAATTTATCAACTTTGTGGTTTCATAAATTCAAAAGGTCTGCATATTGAAATAGCAGATCCCATGATCAGGGTTCTGTACGAGCATCCCAAAATGAGATTTGAATCAATACTTACAATACTGGACTACAAAAAGAAAGGCATGAGTGAAATACTTGCTTCCGTTGATTTCCTGTATGAAAAGTTCAAAGAAGATGGCCTTTCAGATGATCCGGTTTCTGCCGTTAACTGGATTATGGGCCAGGTCAGGAACGAAGCAATGGGTAATATCAGCTTAAGCGAACTGAGAAAAAATATCGAACAAAGAATAAAGGGAGATGACTGATCAAATATTCCAGGGGTACAGGGGTAAAGCATTCAATACTCTCAAGAAGTACAATGTCAGGGTGTGGGGACAGGCTTACATTGAAACCACCAGGGGAGTATTCAGGGGTACCATACTACCGCGAGCTGAAAATGATGATGATATGCACCTGGTGCTGAAAATCGATACGGGTTATAACATAGGTATTAATATCAGCACTATAACATCAATGAAAGAAACAGGCTATAAAAAGGCCAATTATAAAATACCTGAAAAGGAATTTCCGTACTCTGATGACAAACCCAATGTCAAGCTCTTTGGAACAGGAGGTACCATTGCATCACGTCTGGACTACCGCACGGGTGCCGTCATACCTGCTTTCTCACCCGGTGAGCTCTATGGCGCTGTCCCGGAACTTGCCGATATATGTAATATTAACACTGAAAAACTTTTTGCTGTTTTCAGTGAGAATATGGGGCCTGAACAGTATATCACCCTGGCCAAAGCCATTGGCAGGGAAATTCAGAATGGTGCTGACGGTATAATAATCGGTCACGGCACGGACACCCTGCACCACACTGCAGCAGCCCTCTCCTTCATGGTACAAAACCTCCCGATCCCTGTGATACTGGTTGGTTCACAGCGATCATCTGACCGTCCTTCCTCCGATGCAGCACTTAACCTCATACATGCCTCATATGCTGCCGCTCACGGTGATATTGCGGAAGTAATGGTATGCATGTTCGGCCCTACTTCCGACGAGTACGGCTTCCTGCACAGGGGCACCAGGGTCAGAAAAATGCACAGCTCGTACCGGTCAACCTTCAGGACAATAGGTGACACACCTGTGGCAACGGTTACCAGAAAAGGTATTAAACACATTAAAAAAGATTTTAATCCCCGCCGTAAAGACAAGAAGGTAAAAGTAATGCCATATTTCAACGAGCAGGTCACCATGCTTTATTACTACCCGCACATGAAACCGGAAATGCTTGACAGCCTTGTTGACATGGGCTATAAGGGAATTATAATAGTAGGGACAGGATTGGGACATGTGAACAGAGAACTCTATCCCGCACTGCAGAGGGCGAAAGAAAAAGGGGTGTCAGTATTCATGACCCTTCAGACAATATGGGGTTACGTGCATATGATGGTCTATGAAACCGGCCGCGATATGATGGCTAAAGGTGTGGTACCCCTGGGTAATATGTTGCCTGAGGTTGCATGGGTTAAACTGGGATGGGCACTGGGGCAGACCGATGACCCGGAAAAAGTGAAAGAAATTATGCTTCGTCCCATAAGTGATGAAATAACCGAAAGAGAACCCTATAACGGATACCTGGTATACCAGGGAGGGGTTAAAGAGGTTGAGGAATTTATCAGGCAATTCAGGAAATAAAGGCAGGGAATTAAACTATTAATTATTATTTATGAATTATGAACTGAGGAGGGAGCAGTGGATATGT
>JAYEGY010000042.1:0-18474 GCA_034659275.1 Bacteroidota bacterium | reverse complement strand
TCAATTCCGATTTTTCCTTATCAGAAATTGCTAATTTTGATCTTTGGGTTGTTCTCATAATTGTTTTCTCCCAAAGATAAAAATTAATTTCTATATTTGCAATACTATTTTAAGAACGGACTACTAGTTACCTAAATTTTTAAGAAATACATTATTGACTCAGCCTGCTGGCGCGGATCTTCCACCTTCGCGGGGATTCGTCGAGCTCGGAGCTGGGATCCCTTTCAGGGATCATGCATCCTCGCTATGCTCGGAGCCGGGATTACCTCCCTCACTGCGTTCGGTCGGTGATCCCTTTCACCCCGCAAGAAAGGGATTACCTCCCTCACTGCGTTCGGTCGGTGATCCCCGGGGGAGTACCAACAGTTACTTAAAGCCGGCTGCCTGCGGCAGCCATGTCATTTTCCTTTCATTTGGCTGATAACAGCAAGCTGTTAACGCCATATGAAAGAAAAAAGCCAGCATACTGCGTATGCCGGCTTTAAGTAACTGGGTGAAAGATGGGATTCGAACCCACGACCCCTGGAACCACAATCCAGTGCTCTAACCTACTGAGCTACATTCACCATATCCGAAATGCAAAGAAAATGCAAATAAATAATATTGCAAAATTTTAATGCTTTTTGCCGTACTCATTGTTCAATTATTATCTTTGCACGGTTCCCTCAAAAATGAACCACAGATGCGATCTCTTGATTTACCTGCAATTATTACTTTTTACACCCTTATAAATTAAGAAAATATTTTGGCAAAACCAAAATTCATAAATAATATCACAGGCCTGCAACTATTTCAGTTACTGCGTTTTGTGGTATTCTTTATAATAAGCATTGTATTTACTAAAAGTCATCTTACTCCTGAACAGATCGGATCATGGGAGATGTTCATGTTTATTGCCAGTTTTCTCAGTTTTTTCTGGGTGACAGGCATCATTCAATCCTTGCTTCCGCTCTATAACCGTAATAGAACGTTCAGGCGATTGGGTGAGAATATTAGTGAGAAATCACCGGAGATATTCAATGCCTTCTTATTATTGCTGGCATTCAGCCTTTTGTTTTTCTTTTCAGGCCATGCACTGAAAAACAGTTTCTCCGTTTACGGTTATACGGGTAATACACCTTATTTAAACCTTCTGCTTCTCTACCTGCTGCTAAGCAGTCCGGTATGCCTGATAGAGTATATTTACCTTTTAAGGGATCGTGCTCACCGGATATTCCAGTATGGAATTTACACTTTTCTGGCACAGTTAATATTGATTATTGCTCCCGTACTGGCAGGGAAGGACGTTATGTGGGCTATTTACGGGCTGCTATCCATAACAGTCGTCAGGTGGATATGGCTGATAATACTGCTTTTCAGGTATGCCGAATTCAGGATCTCCCTTGATTTTATGAAAGAGCACCTCAAGCTGGGATGGCCTTTGATAATAACATCACTGATAAGTGGTTCAGCTCAATATATTGACGGTATTATTGTTTCGGCTCATTTTGATGATCCCCGAATGTTTGCCATCTTCAGGTATGGTGCCAAGGAATTTCCTATTGTTATGATGCTCGCTACCGGCCTTAGCAATGCCATGCTCCCGCAGTTCGGTACAAGGGCAAAGCTGAAAGAATCGCTGGTGGTCATTAAAAGAAAATCGCGTAACCTGATGCACTACCTGTTTCCCATGTCAATGGTGGTATTGCTTTTTGCCCGTTGGCTTTACCCGCGTATGTTTACACCTGAATTCCTCAGGAGTGCTGATATATTTATGATTTATATTATGCTGGTAATACCAAGATTGTTATTTTCACATACAATAATAATAGGCAGGAAAAGGACAGGTGTAGCAATGAGTGCCGCTATTTTTGAGCTGGTGGTAAATATACCTTTGAGCATGTGGCTCGTAGTAGATTATGGGGCAGTGGGAGTGGCCCTGGCAACTTTCGTCGTTTATTTCCTTAGTAAAGTGTACCTCGCAGGGTATCTGTGGATAAAAATGAAGATAAAACCCGGCGAATATATCCCCTTATTAACATTCTTTATATACTCTGTATTGCTGACCGTGCTTTTTGCCCTGATCGACCACAGGATAATAGATATCAGTTAATTGGAATAATGGAATGATGGGTGACTGGAATAATGGGACATTAGGTTTTAAAATATTAATGATTAAGAAACCATTGTGAACTTACCCCAAAATCCAGAGGTTTCATCGGGCAATTAATTTTCATCCCTTGTTAATCAGGACTCAGGCTCCATGGTTTCACCATTCCATTATTCCATTATTGACTCCACTCCGAAAAGTCAAAACTTACGATAAACAAACTTTGAAGCCGGTTTTAATCTAAGGGGTGGGATATTCACTAAATACCTAATACCCACGGAGTGGGTTAATAATAATAGCCCGGGTTACACCCCGGGGCTGAGTCAGTGAACAAACCATCACCGCCGGAGGCGGGTGAATAGAGAATAATACCTGTTAGCCTGTGAATCGTAGAAATCCAAAATTATTCACCCGCCTCCGGCGGTGAGATTGGTTTTTGTTATTCCTTCCCCACAGGTGTGACTGTGGCTATTATTATTTTCACCCTCCGGGTGAGACTTTTCGGAGTGGACTCATTATTCCATTATTCCATTAAGAAATTCTGAATATATTTGTAGACTTATTATTCATAGATTACAATGGATGATCTGGAAAAACACTTTGCAAAATTTAGAGACAAGATAGTAGGAATTGATGCGTCCTATGATACTCCCTATGGAAGGCAAAAGATAATATACTGTGACTGGATAGCCAGTGGACGGTTGTACAGGCCAATCGAAGATAAGATAAAGGATGAATTTGGCATGTTCGTAGCCAATACACATACCGAAACCAGTGAAACGGGCAAACGCATGACATGGGCATACCATGAAGCACATGATATAATAAAAAAGCATGTTAATGCAGGTCCAGATGATGTCCTTATCACAGCCGGATCGGGAATGACAACTGTTATAAACAAATTCATGCGTATCATGGGCCTAAAAAGCTGTCAGCATAAAGATCTCCCATGTCTTAAGGAAGTGGAAAAACCTGTGGTTTTCATCACACATATGGAACATCATTCAAACCAGACATCATGGTATGAAACACTTACCGATGTGGTGATGCTTCCACCCGGTGAAGGCTTGCTGGTTGATCCTGGTACATTAAGAAAAGAACTTAAAAAACATAGTAACAGGAGATTTAAAATTGGGTCTTTCACTGCATGTTCTAATGTCACCGGTGTATGTACGCCATACTATGAACTTGCAAAGATAATGCATGAACATGGGGGTATCTGTCTTATTGACTTTGCTGCATCGGCACCATATATTGATATCGATATGCACCCCGCGGATCCCATGGAAAAGCTGGATGCAATATTCTTTTCCCCCCATAAATTTCTCGGAGGCCCTGGCTCTTCCGGAGTATTGATATTCGATTCTGCTCTTTATAACAGGAAAGTGCCGGATAATCCCGGCGGTGGTACTGTGGACTGGACCAATCCCTGGGGTGAGTATAAATATGTTGTTGATATTGAAGCAAGGGAAGATGGAGGAACCCCGGGCTTTCTACAAGCTATACGTATAGCCCTGGCACTAAGGCTGAAAGAACAGATGGGTACAGATAAAATAAAGGATAGAGAAGAGGAACTGGTGCGTAAAACTTTCAGGGAACTGAGATCAATAAAGGGACTTAAGATACTGGCAGATAATGTAGAAGACAGACTCCCGGTGTTTTCATTCTTCATTAAAGATATACATTACAATCTTGTAGTTAAGTTATTAAGTGACAAGTACGGAATACAAACAAGGGGAGGATGTGCGTGTGCAGGCACTTACGGGCATTACCTGCTGGAAGTTTCATATGATAAAAGCCATAAAATAACGGAGAAAATAAACAGCGGAGACCTGTCTGAAAAACCAGGCTGGATAAGAATGTCATTGCATCCTACTATGGCTGATGATGAGCTGGATTATGTCCTGGGCGCTATAATGGAAGTTTCAAAAAATGTTGAAATATTGAAGAAAGACTATCTTTACAAAAGGAGAAGTAACGAATTTGTCCATAAAAACGAATCAGAAACATCGGGTATAGTGGTCAAAAAGTGGTTTGATATGAATAATTAAAGTTACGCTATGGTTATTAAGGAAGTTACTGACAAGAAAGAGAGTAAAGAATTTTTGAAATTCCATAAATGGCATTACAGAGATGATCCCAACTGGGTTTGTCCTCTCGATTCGGAATTCAATGCTGTATTTAACCCCGACAAGAACAGGACTTTTACTCACGGTATCTTGAAAAGATGGATACTGCTTGATGGCGACAGTCAAGTTATTGGACGCATTGCCGCATTTATTGATTATTACCGTTCAAAAGCCTACAGGCAACCAACAGGGGGTGTAGGCTTCTTTGAAGTCGTTGAGGACGAAAAAGCTGCATTCATGCTCTTTGATACAGCGGTAGAGTGGCTTAAAGATAACGGAATGGAAGCTGTTGATGGCCCTGTTACCTTCGGATCAAATGAATCTAACTGGGGCTTGCTGGTGGAGGGATTTGTACAGCAGGCTTATGGCATGCCATATAATAAGAGATACTACAAGGATTATTTTGAAAAATACGGCTTCCGAAACTATTTCAACCAGTATAGCTTTCACCGTGATATTGCTTCAGTGAATGTTTTTCCTGAGAGGTTTATGAAGATATCTGAATGGATAAGTCGCAAACCCGGTTATTCCTTTGAACATTTTAAGTTCAGTAATGCCGATAAGTATATCAATGACCTTGTTGATATATATAATACAACCTGGTCTGAATTCAGGGAAGATTATCAGCCAATGGAACCGACAGATTTTGATGATATAGTGAAAAATGGTAAAGCCTTCCTCGATGAGGAATTAATCTGGTTTGCATATCATGAGGGTGAGCCAATTGCTTTTTTTATCCTCTTTCCCGACCTTAACCAGATACTGAAGCACCTCAATGGTAAACTTCACCTATGGAATATAATTAAGTTCTTCTACCTGAAGAAAAAGAAAACCATGACACGCATCAGGGCCATAGTTGCTGGTGTAAAACCCGCATTCAGAAACAGCGGTGTTGAATCGGCTATTTTCAAATGCCTGTATCATGTTTTTAGGAGAAAACTTTATTACAAAGAACTGGAGTTGTCATGGGTGGGCGATTTTAATGAGCCAATGCTTTCAATGTATAATGCCATAGGAGCAGAAAAGGCAAAAATGCATGTCACTTACAGGTATATGATTAATAAGAATATAGAATTCAATCGCCTTCAGGATGAAATGAAAGAACTTGTGGAAAGGAATGACCAAAAATCAAATAATAAATAAACCTATACTTGGTGTTTTAATAATTCTTGATTAATTTTGCGAGCCCTAAGGGTAAAAATTGTTTTAAAATAAAATAAACAGAAGAGATGAAGAAAGGAATACATCCGGAAAATTACAGGTTTGTGGTGTTCAAGGACATGTCAAACAATACATCCTTTTTGACAAGATCTGCAGCTCCTTCCAGGGAAACGATAAAGTGGGAAGATGGCAATGAGTATCCATTGATAAAACTCGAGATATCAAACACCTCACATCCTTACTATACCGGTAAGATGAAGCTGGTTGACACGGCAGGTAGGGTAGATAAATTCATGAATCGCTATAAAACACACATTGATAAAAAGAAAAAGTAAGAAGAAAACTGATATAATCTATCAAGCCCCTGGTTACCAGGGGCTTTTTTTTTAAGTGTCTACCTGATGAAGGCTGGCATAATGATTGTTAGGATGAGAAGGACCTGAAAAATTACTTGATTTGTTAAAACAAAATGTAATTTTGACATATTAAACGAAATGCATAGAAAAGAAAATAAACCATTGGATAACGTTTTTTTATCTGATATAGTAAACGATGAAGGCGAAGTAATACCTATTATTGCTGACAGTGAAGATTTGGAGATGGATGATTCCCGGGTACCTGATGAATTGCCCATATTATCGCTTCGCAATAATGTACTTTTTCCCGGTGTTGTGCTTCCTATTTCAATTGGCAGGTCAAAATCTGTTCGGCTTATAAGGGATGCCTATGAGAATGACAGGATAGTTGGTGCGGTAGCCCAGATAGATCCTGAGGTTGAAGACCCGAAATTTAATGATCTGCATAAAATAGGAACCGTCGGGCATATTATAAAACTCCTTGAAATGCCCGATGGCTCAACCACGGCAATTATCCAGGGACGCAAGAGGATTGAACTGATAAAGGTTGTTAAGTATAACCCCTACCTTACCGCAAAGGTGGAAGTAAGAGCCGAGCTTAAAACAAAAGAGCGTACACGGGAGTTTAATGCAATAGTCAGTTCACTGAAGGATCTGTCACTGAGGATAATAAAACTGAATCCAGGAATGGCACAGGAAGCATCCTTTGCCATTAAAAATATTGAGAACAAGTCATATCTGATAAACTTCATCTGTTCCAATACTGAAATAAAGGTTAAGGATAAGCAAAAACTGCTTGAGGCTGAGAGCTTGCACGACAGGGGAATAATGCTTTTGGAGAACCTGGTGCAGGAAATGCAGTTGCTCGAGCTTAAAAATGAATTGCAGTCAAAAGTAAAGTCTGATCTCGACCAGCAACAGAGAGAGTTTATGTTGCTGCAGCAGATGAAGACCATCCAGAACGAACTGGGTGATAATCCCCAGGAAAAAGAAATAGAGGAATTCAAGGGAAAGGCAAAAGATAAAAAGTGGACCGAGGAAGTTGGAGAAGTATTTGAAAAGGAACTGGGTAAGCTCCAGAGGCTTAACCCTGCAGCTGCTGAATATTCGGTGCAGGTAAACTATCTTCAGACATTGGTTGACCTTCCCTGGGGTGAATATACTGAAGATAACCTCGACCTGGAACATGCAAAAAATGTTCTCGATGAGGATCATTATGGACTGGAAGAAGTAAAGGAAAGAATACTTGAGCATCTGGCCGTAATAAAGCTGAAAGGAAACCTTAAATCTCCTATCCTGTGCCTTTATGGCCCTCCGGGGGTTGGCAAGACATCCCTGGGCAGATCAGTGGCCCGGGCCCTGGGAAGAAAGTATGTAAGGATGTCGCTGGGAGGCTTGCATGATGAGGCAGAGATCAGGGGACACCGTAAAACATATATCGGTGCCATGCCCGGGAGGGTGATACAAAACATAAAAAAAGCAGGATCGTCAAACCCCGTTTTCATCCTCGATGAGGTAGATAAAGTAGGAAAGGATTTCAGGGGTGACCCGTCATCGGCATTACTTGAAGTACTGGATCCTGAGCAAAACAATGCCTTCCATGATAATTTCCTTGAGATGGAATATGACCTGTCAAATGTAATGTTTATTACCACGGCAAATACACTGTCAACAATAAACCCTGCATTGCGTGACAGGATGGAATTAATTCAAATAAATGGCTACCTGCTGGAGGAAAAAATTGAAATAGCTAAAAGGCATTTGCTACCCAAACAGCTCGATAATCATGGTATCAGTAAAAATAAATTCAAGCTCAAACGTCCTGTATTAACCGGGCTGATTGATAACTATACCAGGGAGTCAGGTGTAAGAGAACTGGAAAAAAGGCTCTCAAAATTATTGAGAAGTACTGCACGAGATATTGCCATTGGCAAGGAACCTGATGGGTCGCCGGATTATGAAAAAATAAGCTCAATACTTGGTCCTCCCAGATATAACAAGGAGCGGTATTCAGGAAATGACCAGGCAGGGGTCGTCACAGGCCTGGCCTGGACTGCAGTAGGAGGCGAAATACTTTTTGTTGAGACTAGCCTGAGCAAGGGTACGGGTAAACTTACCCTGACAGGTAACCTTGGTGATGTGATGAAAGAATCAGCCATTATTGCACTGGAGTACCTTAAAGCACATGCCAACCTGCTGTTACTCCCTGATAACTTTTCAGATAACTGGAATATTCACCTTCACGTGCCTGAAGGAGCAATACCAAAAGACGGACCTTCGGCCGGAATTACCATGGCGGCATCCATTGCATCTGCCTTTACCCAGCGCAAAATTAAACGTAATATAGCCATGACCGGGGAAATAACACTCAGGGGTAAAGTACTTCCCGTTGGTGGTATAAAAGAAAAAATACTGGCAGCAAGAAGGGCCGGGCTGAATGAAATAATATTGTCCTCGGAGAACAAAAAAGACGTTGACAGTATAAAGGATGTATATCTCAAAGGGCTCAAATTTTCTTACGTTGAAACAATAATGGATGTCCTTGATATATCCCTCCTAAGACAGAAAGTGGCAAATCCCAAAAAGATCATATAAATTTACACGGTTAATAAAATGGATAAAAAAATTGCACTATTCCCGGGCTCATTCGACCCTTTCACCCGTGGCCATGAGTCAATCGTTAACAGGGCCCTTAATCTTTTTGATGAGATAATAATAGCCATAGGTGCAAATGCCCTGAAACATGGTTTTTTCACACTTGAGAACAGGAAGAAAATGATCAGGGATGTTTTTAAGGGTATTGACATGATCAGCGTGGCACATTATGAAGGATTAACGGTTGATTTTTGCAGGAAGAAAAACGCATCATTCCTTCTCAGAGGTATACGAACGGCAGCCGACTTCGAATATGAAAGGGCCATTGCCCAGCTGAACAAGACCATGGCACCTGAAATAGAAACTGTGATGCTTTTAACAACGCCCGAGATGACACCTATAAACAGTACAATAGTACGCGATATTATCCGTAACGGTGGGGATGCAACAAAATTTCTTCCTTCAAGCATTGATATCAATAATTATCGCTAGATGAATAAAATCCTTACCACTGTCCTGCTTATTACCTTGTGCTCGATAACAACCAGTGGCAGGGAAGTGCAATTAAACGGGAATGCCCCGGGTGGAGCCAATAAAGATATCCAGTTATACGGTCAAGCGGATCCGGTAACAGGACAGCCCGTATTCATTGAAGAAATACAAATACCGGATCATGAGGAATTTGGTTTTAGCATAGATTGTGAAAATGTATGCTGGCTCAGGTTAAGATATGGTATATACGAATATACCCTTGTCGTTAAAGAAGGAGGGTCTTACGAATTTGAACTGCCCATATACAAAGCCATTACAGAGAATGACAAGCTGAATCCCTTCTTTGAATACGAGCATACCCACATAAAAGTGGAAGATACTGATGATATCAACAACGATATAAGATATATTGATTCTTTGTTTTATAATTATTCAAATCAGTTTGCTCGTTCAATATACCTGGGTGAACCTTTGCGCGATAAAGATTCAATACTTGAATCATTTGCCGGTATAAAAGAATCACTGGAAGAACCATATTCAGCCATGTATTACGAGTACAGGTATTGCCTGCTGAGGATGATCTCGGAAAAGAGAACGTTTCCTTCTTCAGAAGATATAGACCTGATAAACAGGAAATTTCTGCCACGTATGCCAGCATATACCGAACTGGTCGGCCAGGTGTTTAACGGATACCTGAGGCGCCTCGCCAATGACAGGCAGGCAGCCACATTGAGGACTCTCATTAATTCCGGTGGCCCGTACAATGAAATATCAACTCTTATCCTTGAACAGCAGGCCATAAAGGACACATCCCTCATGGAGTTTGTACTTTTGCTGAACCTGTATAATGAGTATTACAAAGGAGGTTTCAGAAAAGAAGGTGTGGAAAAAATAATTAAATGGATTTCGGCCAGGGCCTCGAATGATTATAACCGCAATCTTGCACAAATTATTATTAAGAAGATAAACAGACTTAAAACGGGCACCAGGCCCCCTGATTTCAGGCTCAGAAACACCCAGGGTGAAATATACACCCTTGACAGCCTCAGGGGTAAATTTACACTACTTGTATTTGGAAACACAAACCTGCCTGAAACAAAGTCTGAGCTTGACATATTGAATACCTGGGCCGGTGAATATAAAGACAGGCTGGCCGTTGTCGTGATATTGCTTGATGAAGATTTTGATTCTGCAAGAAAACGCTTAAAGGAGGGTAATAATGATTTTATTTTCCTGGACGGATCGGCATCTGCCGGCCTGGTACAAGATTATGAAATAAGATACTTGCCGGCATTTTATTTTCTCGACAGTAATATGAAACTTATACAATCACCTGCTTTATTACCTTCTGAAAACCTGAAAGAATCAGTTATCATTCAGCTTGGTGAAGGCTTCATGGATGACATCGGAGATTGAAGGCCATGTATTTTGATATACGTATTTTATTTCTTCCCTGCTGAACCACCTTACTTCAGTAATCTCTTCAGCCTTCAGGGGCACGGCTTTGTCTTTACCCATGTAACTGAAAACATACCAGTGTGTTTCTTTCAGTATCCATTTCTCTCCGATCCTGTAAATATGATATGAAGGTTTAAGCGCCAGGATGGTCTGTTGCGGGTTAAACCCTGTTTCTTCTTTTATCTCTCTTACCACACATTCATTTAAAGATTCATTTCGCTCGAGGTGACCTTTTGGAATATCCCATTTGCTCCGCCTCTTAATAAACAGAAATTCTTCATTTTCATTTTTTAATAATCCGCCTGCAGCTATCCTGATCACAAAATATTTACGGAATGCATTCCATAGTGCATCTATTTTATATGAATAAATATTAAGTGAACTGATCTCTTTGTTCTTTATAAAGTCTGATATTTTATCATAAAGCTTGTCTATATCATGGTATTTATGGAATAAGCAGTATTTTTGCATTCGGTCGGGTTGACTGCTGATTACTATGAACCTGTTATCGAAGTAAACCTTATACATCACTCTACTATGGAAAACACTGCAAAATCAATTGCGGATTATTTATTGCAAATTAAAGCAATAAAACTTCAACCGTCAAATCCTTTTACCTGGGCATCAGGATGGAAATCACCTATATATTGTGATAACAGGAAGACACTTTCTTTTCCTGAAGTCCGGGAAGCGATAAAGGATGCCTTTGTACAAAAGACAAAAGAGTTATATCCCGGTGTTGAATTAATTGCAGGTGTGGCAAGCGGTGCAATAGCACATGGTGCATTGGTAGCAGATACTATGAGCCTGCCTTTTATTTACGTGCGTTCGGGAGCCAAGGAACACGGTCTGGGAAACAAGATCGAAGGATATTATGAAGAAGGGCAGAATGTTGTGGTTATAGAGGATCTTATTTCTACAGGCGGAAGTAGTCTGAGGGCTGTGAATGCCCTGCGCGAAGCCGGATGCACTGTGCTGGGTATGCTTGCAATATTTACTTATGGATTCAAGAAGGCTGAAGATAATTTCAGGGATAACGAATGTAAGCTTTATACCCTGAGTAATTATAATATCCTGGTTGATCAGGCAAAGATGACCGGATATATTACAGAGAGTGACATCAGTACACTGAAAAAATGGAGACAGGACCCTTCGTCCTGGGGCAGATAATACAATTTTATGGAGAATTTTACCACATATGAGAGCAGAATAGGAAAAATAGAGTCGGGTGCAGAGGAAATATTTGCCTTTGTGACTGATATGAGGAATTTCAAAAGGTTTTTGCCGGATCATACCATACAAAACTGGGAAGCATCAAATGATGAATGCACATTTGAAGTGTCTCCGGTAGGTGAATCCAGGATTAAGATTGTGAGGAAAGACCCGCATAATACAGTAAAATATGCCGGGTCAGGGCTTAACAATACGGAGTTTTATCTCTGGGTTCAGCTTAAAGAACTGAAGGGGAAAGATACCAGGGTTAAACTTACAATTAAAGCTGACCTTAATCCGGGAATGAAAATGATTGCCTCCAAACCCATAAAAGAATTTCTTGATAAACTGATAAGCGGGATGGAAGAATTTGATGATTGGACAGATCTTAAACAATGAACTCGATTTCCCTGAATCCATATACCGCCGTATCCCCATTAGGCTTTTCAATTTTTATACGGCCAAATCTGTCAATCCCCTGTATGATTCCCCTGACTCGTCCTTCGGGCGTAATAAAGACTGAAGGTATGCCCAGCCTGTAAAGCCTTTCCCGGTACTTATTGTTAATATAATCTACCTGGCCCTTCCTTAGCCTGCTGTACCGCCTGTCACATATCTTGCAAAATTCACCTAAAATTTCCCTGATATCATATTCACGTTTATTAATGATATTCAAGGAAACAGGATTATGTATTTCGGGAGGGAAATTAGTCTGGTTTATATTTATGCCTGCCCCGGCAACACAATTTTGTATCCTGTTTCCTTCGAGTGAATTTTCAATCAGGATACCTGCAATTTTGTCATCTTTATAGTATATATCGTTTGGCCATTTTATGCTTATTGAATCGGAATAAGCATCAAGGAGCTCTGTAATTGATAGGGATAATATTTCTGAAATAAGAAATTGCTGGTCTGCTTCCAAAAAGTCGGGATAAAGTATTATGCTTACAGTTAAGTTCTTGCCAGCTTCGCTTATCCAGTTATTCCCTCGCTGTCCCTTTCCCATATATTGGTCACCTGCATAAATTACCGTACCTTCAGGAACAGTAGTTTTGTTCAGCAATTCATCTGCAAGTTCATTTGTTGATGACACTTTTTCACGATATATGATATTGGAGCCTATTCTCATTACAGTCAAGCCGTTACATTTATTTTAAGCAGATGTTACAATGCGTCTGACATATTTACCGATTCTGGCACTGTAATTGTAAAACTTACATTGCAATAACAAAAGTACAAATAATGTTAGTATTTTTACCACTACAATAATGTAATAAACAGGATAAGAGATTAATGACAGAAAACAGTGAAGAGGTACTGCCACTGATTGAGAATATAAAAAAGGGGATCTTAGAAAAAAAGGGAGAAAAAGTACTTAAACTTGATTTCAGATCTTTGGAGAATTCAGTATGTGATTACTTTATAATATGCCATGGTAATTCAGTAACCCAGGTAGATTCAATAACAGAATCAATTGAGCTGCATGTTAAAAGAAACACAGGCGAGTATCCCAATCATAGGGAAGGAACTGAGAACTGCATATGGGTGTTACTGGATTATGGTGACGTGGTTGTACATATATTCCAGGAGAAGTACAGAGACTTTTATGACCTGGAATCACTTTGGGCTGATGCAGTTATTGAAGAGTTAAGGGATAATTAAATTAAGGGTTGAAATGGCTGATAATAAAGACAGGAGAGAACAAAATACAAACAAACAGGGTGGTGGTTCAGGAAAGAACGACAAACCAAGGATAAATCCTACATGGATATATCTGGCTATAGGTATAGGGCTCATTGCTATTAATTGTATGTTTGGCGGTAAGAAAATTGAAAAAGTTGAGCAATGGCGTGAGCTTGAACATATGATAGAGAATAAGGATATTAGTAAGATTGTTGTTATCAATAAGGAATATGCTGAAATCTATCTTACAACGCAGGCTATTGAATCAGGAAGGTATCCTGATGTTTCAGGATCAGGCGGCATTGGACTGGGCGGGCCATCCCCAAACTACACATATCATTTTGCCACCGTTGAACTATTTGAGTCGAAGCTCAATGAGGTGCAGGAGCAATACAATTATTCTGAATCTGAATGGATACATCCTATCTATGAAACGAGGAAGAATTATTTTGGAAAGATCCTTGGCTGGATACTACCCATGCTTATTATTCTGGCCATATGGTTGTTTATATTCAGGCGTATGGCCGGTGCCGGCAGTTCGAGTGGTGGGGCGGGGAATATCTTTTCGGTAGGAAAATCAAAGGCAAAAATGTTCGATAGGGAATCCAATGTAAAAATTGACTTTAGTAATGTTGCCGGTCTTGAAGAGGCCAAGACAGAAGTTAAAGAACTGGTGGATTTTCTTAAGAATCCCAAAAAATATACTGCCCTGGGAGGTAAAATACCCAAGGGTGCCCTACTTATAGGACCTCCGGGAACAGGAAAAACCCTGCTGGCTAAAGCCGTTGCCGGTGAAGCAAACGTTCCGTTCTTTTCTATTTCAGGATCTGATTTCGTGGAGATGTTTGTTGGTGTAGGTGCCTCAAGGGTACGTGATCTTTTCAAACAGGCTAAAGAGAAAGCTCCCTGTATTGTGTTTATTGATGAAATAGATGCAGTGGGAAGGGCAAGAGGTAGAAACCCGAGCTTCGGCGCCAATGACGAAAGAGAAAATACACTTAACCAGTTACTCTCGGAAATGGATGGCTTTGACAGTAATATTGGGGTAATAATACTTGCTGCAACCAACAGGGCAGATGTACTCGACAGGGCATTGATGAGGGCAGGCAGGTTCGACAGGCAGATACATGTAGAATTGCCTGACCTGAATGAAAGGAAGGAAATATTCAAGGTACATCTGCAGCCTATAAAAGTTCCTAAATCTTTTGATAATAATTTCCTTGCTAAACAAACACCTGGCTTCTCAGGTGCTGATATAGCGAATGTCTGTAATGAGGCAGCTCTTATCGCAGCTCGAAAAAACGGGAAAATAGTCACCAATCAGGACTTCCTTGATGCAATTGATCGGATAATCGGGGGACTGGAAAGAAAGAATAAGATTATCTCAGAGAAAGAGAAAAAAACAATTGCTTTTCACGAGGCCGGACATGCTACTGTAAGCTGGCTCCTCGAGCATGCAAGCCCTCTGTTGAAAGTTACTATAATACCCCGTGGTCGTGCATTGGGCGCAGCCTGGTACCTGCCGGAAGAGAGGCAGCTTACTACAAGAGAGCAAATACTTGATGAAATAGCATATGCACTGGGAGGCAGGGCAGCCGAAGAACTGGTGTTCGGCAGTATATCAACAGGTGCTCTCAATGACCTGGAAAAAGTCACGAAACAGGCCTACGCAATGGTCACATATTTTGGTATGAGTGTAGAAGTGGGTAACATTAGTTTCTATGACTCTACCGGTCAGAACGAATACGGGTTTACAAAACCATATAGTGATAAAACAGCAGAACTGATTGATAAAGAGGTTAAGCGTATTGTTGATGAGGCATATCAGAGAGCCATTGACGTGTTGAAAAAGAATAAGAAAGGACTTGAAGCACTGGCTTCCCAGCTGCTAGAGAGAGAAGTTATATTCAGCGAAGACCTCGAAAAGATTTTCGGGAAGAAAAGAGGTGATAGGCCACCAATAGAAGAATCAGGTAGGCCTGCGAAGAAAAAATCATCAAATAAAGATACATCCAAGGAGAAGAAGGCCGGCGGAAATAATAATAATAATAAGCCCCATAATAAAAAACAAGAGGATAAGGGCAAGACAGGCGAGAAGAAAAAGACTTAAATTCCGTTTTTCCAAATAATTAGCTAAGGCTTCAATGGAGAAAGAATGGGTTAAAATATATGAATCCAATAATGAAATAAGAATAGAGATGGCTCGCCAACTGCTTGAAGATAATAATATTGACAGTGTAATAATAAACAAGAAAGACAGGTCATACGGTTTCGGTGAATTTGAACTCTATTGTATGCGCGATTATGTAATACGGGCAAAACTATTGATAAAAGAACTCTGAATTTGAATAACTTAGCCAGGCGGACAATAACAGGGATTTTTCTGATAATCATTGTGCTGGGGGGAATATGGCTGCACCCGGTTTCCTGTTTGGTGATAGGAGGGGCATTGCTGATTGCTTCTATTTATGAATATTATAAGCTCGTATCCGCAACAGGGACAAGCCCGCAGAAAACAGCGGGGATTATAACTGCCATAACCATATATATAATTTCCGTTTTTATAGCGTCGGGCTTGCTTGATAGTATATTTTACCTTATTGTATTGGCCCAGCTTCTGCTGATAATAACTGCTGAGCTTTTCAGGAAACAGGATAAACCCTTTGATGCGCTCGCACATACAGTATTTGGTATTGTTCTTATCTCTGTCCCCTTTTCCCTTTTTCCCTTTATGGCTTTTGGTTTTAAAGGACCCGGCGCCTTGCTGCCGGGGACTATTACGGATTTTTCACCTGGCTTGATTCTTGGCTTCTTTATACTTTCCTGGAGCTTTGACGCGGGAGCATACATTTTTGGTTCTTTGTTTGGCAAGCATAAGCTTATGAAGAGAATATCACCGGAAAAATCATGGGAGGGATTTATATTAGGCTTAATAGTGACAACTGTCATCGCATGGCCTGTATCTTTATGGATGAAGTTTCCCGCCACCGGGGGATGGATAATTATCGGGATCATAATAGCAATAACGGGAACACTGGGCGACCTGGCGGAATCAATGCTTAAAAGAAGCGTAGGGGTAAAAGATTCGGGATGCTGGCTGCCAGGCCATGGAGGGGTTCTTGACAGATTTGACAGCCTGATTATGTCTCTTCCCTTTGTCTTCTTCTATATAATCCTTTTTGGTTGATTTACACTATATAATTAATTTTGAAATATGAAAATTCACGAGGGAGGATATAAATTTATATTATACACTTTGGCTGTCCTGACTGTACTGAATGCAATTATCATTTACTTTTGTACAGATATCCCGGCTCTTTGGATCACAGTTTTATCCTTGTCAGTTATAGTTGCCAGCTTCATGATATTTTTTTTCCGGAATCCCGAAAGGAAGATAATTGAAGATCCGCATAAAATACTTGTTTCTGCCGATGGGAAAGTGGTGGCCATTGAAGAATTAGAAGAGAATGAATACTTCAAGGACAGAAGATTGCAGGTATCGGTGTTCATGACAATATTTGATGTCCACCGTAATACATACCCCATATCCGGAACGGTTAAGTATATTAAGTATCAACCCGGAAAATTCTTTAATGCAAGTCTCCCCAAATCATCAATTTATAACGAACGAACAACTGTTGTAATAGAAACTGAAGAGGGACTCGAGATAATGATAAGACAGATAGCGGGATTAATAGCCCGAAGGATTGTTACAAATGCAAAGCCGGGAATGAAAGTTAAACAGGGTGACGAGCTGGGATTCATTAAATTTGGTTCCAGGGTAGATGTTTTTCTGCCACCCGGAACAAAACTTAATGTCAGTTTACTGCAGTCAGTACGTGCGAACAGGGATATCCTGGCAGAAATATAATATTTAAAATATTAAATCATATCAAGAAATGAAAACAAGCGAGAGAAAAGAAGATAACAAGGTAATTGAGATAACAAAAGATGTCAGCTGGATAGGAATCCTTGATTATGACATTGTTACATTCGATATTGTAATGGAAACGGAGTATGGAACAAGCTACAATTCCTATTTCATTAATGCTGAAAAAAAAGCTATTATTGAGACTGCAAAGGAAAAATTTGCAGGAACCTATATGGATAAAATAAGGCAGCTTACTGATCCCTCCGAGATCGAATATATCATATTTAATCACACCGAGCCGGATCATTCAGGTTCGCTGAAACATGTCCTGGAGCTTGCACCGGATGCCACCGTGGTGGGTACCGGCAATGCCATAAGATACCTGAACGATATGTTTGATTTAACCTTCAAGAGCATGGCTGTAAAGGACGGTGATACCCTGGATCTCGGAAATAAGACCCTTAGATTTATTTCCGCACCTAACCTGCACTGGCCTGATACAATGTATACCTACCTCGAGGAAGATAAGCTGTTGTTTACATGTGATTCGTTTGGCGAACATTATTGTGATGACCGTCTTTTTGATGATCTCCTGGATGGTTCCCGTGATTTCGATGGTGCTTTTAAATATTATTTTGATGTTATACTCAAGCCATACAGCAAGTTTATGCTCAAGGCCATTGATAAAATACGTCCGCTTGAAATAAATGCAGTATTACCCGGTCATGGTGCCGTGCTTCGCACCAACTGGAAAAAATATGTTGACCTGAGTGAACAATATGCACGTGAGTATCTTGATCTCGCCATGGGCGAAGGAAAAAAAAGGATACTTATAGCCTATGTCTCGGCCTATGGATATACGGGGGAAATGGCCAAAGCAATAGCCGAGGGCATTGAAAGTGGAAACAATGCTGAAGTCAGGATTCTTGATATTGAAAATGTGGCTCTTGGAGATATTGAATCGGAACTGGTTAAATCTGATGCCCTGCTGGTGGGTTCGCCCACCATCAATCATAACACCTTGCTACAGGTTTATAAACTTTTTTCTGTTATAAATCCGCTCAGGGATAAGGGCAAACTGGCAGCATCATTTGGTTCTTACGGATGGAGTGGGGAAGCCCCGAACATCATTGCCTCCAACCTTAAAAACCTTAAACTTAAAGTTATAGAGGATAATGCGGCCTTTAAGTTCAGGCCCGGGAAAGAAACAAGGACCGAACTGCTTGAATATGGTAGACGCTTTGTAAAGGCTCTCTCGTCCTGAATCTTACTGTGTCCGCCGTAGCCTCCGGCGAAGTCGGACTTCGCTCCAACTTTTTCCTTTTTCCTTTTGTCTTTTTCCTTTTGTCCTGTTTTCCGCACTTTTTTGCAACACCCATGTAACTTATTGTATATCAGTATTAAGTTTTTAATTTTGGGTGTTGCAAA
>JAYEGY010000041.1:0-18587 GCA_034659275.1 Bacteroidota bacterium | reverse complement strand
AGTTAAAGAAGCCATTAATAACCTTCCGGACGGGTACCGGATAATATTGTCACTCTACCTGCTGGAGGGTTATGATCATGATGAAATTGCTGAAATATTGAATATTTCAAGCAGCACTTCAAGGTCGCAATTGTCAAGAGCAAAACAAAAATTGTTAAATGTATTGAAAAACGGGCAAGAAAAATAAAAGGTAAACAGGTAAACATGTCAGGTATGAAAGATATAGAAAAATTAATCAGGGAAAACGTTGATTTCTTCAACAGCGAAGAGCCTTTCGAGGGGCACTTTGAAAGATTTTCCGCAAAACTGGAGGCAAGGCGATTTGTTGCTCCTAAACGGGTCAACATTGTGCCTCATCTCCTCAAGGCAGCTGCCGTAGCTGTGCTGGTTGTTCTCTCTTCACTGTGGACCTGGGAACATGTCCTCAGCCCCGATGCCAACAGGACGAGATTGAGCGAGGTGTCACCCGAATATCGTGAAGTTGAACAATATTATGTCAGGCAGGTAAATATGATGGAAGATGAAATACAGGGCATATGGATCAATGGACAGCCCCAGGATAAAGAAATGCTTCTGGATGAGCTCGATAAGATGGATGAGGCATATGAAGAACTTCAAAAGGATCTCAATGCCAATCCAAACGACGAAAGGATAATTAATGCCATGATCGAGCATTACCAGAGAAAAGTGGAGGTGATGAATTACATTCTATCCCAGTTGAAACAAATACAAAGTGAAAACGAAAACCAAATTGATAATCAAATAAACAACGAAAATTATGAACCGGTCAGGTTGTAAATCAGTAATCAGGTTGTTGTTTATTCAGTTAGTTCTTCTTCTCTCAGTGTCAATGTATGGCACTGACCTGCAGAAACAATTCTCTAAAGAATATGATGCAAGGGGAGTTGAGCTACTGAAAATCAGTAACCGTTATGGCGATGTGGTAATTGTCAGTTCAGACAATAATACAATAAATATTGTCGTAGACGTGCAATTATCCCATCCAAACGAGTCGAAAGCTGAAAGGCTTTTATCAATGATAAATGTTGAATTCAGCGAAAGTGATAACACCATAGAAGCCAGGACCGTAATTGACAGACAATTCAGGATGGAGAACCGTGGCCCGCACAGGGGGTTCTCGATTGATTACCGGGTTGAAATGCCCGAGGATATGGACCTGGAGATTTTAAACAGGTATGGCGACCTCAAAGCAGGTACACTGTCAGGGCATGTGGATATCGGGATCAAGTACGGATCTCTCTTCATCAAGAGCCTTACCAGGGGTAACGTAGAACCGCTGAACAGGATAACCGCAGAGTACCTCAGTGCTGGTGATATACCGGATGTAGGATGGCTGGAATTGAACATGCGATATGTTGGCAAATTTAATATATTAAATGCCCAGGCCCTCCTGATTGATTCGCGCTACTCAACCAATAATAACATCGAGGAGGTAAGTTCTGTTGTTATTGACAGTAAGTATGACAAGTTTGAGATCAATAAGCTGAATAATATAGTTTCTGAATCAGCTTATACTGCCTACAAGATAGGTGAGCTCTCGAAAAAATTGGATATTGAAACCAAATATGGTTCAATAGATATCGACAGGGTGGCTGCAGGATTTGAAATGATTCGCACAGATACCGATTATTGCCCTGTGAAAATATACTTTGATGAATCAGCATCATATAAGCTAAAAACAGAAACAAGGTACTGTGGATTTTCGTTCAATGAAAAGGATGCGGATATCATTCAAAGAATACAGGAATCTACTTCTACGTATATTGAAGCAGTGATAGGCAATGCAGGTACAAAGTCAGAAGTTGACATAAAGGCTGATTATGGATCAGTAAAACTATATTAAGGACTAAAGACTGAAGACAAAAGGCGAAAGAAGAAATTCCTTCGCCTTTTTTAAATTATCTCATTCATTCTGTGAAGTTAATTCATATATTTGAACCCGGAAAAAGACAAGATATTATGAAGTATATGATTACCAAATCAGTTTTTCTTGGCCTTCTTGCAATCTTCATGTTATCATGCATAAGTAATTACAATGAACAGAACAATCAGGGGAACGATCAAAAAGAATGGGCACTGGTAATTCACGGCGGTGCAGGTGTAATAACACGTGAGCTTATGACTCCGGATCGTGACAGCGCCTACCGACAAGTCCTTACAGAAGCCCTCCAAACCGGGGAAAAGGTACTTTCAGAAGGGGGCACGGCAATTGATGCCGTGGAAAAAACAATCCATGTGATGGAAAATTCCCCTTTGTTCAATGCAGGCAGGGGAGCGGTATTCACAAACAAGGGTAAGAATGAGATGGATGCTGCCATAATGGATGGCTCCGATCTAAATGCCGGATCAGTTGCAGGGATTATGGATATAAAAAATCCTATCAGTGCAGCCAGGGCCGTGATGGAAAAGTCAGTTCACGTAATGCTCGCCGGTGAAGGAGCCTCGGAATTTGCTGTTGAGCAGGGACTGGAACAGGTCGATCCATCATATTTCTATACCGATCATCGTTACAGGCAACTTACCGAGGCTATAAGCCGTGAAAAGAACGGTACGGTAGGCTGCTGTGCCCTCGATCAAAAAGGTAACCTTGCAGCAGGTACTTCCACCGGTGGTATGACCAATAAAAAATATAATCGCATAGGTGATGCCCCGGTAATAGGAGCCGGAACATATGCAAATAATTCTTCATGTGCCGTATCAGCTACAGGTCATGGTGAATATTTCATACGCTGGACCGTAGCTCATGATATATCTGCCCTTATGGAATACGAAAACATGAGCCTTAAGGAAGCTGCTGACCTGGTTATAAACGACAAACTGGTAAAAGCAGGAGGTACAGGGGGAGTAATCTCGCTTGACAGGTACGGCAATATATCCATGCCCTTTAACACGGAAGGTATGTTCAGGGGATTTGTTGATTCAGAAGGGAACAGGGCTGTTTATATCTACAAAGACGAACAATAAAAGTTACAGATCCAGTTCAACAATAGTTATCCCAGACCCCCCTGACTCAACATGTTCATCATAGTAATCCTTAACGAGGTCAACAGTTGAAAGGTATTCACGTATCACCTGCCTCAGAATGCCATCACCCTTCCCATGAAGTATCCTGAGTACAGGGTATTGTACCATTATTGCCTCATCAATAAATTCCCTGACAGCATGAAGTGCTTCCTCTGCTCTCAGTCCCCTCACATCCCTGTCGGGGCTGAACCTGGCCCGGCGCCTGGTAACATCCCAGTTAAGATCTGCCGACGACGAAGGCTTTATGTTGGCCGAAGCAAGCTCCCCAGCAGATGCTCTTCTAACCTTCGAATAATTCACAGAGCTTATTATATTGCCAAAAGCTATTGAAACCTTGTTTTTATCTGTGGATATCACCTCTCCCACCCTGTCACTGCCTTCCATAACAACTTTTTCACCAACTTTTATTGGACCCGTGATTTTCTTCTGCGTATGCTCCGGTTTCACTTTTTCTCTGTCCTCAACAACAGGTATCCTTGTTCTTTTGTGCTTTTCCTTCAGCTTTTTCCTCTTTTCCGCAATCTTTTTATCCTCTTCTTCTGTTGAACGGTCAATTCCTTCCCTGAGCTTTTCAAGTTGCTTTCTTGACTCCTTTGTTTTTTCTTTCTCTGCCTGTGCTTCCCTTATTTCTTTTATTGTTTTTTCTACTGTCCTATTAGCCTCAGCCAGTATTGCTTCTGCCTCTTCCCTGGCTCTTTTTATTATTTCTTTCCTTTCGGATTTGAGCTCTGATATTTCTTTTTCGTAACTGTTAACCAGGTCTTCGAGCTTTTTACTCTCCATTCTTATGTTCTGCCGCTTTCTTTCCCAATACCTCTTATCCCTCAGAACATCCTTTAAGTGCCTGTCAAAATCAATATGGTCCTTACCTGCTTTTTTGGAGGCTGTATCCAGTATCTGCTCCGGCAGTCCTATCCTTCGGGCTATCTCAAAAGCAAATGAGCTTCCAGGCTCTCCTATATGTAACCTGAACAAGGGTTCCATACGGTGATTATCAAACATCATTGCACCGTTTACTATTCCTTCTTCTGCCGAAGCAAAATGCTTTAGGTTGGTGTAGTGAGTGGTCATAACACCATATACCCCGTTTCTGTTAAGCTCACCCAGTATGGATTCTGCTATTGCACCTCCAAGGATTGGCTCGGTCCCCGTACCGAATTCATCAATGAGAACCAGTGTTTTTTCATCTGCGTTCCTAAGGAAATATTTCATATTTACAAGGTGTGAACTGTAAGTACTGAGGTCATTTTCTATGCTCTGTTCATCACCTATGTTAATAAAGAGCCTTGAGAAGATCCCAAATTCAGAACCCTGCTTTACCGGTACGGTAAGTCCACATTGTAGCATATATTGCAGCAAGCCCACGGTAGTAAGGCAAACCGACTTTCCACCTGCATTGGGGCCTGAAATAAGTAATATCCTTGCTTTTTCACCAATCTCGATGTCGAGTGGCACCACCTCCCTGCCGGGAAGCTCCTCAAAAGCAAGGAAAAGAAGGGGATGTATGGCTTCTGACCATTTTATAAGAGGTCTGTCGATCAATACAGGTTTAATTGAACCAAGCCTGTGCCCTAACAAGGCCTTGGCCCTTATCAGGTCGAATTCTCCGAGGATATCATAGGCTATAAGCAGATCATCAATGTAAGGCCTTATCCTGTCAGCAAATTCAATGAGAATTTTTATTATTTCCCTCTTCTCTGCATATTCCAGTTCTATGATCTGGTTATTAAGGTTAACAATCTCTGAGGGCTCAATATATACTGTTTTTCCACTTGCCGACTGGTCATGAACCAATCCTTTTATTTTGTTTTTATCATATACACTAACAGGTATTACTCCCCTGCCATTCCTTATAGCTATTGTCGTTCCTTTTTCAACAATCCCATCTTTCTGTGCCTGCTTAAGTATCGATTGCATGCGCTTTGATACCAGGTTGCCTGCCTTTCTTAATTCAGTTCTTATGTCAGAAAGCGCCGGAGAAGCATTATCCTTTATAATACCATCTTTGGTCATTATCCTGTTAATAGACTCAATTACAAAAGGATATGCTTTGATATTCCTGCTTAAAAAATGCAACTCAGGGTATTCTTCTCTGCCTTCTTCCTTGCTGAAAAAGTTATGAACATGCTTTAGCGTCGAAAGTGATCTTTTCAGATCAAACACTTCATTTATTTCCGGGCATGAACCCTCAACCTTCATTTTCAGGAGACCCGGCCTGAGATCATAATAATGGTCCAGTGGAAATTCCTGGTCCAGCTCAATTATCTTCTGGAACTCAGAGGTCCGGTTTAGCTCTTTGTTTATATTTTCCCGGTCAGTGCTGAAAAATATTGCGACAGCCTTTTCACGGCCCTGCTGTGAAAGGCATAAATCGTATATTTTATTCCGTATACGGTTAAAACCTACTTTTACCTCGAATTCATCGGGATAAACCATTCCTTATATTTAATTTTTGAATGCAACAAAGGTAAAGTTAATAAATGTTAAATCATATCATCTTCAGGTGGCAGGATATTTAAATTACTAAATTTGAGATTATCTAAATTAAAAATCTAATACACGGAACAATGAAGGTAAAGTACTTACTGTTAACATTATCATTTCTATTTATCCTGCCGGGGAACATCTTTTCACAGGATGAACCCGTTGACCTGAAAATGGTTTATAAGATCAAGCAGGAAGGATTCAAAAATTCTGATATTGAAGAATTATCGTTCTGGATGACTGATTTCGTCGGGCCCAGGTTAACTGCTTCACGAGGAAAACAAAAGGCCAATGAATGGGCCAGCAACAGGATGAAGGAATACGGTCTCGAGAATGTAAGGATAGAAGTAGCCAGGTCATTTGAACGCGGAGGCTGGGAGAACCAGAAAACATATGTGGCCATGACCGCCCCCTACTATGCTACTTTTACAGCCAATCCGAAAGCATGGACGGGCAGCACCGGTGGTCTTATTAAGGGCAGTCCCGTATTGCTGGAAATCAACAATGAAAGTGATTTTGAAAAATACAGGGGTAAACTAAAAGACAAGGTAGTAATTATGCCTTCCACTGATAGTTATGAAACCAGCTTTGAGCCATTGGCTGAAAGATATACCGCCGAAGAACTGGAAAACCTGGAACAGGTCAGCTATGCCGGTCGCAGGGGTCGCTGGGGTGATTTTGACATTGAAGCATACATGAGGAGAAGGATGATACAAAGACAGGCTGCTGATTTCCTGAGGGATGAAGGGGTTGCTGCCATCCTTACCTGCAGCGGTGAATTTAATGTTCCCCGTTCCAGCGGTGCCAGTTACACTGCCGGCGACGATCAGCCAGTAGCGGAGTTATACCTGCCTCTGGAAGCACATGGACGTATAACAAGATTCTTGCAGCATGATGTAAATGTAGAACTCGAGATGGAAGTAAAAAACAGCTTTTATGAAAGTCCGGATGTAACTAATGTCATCGGAGAGATACAGGGCACTGATCCTGAACTGAAAGATGAAATAGTACTTCTGGGCGGCCACTATGACTCATGGCATGGTGGTACGGGTGCTGCTGACAATGCCTCAGGATGCATAGTTATGATGGAAGCCATGCGAATACTTAAATCGCTGGGTATCCAGCCAAGGAGAACAATACGCATAGCTTTATGGGGCGGTGAAGAACAGGGATTGCACGGCTCCAGGGGCTATGTTGAAAAATATATCAGGGATGGTGACGGTAATATGCTGGAAGGTTTTGATAATTTTGCAGTCTACTTTAACATGGATAACGGAACCGGTAAATTCAGGGGTATATATCTCCAGGAAAACGATCTGGTGAAGCCGGTTTTTGAAGCATGGTTCAAACCTTTTGAAGACATGGCTTGCTCTACCGTAACCCTGAGAAATACCAGCGGTACAGACCACCTTTCATTTGATGGACTGGGACTGCCGGCTTTCCAGTTTATCCAGGATGAGATAGAATATGGTCGAGGATATCATACCATCATGGATACCTATGAGAGGCTGGTGATGGATGATCTGAAGCATAACGCAGTGGTGGTGGCATCACTTGCCTATCATGCAGCAATGCGTGATGAAGTATTGCCCCGTAAACCACAGCTCGAGAGCCTAAACAGCCAGGAACGCCGAGGCTTTTGATGCAATCCCTATCCGTAAATTAAATATTATGAAAACAAGGAAAATAATTATCACATGCCTGATGCTGTCAGTTATAACAATAACTGCCACAGGCCAGCAGAAAGGTTATTACAGGTCACCAGCCATAAGCGGTAACGAGGTTGTTTTCACAGCCGAGGGTGATCTATGGAAATTTGACATAATGTCAAAAAAGACACAGCGCCTGACAACACACCATGGCATGGAATCTCAGGCAACATTCTCTCCCGATGGGAAGTTCATCGCCTTCATCGGTGAATATGAAGGTCCTTCTGAAGTATATATCGTGTCTTCAACGGGAGGTAAACCCAGGAGACTCACCTGGGAAGAAAACAGCCCTCACATAAGCCAGTGGACAGCAGGTGGTAAAATACTGTATTCCACCAACTATTATTCCACACTACCCGATGCAAAACTTCTGGAGCTTGATCCTGAAACATCTACATCTGAAATTATACCTATTGCCCAGGCAGACCAGGGTACATATACAGATGAAGGTGAACTGGTTTTTACAAGACTGAGAAAACAATCAAGCCATACAAAAAGATACATAGGAGGCACAGCGCAGTCAATATGGAAATTCGATGGCGAGAACGAAGCTATCCACCTTACTGAAGACTATGAAGGTACAAGTAAGGACCCCATGTATTATAAGGGCAGGATCTATTTCCTGTCTGACAGGGACGGCACGATGAATATCTGGTCAATGATCTCAAATGGTGAAGATTTCCGGCAACACACTTTCTCGTCAGGATGGGACCTTTACGAGGCAGACATGGATGATGGCCGTATTGTATGCCAGAGAGGCGCAGACATATTGTTATATGACATTAATTCTGACAAGGAAGAAATACTTGATATAGAGCTGTTTTCAGATTTCGACCAGAAACATTTACAGTGGATAACGGATCCTGAATCCAAAATATCGTCGGTTAATATCTCGCACAACGGTGAGGATGTTGTAATAACATCACGTGGCAGGGTGTTTAATTTCCCGGTAAACGGGGAAAGATGGTCCGAGATAACAAGGAAATACGGCATCAGGTATAAGGATGCCTCCTTCGCTGCTGACAGCGATGACATTTTAATGCTTTCCGATGAGTCCGGTGAGTTCGAAATATGGAAAGCCGGTCACCTTGGCCTGGATAAACCGGAACAGGTAACCAGCGGCTCAGAAAACCTGATCACAGCTTATTCTGTTTCTCCCGACCGAAAATATATTGTTTATGCTGAAAAGGATAACAGGCTTTTACTGTTTGATAAAAATACAGGTAAATCATCCTTAATAGATGAAAATGATTTCTCAGGTTTCAGGGAACCGCTTTCATGGTCACATGACAGTAAATGGATTGCATACGTAAACAGTGCGGATAACAGGAATATGCTTATCAAACTTTACAGTATTGATGAAAAAGAATCATATGTTGTCAGCACCGAACGACTCGACAGTTATAATCCACGTTTCAGTCCAGATGGTGATTGGTTATATTTTATCTCAGACAGGACTTTCAATAACCAGGTGGGTAGCCCCTGGGGCAGCAGGCAACCGGAACCATACTTCGAGAAGACCGCAAAGATATATGCCGTGGCCCTCGATGCGGATGTCGAATTTCCCTTTTTAGAGAAAAACGAGCTGAAAGAAAAAAAAGATGATGAAGATATTAACGATGGCAATAAAAATAAAAAAGAACAGCCCTTTGATATTGATTTTGACGGTATGGAAACCAGGCTTTACGAAGTACCGGCAGGCAGTGCAAATTACCGTGATTTCTATCTTACCGATAGTCATATAATCTGGATCCAGAGTTCACCGGGGTCCAGGGGTGGTACTGTCCAATCCCTCAAAATAAGCAATGAACCCGATAACAAAGCAAAAACCCTTGCAAATGGTATAACGGGCTTTTCTGTTTCAGGTGATGGGGGAAAAATATTGCTCAGGAACAGGAGCGGCATTTTCGTTATGGAAACATCTTCCGCAAAACTAGATACATCAAAACACAAGTTAGAAACAGATAAGTGGGCATTCAATATTGATCCGGTAGAGGACTGGAAGCAGATGTTCAAAGATGCATGGCGAATGGAAAGGGATTATTTTTACGACCCGAACTTGCATGGCCTTGACTGGGATGCTGTTTATGATAAATACAGTGCTTTACTTCCGAGGGTAACAGACAGGTATGAGCTTGATGACCTGATGGCACAGATGATATCAGAACTTTCAACATTGCATATGTTCGTCAGGGGCGGAGACAAGCGTACCCCACCGGAAAATATTTCAATGGGCCACCTGGGTGCTGACCTGCATAAAGATGCCTCCGGGCCGTTTATTATTGATCATATATATCAGACCGATCCCGATTACCCTGATGAGCAATCACCCCTAGCAATGCCATGGCTTGATGTTGAAGAAGGTGATGCAATAGTCAGCATCGACGGCATTGATGTAAGCAGCTCACCGTCAATAAATAAACTGCTTGCCAACAAGGCAGGTATGCAGGTGCGGATCAAATTCAGGAAAGCGGACGGTAAAACATACGAGGAAATAATCAAACCTGTAAGCTCACGTCAATTTGGTGATCTGAGGTATAGCGAATGGGAATACACAAAAAACGAAAAAGTTGATAAAAAAAGCAACAGCCGAATAGGATACGTACACCTGCGAGCAATGGGCGGTAATAATTACACCGAGTGGATAAAAGGCTTCTATCCAAATTACCGTAAAGAAGGATTAATAATAGATGTAAGACATAACAGAGGCGGTAATATAGACAGCTGGATACTTGAAAAGCTGCTCAGGAAAGCGTGGTTCTTCTGGGCACCCCGCGCAGGTAAACCTTACTGGAATATGCATTATGCCTACAGGGGGCATATGGTTGTTCTTATTGACGAAAATACTGCTTCTGACGGTGAGGCTTTTGCCGAAGGATTCAGGCAACTAGACATGGGTAAACTTATTGGCAAACGAACCTGGGGTGGAGAAATATGGCTTTCACAACGAAACAGGCTGGTAGATAACGGCATAGCCACAGCAGCTGAAATTGGGGTATATTCACCTGAAGGAGAATGGCTTATTGAAGGTTACGGGGTGGTACCCGATATAGAGGTGGATAACCTTCCCCTTGAGACTTACAAAGGGAAAGATGCACAGCTGGAAGCAGCAATTGATCATCTTATGGAATTGATGAAGAAAGAACCGGTGAAGATACCTCCCATACCGGAAAGACCTGATAAATCATTTGAGTATAAGTGATATTTAGCTGATATAGAGAAATATAAATCAAAACCGGGAACATAAATGTCCCGGTTTTGTTATAATAGAAAATTACTCCTGGCAATGAAGCTACCCGATAAAATAAAAGGATACGGATTTGCTTTCCTGGCAACTGTCTCCATGGCCAATGTATATGTTTTCAGTAAGGCTGCCCTTAATGAATTAAATCTTTACCAGTTTGGTTTTTACTGGTTTGGCCTGGCAATAATCTGGAATATCCTTTATGCTGTACCTACAGGTAAATGGAAGGTTATCAGGAGGCTGGGAACAAAGGAATACCGCCTGCTTTTTGTGCTGGGAATGATAGAACTATTTGGCACCATCCTGTTCTTTATGTCAATTGAGAAAGCTAATGATCCGGCCATTATGTCCTTCCTTCAGAACCTGGTTCCCCTCTTTGTAATTTTAATGGGTATAACAATACTGGGTGAACGTTTCACCATTTTACAGTTATCAGGTATGATCATCACCCTGTCAGGAGCTGTGGTAACCAGTTTTACAGGTAATATAAGCGAAAAAGGATTTTTTGTCCCGGGCACAGGCTTAATGATAGCTTCAACAGTATTCCTGGCCACCACCATGATCATATCAAAAAAATACATTAAAAATCTCGATCCCGGCTTACTGGCTATCAACAGGTCTGTTTACCTGTTTCTTACCGCACTCGTACTTATAGTCATTACAGGTGAAACTATAATCATCTCCCCTACTGCCCTTTTCAATGTAGGCTTTGGATCACTGATAGGACCTTTTCTAACAGCCTTTTCAATGTATTCAGCACTGCAATTCATAGAAGCATCCAAATCCACTATCATACAGAGCGCAAAGGGTATTTTCGTAACCATAGGTGCCTGGATGTATTTCAGGACCATACCGGAGAGTTTCCAGGTTATTGGGGGCATTATTACCATCATCGGTGTAATTATCCTTATCACAGCAAGGGATTATCAGGTAATAAAGACTTCTCCCTCCGCTGGCGCGAGTCGCCAGACTCGTACCGCAAAAGAAGTCTAAAGCTCCACCCGGGGATGAAGGCGTTTTCCACACCCTTCCACCGCGCGGCGGCTGGGTGGGTAAGGTGATACCTTCTTTGCCGGATCGGGCCTCGTTATCATACATTTAGCAATAAAGATTTCGGAGACCATAATGATCTGTACCTGAATTAAAAGTTATGACAGGCTATGCTACAGGTATGTGATATATTATCTGAATTGGATAACAACAAAAAATAAGCTAATAACTTTCTACTGATGGAATAATTTTTGTGGCAGGGGATTTAAATAATAATACCCGAAAATCATGAAATTTATCCTGCCTTTTCTTTTAATCAGTGTCATACTTCTTTCGTCCTGTGATCCATTCAACCGTGACTATAAATTTGAATACGATATTATTATCTCAGATATCCCTTCCAATCTTGAAAAGTTAAACACTGAGTATGATGACTATAACTCAGATTTACCATACCCATATTCATTTTTAAATATCTATTTTTCTTCTAACAGGAATAGCAATGGAGATGATTATGACATAGTCTTTAAATCCATTGACATTTCTTATCATGAGAAAGATAACATATTAAATTTTTCTGTTCCTTCAACAGATTGGATCAACTCATTCCGGGATAAATTGTTTCCATTAATCAATACTCAAAGTGATGAGTATGGGCCCTATTCCTTCAGTGGACCACATGGATGGGATTACTTCTTTTACGCGAATAATGAAACCGGAGATTTTGATATCAAATTCGTATATACAAAAAGGCTCGACTGGGGCACTTATGAGGCACAGGAACGGCTTTATGGCCCACAGAACCTGGCTCTTGTTAATTCTGATTATGACGATTTATACCCTACTATTAACCAGAATACATCAAAATTGTTATTCTGTAGTAACAGGGAAAACAACCAGTTTGATATATTCAATGCAGACATAAATACTGAAAATTTTCTTCCTGAGTATTTGTTTACGACAAACTCAATCCCGATATCGAAGGTAGAAGTGCTATCCAGCACCTCTAATGACAAATGCCCTTCAATAACGAACAATTTGCTTGTTTTTGCATCTGACAGAGATGGTGGATATGGTGGTTATGATCTTTATTACTCACTATATGCAGACAAAAAATGGAGTGAACCTGTAAACTTCGGTGATAAGATTAATTCCGAAGATGATGAATACAGGCCAATTACTTTTACCTTCAATAAATTTGATATAATGATTTATTCATCCAACAGGCCCGGAGGTAAAGGAGGATATGATTTATATTCTGTTATAATTGAGGACTTAATTAAATAGTTGATATTATAGCAAGTGTATACCATTATGACTGTGTATATTTATACTGTAATAATTAAAAAAATTATTTAATGAAGATTGCAGTTGCACAGTTTCAGCCAAAGGATGGAGATAAGGCATATAATTTATCGGTAATTGATAAACTGACTGAAAGAGCTAAAACCGGGGGAGCGGATCTAATCACTTTTCATGAACTATCGGTTACGGCGTATACCCACACTAAAGAACTGGACTTAAAGGAAATAACCGAACTGGCTGAACATATCCCCAGTGGAGAAAGTTTTAAGCAATTAATCGAAATTTCAGATAAATATAATATGCCGATTTTGGCAAGCCTGGTTGAGAAAGACAATGGGAAAATATACAATACATATATGTGCTTATAAAGGTAACATATTGGCAAAGTATAGAAAACTGCATCCATTCATAAGTAAGTATATGTCTGCGGGAAATGAATATGTTGTTTTCGACCTGCTGGGATGGAAGTGTGGAATATTAACCTGTTATGACAACAATGTAATTGAAAATGTAAGGGCAACAGTATTACTGGGAGCTGAGTTGATTTTTGCGCCTCACGTTACCTGCTGTACACCATCAACCTTTCCAGGAAGCGGTTATATAGACGATAAATTATGGAAGAACAGGCATAAGGACCCTGTATCGTTACGAAAGGAATTTGACGGGCCCAAAGGGAGAGAATGGCTGATGCGATGGTTGCCGGCCAGGGCATTTGATAATGGTGTGTATTTTGCCTTTACCAACCCTGTAGGTTACGACGGGGAGCAACTGAAAAATGGAAATTCAATGATACTTGATCCATTTGGAGAGGTACTGGCTGAAATCAGATCCTTTGAAGATGATATAACAACTGCTGATATTACAAAAGATAAATTAACCAAGGCAGGCGGCTACAGGTACAGGAATGCAAGAAGACCCGATTTGTACAGATCGATAATCGGCCGGGAACATGAGTCAACTACACAACCAATATGGATGAATAAGAAAAATAACAAAGTATGAAAGTATTTCTGCTTAGTGTTCTGGGTTTGATGCTTGTTACACCGGTTTTATGCCAGGTAGGTGACCTCATCTGGTCTGATGAATTCAATAATGGTGAGCTGGACCTGTCAAAATGGAGTTATGAAACCGGAACCGGTGTCAATGGTGATTTTGGTACAGGGCAGGTTGATCGCGCCACAGACCGTGAACTAAATGTAAGCTTCCAGGATGGTATAACAGGTGCTGAAGATGCTTGCCTGGTTATTACTACGAGAAAAGAATTTTATATTGACCGTGATTATACCAGCGGGAGAATAATGACAGCCGGTAAAGCATCATGGGGCCCGGGTCACAAAATAGTTGCAAGGGTTATGCCCCGCGATGTGAGATACCAGGGGCAGGGATTTGCTTTCTGGATGATGCCGGATGAAACACCTGATGGATATGATTATATCATGTGGCCACAGGGAGGTGAAATAGACATAATGGAATATGTTGGTGCTTTTCCTTACAATAACCTTGGAACCGTACATTATGCATGGTTCTGGGAAGATAACCAGTACCGCGACTGGAATCATGGTATCCTGGGGATATATTACAGTTATCAATGCATGGAAGTGCCTGATCCCAATGAACCGGAAGACTGGGTTCTGCCACCTGCCACTGACGATCCCGATGCTGGAAGTACGGAGTTTCATAATTATGGTATCGACTGGTATGACGACAGGTTAGAGTTTTTTATTGATGATAATGTTTACCATGTACATTACCTGGATGATGGAGGGGGATTTCAAATAGACGGCCAGGATGAAAAGGCCATCCGTGTCATTGATGGCAGAAGAACAGGTGTTTCCGAGTACTCTAACCATTTTAACCAGTGGCATCCTTTTGAGCATAAGATGTTTTTAATTTTAAGTGCCGGAGTCGGTGGCAGTGAATATACATATGGGGGACCCATAGTACCGGAGGCTGAATTTCCCTGTTCTGTATTTATTGACTGGGTTAGGGTATTTGAAATCGGAGATCCCGGCCTCGACATAAACAATATAAGCAGTACCCCGGAAATTCATATATATCCCAACCCGGCAAATAACCTGCTTAATCTTGAAATAGATGACCATAAAGAATACAGGGTAAGAATCGTTGACCTTTCAGGCAGAACGGTTCTGTCAACCCGGATAAACAAGTCAGGGATGATTGATGTATCAGTTATTGAACCCGGGGAATATATAGTGCTTATAAGTGATGGTAAAATGACTATTTCAAAAAAAATAATCAAGAAGTAGCATAGCTACGATTCGATATTATTTCTTCTTTTCGAATAATCTTTCAAAAAAAGATTTCTTTTCAGCTTCATTTTCTACCACACTATCCTGCTCTTCCTTATCCCTGGCTTGTATTCCAAACAGCCTGTTAAAAAATCCTCTTATACCCCTCTGCCTGAAGGGATCGCATTCCAGAAATGAATAAACTTCTTCAGGAAAGTCAAAGGAGCTCAGGTATGTGTCCCGTAAATCATTGTCATTTTCAATGCCTTTGATTACACCGGCCACTACCGGCAGGGCCAGCGACGATCCTGCACCGTTTTCATTGTGGAAATGAACGTCGGGTGTCCTGGCACCCACCCATGTACCAATGACCATATCAGGGGTATATGCCAGAAACCATGCGTTGGAATAATTCTGAGCCGTACCCGTTTTACCGGCCAGCTCCGCCTTTATGCCGTACCGGTTTCTTATACTCACTCCCGTCCCCTGTTCGATAACCTGCTCCAGAATGGCGGTCATCAACCTGCTGGTCTCTTCGGAGAAAATTGAATCAGATTTGTGGTTTTTCCTGGTATACAGAACATCACCATCGGCATCAGTTATCATGTTGATCATATACGGCTCATTCATCTTTCCATTGTTGGCAAAGGAACCGTATGCCCTGACTATTTCGTAGAGTGACAGATCCAATGTACCCAGTGCAATAGAGGGAGCATCTTCAGTAAAATCAGGAAACTTAAGTTTTCGACAGGTATTGAGCAGCTCTTCCCTGCCCACCTGGAAATATAAATCGACCGTCGGAAGGTTTATTGAGTGAACCAGGGCATACCATAAGGCAACAGTACTGTCGGGGGTTGCAACACGGTCATAATTCTGAGGTTCCCAGTCTTCATAGCCCTCGTATATATTCTCCTCATTTTCAAGATACTTACACGGTGGGATACCTTTTTCAAGTGCAGTGACATAGAGCACAGGCTTGAACGCAGAAGCTATCTGCCTGTGCGAGAGAACCATATCAAAGGGAAGCAGCCTGTAATTATTACCTCCTACCCATGTTTTTACAGCACCGTCTTTCGGATTAATAACAAGTACCGAGGCATTGAGCATCTTATAATAATGCCATAAGCTGTCGAGCCTGCTGATATTTTTAAGCTCTGCACCATTGTCCCAATCAAACAACTGAACCGTCCGGGTGACTGTGTCCTTATCATAGTCTGCTGACTCCTGTCTTTGTACCCTGTACCATTGTTCCTCGGTTCCCCTGTTTTTCATCTCCCTGTCAAGAAGTTCCTGCATTACTGCCAGGTGCTTTTTTACAGTCCCGGTAGCAAGCTCCTGGACCCTCATATCGAGTGTGGTATATATTCTCAGGCCATCCTTCTCGAGGTTATATTCTTTACCGCTTAAGGATCCAGGAGAATCCAGCAATTGAGTGGCCTTTTTCCTTACCTGGTACACGAAATAACCTGCAGGGGTATCGAGGTTGAGGTTTTTGTAATCAAGTTTAAGGGGCAAAGAACGCAGGCTGTCTGCTTCTCCGGCATCCAGGTAATCAGCTCTTTCCAACAGGTTCAGGACCATGTTACGGCGTTCGAAAGAATTTTCCGGGTTGAGCTGGGGATTGAAATAGGTATTGGCCTTTAGCATGCCGACCAGGACAGCAGATTCCTCTATTTTAAGCTTACTTACTGGCTTGCTGAAATATCTTTGGGATGCGGATTGCACGCCATATAAATCTTCTCCGAAAGGGACAGAGTTAAGGTATAATAGTAAGAGTTCATCCTTTGAATATATATCCTCGAGACGCCTGGCGATAATAATTTCCTTCATTTTATTTATTGCCAGGCTCAGGAAACGGTGATCAGCACGGCCATACAGATTCTTAACCAGTTGTTGTGTTATGGTGCTCCCGCCTCCTCCACTCTCGTCACCCAGCAGTATGGTTCGTAAAAACACCCGCAGATAACTCCTCGTATCATATCCCCTGTGAGTATAAAAACGCCTGTCTTCCGTTTCAACCAGTGCTTTGATGAGATGTCCGGGAACTTCATCCCTGCTTATGTTGGTGCGGTTTTCCGCAAAATATTTCCCTATCAATACACTGTCTGAAGAAAATACCAGTGAAGCTTCTTCGTTGCTTATTTCCGAAAGGTCATCCTTCCCGGGCAGGCTACCGAAAGCACCGGAAAGCATCAGAAAATAAAGCAATCCTGTTAATATTATTACCAGTGCTATGCCGGCTGCAAAAGATGTAATAACAATTTTTAGTAATCTGACTTTCTTTTCCTTCATAAATCCAACCTGAGGGTCAATGTAAATAAACGGCAAAGTTATACAATAGATTATACTAATTTTTAATTGCTTTATTAACTTTGTGGAAATAACCTGATTAAACAAGCAATTGAATCAGCCCGAAACAATCATCGGGTTACAGTAAAAAATACTAATAAAGAATAATCTTATTGATAAATGAAAAGAAACGTTGCCCTCTTACTGATATGCCTTGCCATTGTCTGCTGTAAAAACACACGAACGGGTAAGAAGGCCGGTTTCAATTTTAATCCTGAAATGGAATATGAAAAATACATTCCAGATTCATCAGATATCATCATATCGAGGGAAGAGTATCGTGATAAATTATATGGCTTCTGGCTGGGTCAGTGTATTGCCAACTGGACCGGTCTTGTGACAGAAATGGATAAAGTCGGTAACCTAGGAGAGATTAAAACAGGAGCATTTTACACAAGAGACAACTGGGGTAAACCCGATCAACCAAGTATCTGGGCAGATGAGCATAGCGATTTGTCCCCCACTATTGATTTTGTATTTGAAGACAAAGGAGGAGTGTGGGGTGCCGATGATGATACTGATATTGAATACATGTACCAGCACCTTTTGTTAGAGAAAAAAACCAGTGTTCTGAGCCCGGAACAAATAAGAGATGGCTGGCTAAAACATATCAAGGCTGAAGAGGAGAATTATTTATGGGTATCCAACCAGAAGGCTTTTGACCTGATGCTCAAAGGGGTATTGCCCCCTGAAACCAGTGATCCCGGCAAAAACCCTGAGTATGAAATGATTGACGCACAGCTGACTACAGAGATATTCGGACTCTTTGCCCCTGCCCGGCCGGATATCGCACTGAGAATGGCTTACCTGCCAATACGTACAACGGCAAGAAAAGAAGCGACATGGATTTCTGAATTCTATGTTATCATGCATTCCCTGTCGCCAAAGGTCGACAGGGCACTTCCAATTAAAGAGCAAATACTATGGATGGCAGATGAAGCACGTAAAAGGCTGCCTGATGAATCATACCCTGCTGCTATGTATGATTTCGTAAAGAAGAAATATGAATCAGGAATAGCCTGGGAACAGGCCAGGGATTCTGTATATGTAAGATATCAGGTTAACGGGAAAGATGGTTATGATATTACTTCCAAAAATCTGTACTGTAACGGTTGCTTTGCTGCCGGGATAAATTTTGCAGCAAGCCTGGTGAGTTTATTTTATGGTGAAGGAGATATTAAACAAACCATCAAAATTGGCACACTGGCAGGC
>JAYEGY010000040.1:0-18739 GCA_034659275.1 Bacteroidota bacterium | reverse complement strand
TAGAAGCACTTTGCTGTTCATATATTGTCTATTTCTATTATTTACGATTGATCTTTGATAAAGGAATAATCCCTTAATTTTAAGACAACAAAGGTAATAAATTGTTTCTAGTCACCTTTTATTCGTTTGCCTCCAATTTTTAAGTCATCTGGATTACATGTTTCCTGATATTCAATATCCCTTCCTACATATCTCCACCATTCTTCAATTGTAAAGTTCCGTGATACTAACTGGCACATATTATAAGACATATAATCAACATGTGTTGCCCTGGCAATGAGATTTTTGCCATTATCATTGCCCTGGCTGCCCGACACCAGGAATTTACCATCCCCGCTGATAGCCAGGGAGTATACTCTCCCATTATTATCTTCAAGTGAAACTGGCGGTTGAGTAAGATCTTCATTATTCCATATTTTAACAAGACCGTCATAACTACTTGTTGCCATCTGTTTAAGATCTTCATTGAAACAAATATCCGTTATCCTTTGGGAATGCGCCTCAATGGATTCAGCTAAGTGCTTGCCTTCAACATTACGGAATTCTATCAATCCATTATAATAACCTACAGCATAAGTGACGTTATCCTTGAATTTCACTACTTCTATCGGGTCATTTCCCGTTTGTACTGTCCTTAAATTTTTATTATCATCCATATCCCACAAATGTATTAAACCACTGTCGGATACTGCAACGATATACTGGCCCGAACCGGATATATCAACTGAATTGATAGCCTCTTCGGCAGACATCAGCAGTGAAGGTTCCCCGCTCTCAATATTCCACATTATCACCTGTCCGTCCACCCCTGCAGATACCAGCTTATTATTATCCGGTGTGAAAGCGAGTGACTTAATTCTGTCTGTATGTCCTTTAAGTTCATACATCTCTCCCTGCCCTGTTGCTGGTATTATTCTTATCACAGCCCTGTTACTACCACATGCCAGTAGCCTGCCGTCAGCACTGGCTGTCAATATCTCTATTTTTTCATTTCCCTCAAAGATATGGCTTGGCACCTGTTTATTATCCTGGATATTCCATCTCAGTATCCTGCCATCAGCTCCTGAGGAGCAGAATTCCTGGGTCCCAGGCAGGAATGCTATACTATGAACTGTTTCTTCATGTCCATCAAATGTCCTGTATTGAATTCTCCCGTATTCTTTTGCTACATTATATAAGCCAATATATATATCGGCATCATTATCTATCCCCCCGTTCCTCTTATTGAACAGGTATGCCTGGTATGCCAGCAATACCTGAATATCGCCTTCTCCTGCCAGCTGCACTGACCTGACGGCCATGGACTTACCAACTGATACCATTCGGCGTTTCAGTGCTTCTTTTTCATTCATTCGTGCTGAATCGGCATTTGCCAGGGCCAGGGCTTCTTGCTTCCTTGCTTCCTTGGCTCTCTCATGAGCAATTTGCCTTTGTCTCAATGCTTCCAAAGTATTTATCCTGGCTTCAGTCAGATCTTCAAGGATCATAGCTTCCTTTTCCTGTGCTTCCTTTGCATTTCTCAATGCTATTTCTGCTTTATTCTCTGCCATCTGTTTCTGCAAAGTTGCCTGTTTCTCCTGCTCCACTGCCATCATCCTGTTTTTTTCAGCCTCAACCTGCTTCACAAATGCGTATAGCATAAGGAATACTGCTATCACGGCTGCCGTACCCAGTATCATCGCCGATACGCGGCTCCGGCGTAAACGTCTCTTCTGAGCTCTGATCCTGTATTCCTCTTCTTCAATATATTCTTTTTCACTGGTTCTGAGGTATACCATTGCCCTCTCAAAAGCCGGGTTTAATCTTTCTGCCCAGGTAAGTGTAGGTTTGTTTTCTTTTCTCCAGTTAATTGCCAGCTGCAGGTCGGGCGGACGCCACAATGTTGTTTTCCCTTCCTGGAACATGGCAGCTGCTTCTGACAGTTTCAAATACATCTGTTCTGATGCAGCCTCTTTATCAACCCATTGACTGAGCCTGTCCCATACCCTCATAAGACTCTCATGAGAAATATCAATAATGGTATCTCCGTTTAGTTCAACGCCTTCACGAGGAGTGATAAATGATCTTCCTGATGATCTGAAGGTATCTATAACTTTAATAAGTTCAGCCTCCGAGCACCCGGCAATGGCAGCAATAGTACCCAGTTTTGTGGGATGCCTCACCCCTTTGTTATCAGTTCCTTTCTCTGTTATCGTCCTGAAGAGGGTTTCACAAATTTCCTTTTCCCTGGTATTAAGTTCCTCATACGCTTCATCGGCATGCCTTGACATTGCTGCTGACATTCTCCCTATAGCATTATAATTAGCTGTTGATATTGGTTTATCGGGCATGCCCATCGATTGCCAGTTTTCCCATGTCCTCATTAAAGCATGTTGAAGTACAGGCAATTGGTCGGTCCTTTCGCCTATATCACTAATAAGCAAATCTACCAGCTCACTCTCTATGCTTGCACTTGCATATTCAACCGGCCCGGTTATCACTTTTCTGTAATCCTCTTCAGTCATGTGGGGTACGAGGTAATTACTGTTATTAATCAACTCTGTCAACCCCTGGAAATGAGCACACTCACCAATATAATCTGACCGCATGGTCATAATAACAGAAATACCGGATGAGGGATCTTTTACTGCATTAACCAGCAAATCCATAAAATGCCTGTTATCTTCTTTGCTCACCTCTGTCTTTGCAACAGCCTTATACCTGAATATTTCCTCAAACTGGTCGATTATGAGTAAAGTTTTACCGTCTTTTATTACTTTTAGTTTATTGATAGCATTAATAAAGCCTTTTTCGTCTTTCCTTATCACACTTTCAATAATAGTTCTATCAAGCTCTTTCTGTCTCTCAGGTGGGATGAGTGCCGTAAGCATAGTGACCAGATTACTCATGGGCTTATTGCCAGGGTGCATATTCAGCACCTGCCACTTTTTTATGTTTTTACCTTCCGTGTCAAGAAGGTGTGGTATTACCCCACAATATACAAGGGATGACTTGCCACTGCCTGATGCACCAATCACAGTAACAAACCTGTTATGCTTCAGCTTACTAAGTACCTCCCCACTCTGGCCTTCCCTTCCAAAGAAAAGGTCTCTCTCCTCAGGGGTAAAGGGCCTGAGGCCGGGAAACGGGTTAAACCCGCCTGTAACTGAATAATTTTTTTCCGGCATTTCTTATAATAATTTAAATATCAATAATTCATTTTGGGCTGTTTTCTTCAATAATATTATCCATGTATCTCACCATCTGCGGTGAACTGTCAGGATTATAAAACACAAACTGTTCTATAGTATCTATATATAGCAAGTAATAATCACCCGCTTTGTTCCATATTTTATCTATATCAAATGTTTGTCCTGCGGTTTGCCATTTAAAATACATTTCATCCCCCTTGTGATTATTGCCATAATTAACGGACCAGATAATAAAGTCTGAGCCGGGCTCGAGTGATGCCACCTGTTCTTCATTTATCAGCACAAGGTCTTCTGCCATTTTTATCAATTTATTCCTTGATATAGCAGGAAAGATCTTCGATAGTGATTCAACCTTGTTGTATATAAGTTCTTTGTCTCTGATATGATTTCCTAACAGATCGTCAAGCTGACCACGGTATATTTTTGGTAGGCGGTACGAACAACTACTGTAAACATCGTCATAATTATCCTGGAGAAACCTGCAGGCTTCTTCCCTCAGTATCCTGTGCACGCCAAAGAGGAGGGCGACAAGAAAATCGGTTTCTTCGGGCTTGGGCAAGCCATATAGGCTCCTGACAGCGCATGCTTTTGCCCATACCCCTATATGATTGTAATCCTTGTTTACCAGTTCCTGTACGAGAGATTTATATCCGGGTATAGTACCGGGGTAAAACTGGAAAAGGTTTTTAACCTTTTGACCGGGAAGCATATCATTGAAATAGGCTGCCAGTTGTGGCTTTATATCATCATCAACAAGGATATCAAGCATTTCAAGTGCGAAATTTATACTTTCCATCGTTCCTTTCCCGAGGTTTTCCTTAATCTGTTCCAGTGAACTCCTTTCGTAAATAAGCGACAGCATATCAAACAAAAGCTCTGACCACCAGTGCGTTTCATCTTCTATAGCCTCACAGAGCAAAGAGTCACTATGATTTCTTAAAGTAATACAAGCCGACAGGTTCCAGGCAATTAAACCTATAACATCCTTAATTTCCTGGTAAAGCTTTTTACGATTTTCATCATTGGCTTTATACCCGCACCGGCTTAATCCTTTAACAGCTTCCTTTTTTAATAAGCGGTTAACAGACCACATCCTGGGAAGTAGATATTCAATGGCCTTTGCGCCTCCTGTTTCAGCAAAGAGTCGTAAAATAAGCCGCCTCATCATGATATTGCCTGTGGAACGATAGAAATGGCCGGCCAGGGCGCTGAATGCGTCCTCGCCAAAACTGCGGAGGACTGAATATGCATTTGCTGCCAGGTACGAGTTATCCAGGCACTCACAAATTTCAGGCGATAATTCTTTTACTCTGAATTTTCCCGCAATATTTATTGTTTCTCTGATAACCTCGATATCCTGGTCGCGTATAAACCTCATGAGATCTGTTACCACTGGTGGTGCCTGTTGAGACATTATTGCCTGCAATTGCAGTTTCCTGTTATGGCTCTCTTCTAATGTCGCAATCAGTTCTTTCCTTTTCCCCAGGCCTGCTTTTTCAAGTCCTGATTCAATATTCCTGACAACGGAAATGAGCCTGGATGCAATACCGTTATTATCTACTCCAGCTGATTTGAGATTCTTAAGTAAGGGAAGGATGTTGGGATTTAAGCTCTGCTCAGCTTTATTTAAAACTTGATGTAAAAAAAGTCTGTTACTGCTTATATTTTCATGCAATTCAGTACTTGTGATCAGTTCAAAGTAATTATTATCAATAAATAAGCCTGATGAACTAATTGAATCAAATCTCTCACTTTTTTTTGCTTCTGTTTCATCTTCACTTTTTGACGCGCTGGATTCAAGTGTTTTTCTTACCGAGTGCCTGTACTCTTTATACAGCTGTAGCGCAACAATCAACCATAATACAACAATAACGATAAGAACCCATGAAAAATGGATCAGTGTGACAAAGGTAAGTGCTCCCAGGCCTGTAAGGATCAAACCTGAAGTAAGTACGCCTATCTCGTTCACTGAACCATTGAGTGCAAACTGTACATTATCCCTGATTCTTGGTGCCAGTGGCCGGGAGAGAATCCTGAAAGCCGGCTTTTCGACTGAGATATCCAAAGACCGCGAGAATAACCTGCTTAGAGCCAGTATCAGGAAGAACATCATAAAACCTGATGCTCCCGGCATAAATCCCCCGGTAAGGCCTGTAATCAAAGCTACTAAGGTAATTAAGCCTATAAGAACCGGCGATATTGCGAGGGTAATCCTTAAACCCTGGCTTTTTATGAGGTAAATAAACAGAAATGTATGTATTAAGAGGGCAAAGAGCATCATTCCACCCTCAAACAAACCCAGGAAGCTTGCCATCTCGATCTCTCCGGGGTACCTGTCCCGTGTAACAGCCATAAAAAGGTACTGAATGAAAAAGAGAACCAGCACTGACAGAAAGACGAAAGTATACAATGAACGGAGGTACCGGTTATTTCTTAATACGTTCTTTTTAATCCTTACCTGATGCAAATGTTGTTTTTCATCAAGTCTTACTCTATACCTTTTTATAAGCAACTGTTGTAAATACACTGCGAAGACAATACTCACAGCACTTATGATAAATATACTATGTGTAGCGATGTTAAAGGACAATAAGACCGGAACAGAGAAGCTGCTTATTATCATTCCCACTATGGGACCTGCATCAATAATACCTGATAATTTTCTGTCATCCTCTGTGCTTAATAAACGCCTGACCGTATCCCTGTAAGACAGCATTGCTAAAATAAAAAGCGGGCCAAGCATGATGAATATAGAATAAACCACCAAGTCTACAGGCCCGATGCTGAGTAGTATCCATAGAAATAATGTGACCAGAAAAATAAAAACGAGGTTTATGACCGAAAAAAAAGAAAAGCGTAGTCTCGACCTGTAAATAGAATACAAGGATGTTAAACCAATCCCCACAAGGCCGCTTAAGACATAAGTCCTTGCCATGTGGGTTTCATCAAACCTGGAGAGGAATATTGCGTGAGCAAGAATATTGAAAATTCCATAATAAATGCCCAGAAAAACAGACTGTAATAACAACAGGCCAGCAATGCTGCGCCTCTCCCTTCCTGTAACAAAGAGTTTAAATAAAGCTAAGTCCATTCCGGCATCCTTTCAACATACTAATTTAGCTAAATAATCTGAACGCTTACTCACAAAGAATAAATAGATTTCAAGGTTATATTAACAATTATTACGTCATGTACCCCTCATTTGTTACAAATCTTCACGGCTTCTAAATATCAGTTACTTTAAGCATTATCCTCATGATTGTGCGGATGAGATAAGATTATATCCATCAGATTACCCGGGTCAGCTTTTAATCCGTCTATGATCAGTTGTGATTTATTATACCATTCTTCTCTCTCAGCCAGTTTGGTACTTATATATTTTCCCATCTCTGACGGATTCATTCCTTCAAGGAGGGGGCGTATTTTTTTCGCATTTTTCAGGCGGTGGGCAAGTGTTTGTACATTGTGCTTAAGGTATACTGTCACACCTGACCGGTTCATAAATTCCATATTATCCTTATAACATGGTGTGCCACCACCACATGCAACGACAATATTCTCATGCCGGGGAACATCTCTTAAAATGCCGGCCTCTATTTCCCTGAAATAGTCTTCGCCTGACTCTGTAAATATATTCCTTACAGGCCGGCCTTCAATATTTTCGATTAAGGAGTCAAGGTCTTCAAATTTCCAGCCTGCCCGGGAAGCCATCCTTTTGCCAAAGGTTGATTTACCTGAGCCCATAAAACCTATCAGGTATACTATCATAATATATATTATAACCTTGCCTGTTTTTATCACCGGCAACTACAGCCCGAGGGTCATCTGAGAATTATCCTTATTCTCCGCCTGGTCTGGTGACTCAGTATTTTCTTCCTCCCCTTCCTTACCCTGATCCGATTCCCTAAGTACAACAGGTTCAATCTCTTTAATGTTTTCAACGCTGTAATTTGTCAGGCGCTTACCTTTTGCCCTGTAACTTTTTACACCAATAAACTCAGCCACCTCTATGATTTGATTCTCCCTGCTTTTATGCTTACCCCCGAATTCAATTTCGAAGCGGGGATACTCTACTTCCGTAAGGCTAACTAACTTCGAGTCAGGGTGTTCGCTTATAAAGGATAAAGGCTTTTCTGTTTCTTCAATCTTGAATCTTTTTACATAATAGTATTCAACTTCTGCGTCCCAGTATATAGCCGAGTAAACAACACCGGGCCTGTACTTCTCAATAAGGAGAATATTCTCTTCAAAATGATTTGTAAGATCAAAATTGCTCAGCCGGGCCATACCGTTTTTGGTAATAACCATGATCTTGTCGTCAGCACTGAACTCGCCTAGGTATTTACCCCGTGAATCAGTATTCAGTCGCAGGACGGTATCATCAAACCAAATTTTTCTTCCTCCCAGGGTAGACACACCTTTTTCTTTAAGGCTTATCTTTTGCACTGCATTCCTCGTAAGGATATTACCCATTGAAGATTTGCCTTTAATGGCCAGTTCGCTGAAATCAAATTCAAAGGTCAGCTTTTTGAGCCTCGGGCGTGGGCGGTGATGTACTTTTATTACCTCCGCCTCACCATTCGGGTTGGCACTGAAGTATAATATCCTGGAATCTTTAGTTCCTTTTGTTATATCATACTCCCTGTCGCGTGTAATACTTGTTATTGCGCACCTCTTAATCATTACATTGCCTTTCCTCCCATCCTGGTAGACGATATTGTAAATTGTGCGCTTATCATTCCGCCTGAACACACCGGCATATATTATATTCTTTCCCACAAATTGTTTTTCAGACACCCTGGTTATCAGGTATGTCCCGTCTTTAAGGAAGACTATAATATCATCAATATCAGAACAGTCACACACATATTCATCCTTTTTAAGTGACGTGCCAATAAATCCTTCTTTCTTATTATAATAGAGCTTGGCATTATTGGCAGCCACTTTTGTAGCTTCTATCTGGTCGAAACTTTTTATTTCGGTTTTCCTTTCCCTGCCCTTACTGTATTTCTTCTTTATCTGCTTGAAATAATTAACTGTAAACGGTATGATGTTGGCGAGGTGGTTCTTTACCTCCTCGAGTTCTATTTCCAGTTCTTTAATATGCTTATCCGCCCTTTTTACATCATATTTTGATATTCTCTTGATCTTTATTTCTGTCAACCGTACAATATCATCCCTTGTCACTTCCCTTTTGAGTCTGGACTTGAAAGGATCCAGACCTTTATCAATAGTCTCGATAACCGCTTCCCATGTTTCACATTCCTCAATATCGCGGTATATCCTCTCTTCGATAAATATTTTTTCAAGCGATGACATGTGCCATTCTTCTTCAAGCTCTTGCTGCCGTATTTCCAGCTCCTTTTTCAGCAGGTTAACAGTATTATCTACACTGCGCCTCAGGATATCGCTGACACCAATAAATTCGGGCCTATTATTGAATATTACACAAGCATTGGGTGATAGTGATATTTCACAGTCGGTAAAAGCATAAAGTGCGTCAATGGTTTTATCAGGTGATACACCGCCTGCCATGTGGACTACTATCTCCACATTCTCAGCAGTATTATCATCAATCTTTTTTATTTTTATCTGCCCTTTATCATTAGCCTTGATTATTGAATCTATCAGACTGCCTGTGGTTTTTGAATAGGGGATTTCTGTTATCACAAGCGTCTTCTTATCCAGTTTCTCAATTTTGGCCCTTATTTTTACGCTCCCGCCCCTCAATCCATCGTTATATCTTGACACATCTATCATACCTCCTATAGAGAAGTCAGGGAATAATTCAAAATCTTTTTTTTGCAGGTTCAGGATAGCAGCGTCGATAAGTTCAATGAAATTATGCGGGAGTATTTTTGAGGCCAGTCCGACAGCAATACCTTCCACTCCCTGTGCCAGTAAGAGCGGAAATTTCACCGGTAATGTAAGCGGTTCTTTGTTTCTGCCATCATATGACTGCTTCCATTCAGTTGTTTTGGGGTTAAAAACCACGTCAAGGGCAAACTTCGACAATCTGGCCTCTATATATCGTGGTGCTGCAGAGCCGTCACCTGTAAGCGTATTACCCCAGTTCCCCTGTGTCTCAACCAGGAGGTTTTTTTGTCCCAGCTGGACAAGAGCATCCCCTATTGAGGCATCGCCATGTGGATGAAACTGCATTGTATGGCCAATAATATTGGCCACCTTATTGAAGCGTCCATCATCCATCCTTCTCATTGAATGCAGTATTCTCCTCTGTACCGGTTTCAGCCCGTCAGTAATATGAGGCACTGCCCTCTCAAGGATTACATAAGATGCATAATCAAGGAACCAGTCTTCGTACATGCCCGACAGGGCTGTAACCTTCAGCATTTCTTTAACTGATCTGCCCTTTGTATTGGTCTCCTTATTGTAATCCCTATTTTCTCTACCCTTCTCCGGAGTATTTTTGCTCATACCACACAAATCTTTACCATCAAAAAATTAACTATCAACAAGCAGTTGTGCTTCATCCTCTACGAGGTATTCTTCGAACCTCAGGTTCTCAATAATAAACTCCTGCCTGTCGGGTGTGTTCTTACCCATATAGAAATTGAGGAAATCCTTAACTGAATCATTAGGTTTTAACCTCACCGGCTCAAGCCTCATGTTTTTACCTATAAAATGCTTGAACTCCTCAGGTGATATTTCACCCAGCCCTTTGAACCTGGTTATCTCAGGCTTGGCACCAAGTTCATTCATGGCTTTCTCCTTTTCATTCTCCGTATATATATACCGTGTTACTTTCTTATTCCTGATGCGCCACAGAGGGGTCTGGAGAATATAAAGGTGACCCTTCTTTATAAGATCGGGGAAGAACTGCAGAAAGAAAGTAAGGAGCAATAACCTTATATGCATTCCGTCCACGTCTGCATCTGTGGCAATAACAACATTATTATACCTCAGGTTGTCTACCCCTTCCTCTATATTAAGTGCAGCCTGCAGAAGGTTAAACTCCTCATTTTCATATACTATCTTCTTTGTCAGTCCATAAGTGTTAAGAGGTTTACCCCTGAGGCTGAATACAGCCTGTGTCTCAACATTGCGGGATTTGGTAATTGAACCGCTGGCCGAGTCGCCCTCCGTAATAAAGATGGCTGAATTGAGACGGAGGCCATGATTGCTATCATAATGTATCCGGCAATCCCTGAGTTTCTTATTGTGGAGGTTTGCCTTTTTCGACCTCTCTTTGGCAAGCTTCTTTATCGAAGAGATTGCTTTTCTTTCTTTCTCCGATTCAAGTATCTTATTAAGTATTATCTGTGCTGACTCCGGGTTCTTATGCAGGTAATCGTCAAGTGACTTCCTTACAAACTCACCGATAAAATTCCTTACAGAGGGCCCCCCGGGTGCCATATTTTTTGAACCAAGCTTGGTTTTAGTCTGCGACTCAAATACAGGCTCTTCAACCTTGATACTGATAGCTGCTATTATTGAAGTCCTTATGTCGGAAGGATCAAAATCTTTCCTGAAAAAATCCCTTATCACCTTAACCAGTGATTCCTTGAAAACTGCCAGGTGTGTGCCTCCCTGTGTTGTATGCTGTCCGTTGACAAAACTGTAATAGTCCTCACCATACTGATTGCCATGGGTAAAGGCTATCTCAATGTCATCACCCAGGAGATGAATAATAGGATACAGCCCTTCCCTGGCCATGTTCTCATTCAGAAGATCCAGAAGACCATTTTTCGACTGGTACTTTTCACCGTTAAAATTTATAGTGAGGCCTACATTCAGGTACACGTAGTTCCTTATCATAGCCTCAACATTCTCAGAGATATAATGATAATCGCCAAACAGCTCCTCATCAGGAATTAAACTCGTGAGAACACCGTTCGGTTCATCGGTGGGGAATATATCACTTTCCCGTACCAGATTTCCCTTATCGAATTCTACCTCTCTGGCCTTGCCATCCCTTATTGACCTCACCAGGAACTTCCTCGAAAGGGCATTAACAGCTTTTATACCTACGCCGTTGAGGCCTACTGATTTTTTGAAGGCTTTTGAGTCGTACTTTGCTCCCGTATTCATCTTTGAAGCCACATCAAGAAGCTTACCCAGTGGTATACCCCTTCCATAATCCCTTACTGACACTTCACGATCGGCAATGCCTATGTCAATCTTCTTCCCATTGCCCATCATGAACTCATCGATTGAATTATCCATCACCTCCTTAATCAGGACATATATACCATCATCCTGGGATGACCCATCACCAAGTTTACCTATGTACATACCCGGCCTTAGCCGTATATGTTCCCTCCACTCAAGAGTCTTAATGTGCTCTTCCGAATAATTAGCTACCATTTAAAACGGATTTTGGGCAAAGATAATCAAAAGCGGGACTGCCTGGTCAGCGATTTTTCAACAAAAATCACTGTGAGAATAGCACTTTATTGTTGAAGTTCCTCGCAGAAGTGTTTATACGCTGTTTATCAGTTTATTACGAAATTAAATTTTTGTTTAAAAAAAGCCGGGACCTGCATTAAATGATGCCCATCTGCTTCATTAAAATGGCTGCATTCATCCGTGTTGTCATTCCATCTCTCAATATGTAGTCAAATTTCACTTCATCACCTTCAATCTCAATTTCAAAACACCTGTTTCTAATATTAGAATGATGCTCCCCCAGCAGGCCGAGCATGATATCATGAGTGGCCACTATTCCTGTTGCCTCATATTTAATTATTTTCTCTATGAATAATTGTGCCCCCTTGCTTTTATCCTCCGAATTGGTGCCTTTGAGTATTTCATCCAGCAGGAAAAATATGTTTTCTTTGTTTTCAAGTCTTTCTTTCAGTACTCTCAGTCTCTTGAGCTCTGCGTAGAAATACGACTCCTTATCTGAAAGTGAGTCGGTTGTGCGCATACTGGAATACACATTGCATGGTGTAAAGATAAATTCATCAGCACAAACGGGTGCCCCTGTCATTGCGATAACCAGGTTGACGGCAACAGTACGCAGGAAGGTGCTCTTTCCCGCCATATTAGCCCCGGTTATAATGTTTATTTCGCCTTTACTGTTTATAGTGAAATCATTACTTACCCTTGTCTGCGCAGGTATTAGCGGGTGACCAAGCCTCGTAGACAGTAGATATTCATTTCCCTTGGAGATCACAGGGTAACAATAATTCTCATTATTAGCCGCATAATTAGCCAGGCTGCAGAGGGCATCAGTCCTGCCGAGGTTATCAAACCACCGGGGCAGAAGCTCACTGGCTGACCTCTTCCAGAGCTCCAGCCGGTTGATACACTGTAGATCCCACAGAAGAATGCCGTTTAATGGTATTGCTATTAACATGTTCAGCCTGGTGTCAAAAGCATGTATTATTTTCGACAATTTTTTAATACTCTGTGAGGCCGACTCATCCCCGGCCGATAATACCTTCTGCAGATCATTTATATAGTCTGACTCGAATTTATGATCTTCAAAATGAACAACCAGGTGACTTAAAGTTTTGAATATGCTGTGTTTCTTTGATACTCTCGAATGCATATTGTTAATATGCCTTAAGTTTATTGAAATAATACCCAGGTTAAGAAGAAATATCATAACAAAGAGTGAGTAATGCAGCATACCTGCAATTGTTAAAGCAAGAAGGAGCACTGTTAAAGCCGGCATAAAAATCCGGAGTATACGGTAAGTCTTGTTATTAAGATGCCGTGGTTCTTCTTTAAGCCATCTGTTAAAATCATTTATGGTAGATTCATCAGTTATACCCATCATACCGTAAGCATTGAACTCCTGCCTCCACTGAAGCATTTTCGACAGTTCTCTAATAGTTTGCTGTCTTTTACCTGTTTCTTTGCTTAATACGCCTGGTGACATTAACCATTCTGCCAGGAAATGCTTTCCCCTGCCCGTACATGTCCTGTTAAGGTACTGGAACAATGAATCGCTTCCGAAAAGATCAATGTCATGCGAAAAATCATGATGGGGATCAATATATTCATCACCTCCGTCGAAACAGCTATGGTCATCGTTTAAGCCGCTTAACTCACTTTCATTTATCTTAAGGAGGTTTTCATAAAATGCTTTTTTGAAGCTGTAAACCGAATATTTCTTAAGCAGGATAATGAATATGACAATAGCTGCTATGAATATTGCTAGCGCAGCCACCTGGCTTATTCTCCAGAATAAAACCAGGAGTATTACCCCGGCTATGAAATCAAACAACCTAAAAAGTGACAGGTATAGCAGCTTTTTGCTGCTCCCGTCAAAAAGATTCCTGTACTTAATTGTGTTGTCGGTGTATGTCTGTTTTATATTCTTCATGTCATTCTTTTACAAGGTCAATTGCCTTTTTATTATACCCTGTTGATCGGCTTTATACCCCAGTTTCCTGAGAATTCTTTTATTTATTTTTTTCACTCTCATCTTGCCTTAATTCTTTAAGGGCTTTTTGCATCATTGACTGAACGGCTGATGCCAGCTGATCAGGATCATCACTCACGAATTCAGAAGGGTAAATTGGCTTCATGATTTTCATTTTCAGTTTATGCCCCGAGCTGAAAACAAATCCTTTTCTGGGTAATACATTTCCTGTACCGTCAATTAATACAGGCAGTAAGGGTGTATTTGTATTTAGAGCCAGCCTGAAAGCCCCGCTCTTGAATCTTTTTATTTCATTGTCAGGTGATCGGGTTCCTTCGGGAAAAATAAAAACTGATTCTCCTCTTTTCAATATTTCCCCTGACCTTTCCATCATCTTTATTACACTTTCTTTATCCCCCCTGGAAACAGAAATATAACCTGCAAGAAGCATTGATTGCCCCAGTACAGGTACGCGGAAATTCTCAACCTTTGATACCCACCTGTACTTTAATCCCAGACATTCTATCACAGGAATGTCCAGTAAAGACTGGTGATTGGATATCATAACATAATTTCTTCCCTGTATATAATTTTCCTTACCCTTTATCTCGAGTTTCCAGAGCGGACTTACCCTGACCAGCACCCTTCCCTGGAATGATAGCCAGCGATGGACAAAGGAGCTTCCTTTACCGAAAGGCGCCGCCATAAGCCATATCAATAAGGTAAAAGGAAACATAAGGACTATGAACAACACACTGAAAACCCAGGTAAATAACGATTTTATAAGATCCATATACACTATATTAAAAAATTATATATCAGATCACTGTCTGACGTTAATCCATTGTCTGTAAACACCCGTGCAATATCATCATAATTATGTCTTTCATCTCTTAATAAGTATTCAACCTTCTTCCAGGAAGAAGGACCTGAAAATTTGCATTCCCTTATGATCCCTTTTGACACCTCCATCCTAAGATCAACCTGATATCCTCCTATACTAAAATTCTTCGAAAAGATATAATCAGGCCCCCAGGCATAATTCCATTCCCATGTTCTGAATTTCTCTTCACGTATCTTCTTAATATTCTCAATATCATTCTCTGTTAAGACGTATGATTCAGAATTCGGCTCAGTGAGTGATATATAATCGAGGAGTTTTCTTTTTAATTCTGCTATATCCCGGATCCCCCTCATTCTGTTCTCCAGGTTACATACCCGGTCACGGTTCGACCGCACAGCCCTGCTGGTAATCAGCACATCTGTTTTCTCCAGGCAGCGGGACATAAGTTCCAGGTTGGCTGAAAACAATATGGTCCCATGGTGCAAGACTCTGTTTTTAAAAACATGTTCTGCATTACCGGATATTTTCAATCCATCAGTTCTGATCTCGTTTTTCTCACCTGCATAAGCATCTATTCCCAGCTTTTTCAGGAATGATATGATTGGTTTGGCATACGCATAAAAGTTAATCTGTTTGCCTTCGGCTGTATTACTTATATAAGTATAATTCAGGTTTCCCTCATCATGGTATACGGCTCCTCCTCCTGAAATCCTTCTGATCACCGGTATATTCTCTTCCCTCAGGCACCTTGGATTTATCTCTTCCAACGGATTCTGATGTTTGCCAATAATCACCGATCTGGTGTTTATATAAACCATGAACACCTCACCGGTGAAATTCTTGAACAGATATTCCTCGGCAGCAAGGTTAAACCAGGGATCAGAAATGTTATTGTCGATTATCAGCATTTTCTTTCCTTTCGGGCCTGAAGAAGTTAGAATTATTTACCACCCTTTCATCAAGAAGCCTGAAGAGGGTGAAGAAACCATAAGCCAGCAATGTTCCCAGTATCGCACCACCAATTATATCACCCGGATAATGCACTCCCAGGTATATCCTGCTGTAAGAAACAAGTGCGGCCCAGAACAGTATAAGCACAGTAAACCATTTCCTTTTCATAAGCCCCAGGCTGAGGACTGCAGCAGCGAACGAATTGGCGGCATGTGAAGAAACAAATCCATACAAGCCCCCGCACCTGTCGTTCACGGTATGCACCAGCCCTTCCAGCATTGGTTCATGGCATGGGCGTAACCTCTGGAACACCTCCTTGAAGGCATGCACCGATAACTGGTCGGATGCGGTTATCGTAAGAATTACAATAGGAATGATAATTAAAAAAGATCGCTTATATTTTATTGCCAGCAATACCAGGATAATGATGTACAGTGGCACCCAGGTAAGCCTGCCACTTACCGCTACCATGAACTTATCCCACCATGGTGAATGGATGGAATTAAGAATGAGAAAAAGATCCTGGTCAAGCTTTTCTAACATTACTGTATCCCGGCTTATGCGTTAAGTGATTTCCATAAAATATCTTTAAGAGTGTCAATCCCCAGACCTGAAACAGAAGAAATAAATATAGAAGGTGTAACATCTATCTCTTCCCGTAATTCATTCATCAGCTCATCATCCAGCAGGTCTGATTTAGTTATGGCCAGCACCCTGTTCTTATCAAGCAGTTCAGGATTATATTTTCCCAGCTCACCGAGCATCACCCGGTACTCATTCATTATATCCTTGCTGTCGGCAGGAACAAGGAATAAGAGTACTGAATTTCTTTCTATATGCCTCAGAAACCTGTCGCCCAGACCTTTACCCTCATGCGCCCCTTCAATTATACCGGGGATATCGGCCATGATGAACGACTTATGGTCGTGGTAAGTTACGATACCCAGGTTGGGCACAAGGGTGGTGAAGGGATAATCTGCGATCTTCGGTTTTGCAGCCGACACCACACTCAGCAGTGTTGATTTGCCTGCGTTGGGAAAACCTACCAGTCCTACGTCGGCAAGCACCTTGAGTTCAAGAATAAACCAGTCTTCCTGTTCCGGCTCGCCCGGCTGGGCGTACCTGGGTGTCTGGCGCACGGGCGATTTAAAATGAACGTTGCCCAAGCCCCCTCTTCCCCCCTTAAGAAGTATCTTTTCTTCTCCATCAACTGTTATTTCCATTAATTGCTTACCTGTTTCAGCATTTTTTGCCACTGTCCCCAGCGGTACATCCAGGTATACATCTTTCCCTTCAGCCCCGGTCTTCATTGATGATGCTCCCGGCATGCCGTTAGCGGCAAATACATGTTTGCGGTATTTCAGGTGTATAAGTGTCCACAATTGCTTATTACCCCTTAGTATGATATGTCCTCCCCTTCCGCCATCACCTCCGTCAGGCCCTCCTTTGGGAACATACTTCTCCCTGCGCAGGTGTGCAGACCCGCTTCCTCCCCTGCCCGACCGGCAGAAAATCTTTACATAATCAACAAAATTACTCTCCGACATACCATATTAAATACAATCTTCTACCACCTCACTCAAGCGGCTGAATATTTCCTCAATACCACCCATACCATTCACCGGCACATATTTGCCCTTGTTTTTGTAATATGCTATTACCGGCTCTGTCTTTTCCCTGTAAACTTTAATCCTGTTTTCGATAATATCCACATCCTTATCATCAGGCCTTTCAGCCACTTCAGCCCTTAAAAGTAATCTCCTGACCAATTCTTCCTGTTCAACCTCGAGCATCAACATTTTACTTATTGACGTACCCTTTTCTACGAGCGTTTCATCCAGGGCCCTGGCCTGGTCAACGGTACGGGGAAAACCATCAAAAATAAAACCCTTTGCATCGGGATTGGCATCAAGTCTTTCGGCGATCATCTGTATTACCACTTCATCAGGAACAAGCTCCCCTCTTTTCATGATACTTTCTACTGTCTTTCCCAGTTCGGTCTGTGCAGCCACCTCTTCCCTTAGCATATCACCGGTGGAAAGATGTATAAGATTGAATTTGGATGCCAGCCTCACTGACTGGGTCCCCTTGCCGGACCCGGGTGGGCCGAAAATTAAAAAATTGGTCATTGCTATAAATTTATGTTATCTATTAATTATCATTCCCGACAATCCTGTATACTGACCTAAGGTTACGGCCGAGGCCGTCGAAATCGAGCCCGTAGCCGATAACAAAGTCATTGGGGATCTCAAACCCAAGGTAATCAATATTGTACGAACCCATATATGCCTCGGTTTTGAGCATCAGGGCTGCTACCTTTATATCTTCAGCTCCCTCTTCCTTTATATATCCTAGAGCCTCCTCAAGGGTCTGCCCTGTATCAACAATATCTTCCAGAATAATCACAGTCCTCTTTGCCAGGTCCTCGTTCAAACCAATAAGCTTTTTTATTTCCCCTGATGACTCCAGGCCTTCATAAGAGGCTAATTTTATGAATGAAAGATTCACATTCATGCCAATATTCCTGAGCAGGTCAGCGGCAAACACATAGGCGCCATTGAGTATCCCCAGGAAGAGTATGTCTTTACCACTATTTTCATTTTCGATCTGCCGTGCCATTTCCTTTACCTTTTCCTGGATCACCTCTTCTTCCAGAAATTTTTCAAAGGTCTTTCCTTTAATATTTACCGTATTCATATGCAGGCCTGATGATGGATTTAAGTAATGATGCGAAAATATAAAATATATACCTTATTTTTGTTTTAAACTAAAAATAAAAACTGCATAATATGAAGCCAAGAGTAAGTATAATTATGGGCAGCACATCCGACCTTCCCGTAATGGAAAAAGCAGCAACAATACTTAACGAGTTCAAAATACCCTTTGAGATCAATGCCTTATCAGCCCACCGTACACCTGATGAGGTGAAGAAATTTGCCCGCGAGGCATCTGGCCGTGGTATAGAAGTTATCATTGCCGCAGCCGGCATGGCCGCCCACTTGCCCGGTGTTATTGCGGCCATGACCATACTGCCTGTTATTGGTGTACCGATTAAAGCATCACTTGAGGGGCTTGACTCTCTGCTTTCCATAGTACAGATGCCGCCGGGCATACCTGTTGCCACGGTAGGCATAAACGGTGCACAGAACGCCGGCATCCTGGCGGCCCAGATCATTTCGGGAAGCGACAAGGATGTTAAGAGCAGGCTCGGCAAGTTTAAGGATGACCTGAAAGCCAAGATCGTCAAGGCCAACAGGGACTTGGGTGAGTTGAAGTATGAATATAAGACGAACTAGCCCGAGTTTACGGGTTATAATCTCTCTATAAATATAATCAATTGACGAACAACCGGTTAGGCTATTTTATTCCTGCCCCCTAAATTAATGTTAATAAAATGTTGGTATTTACCCTTTATTT
>JAYEGY010000039.1:0-18745 GCA_034659275.1 Bacteroidota bacterium | reverse complement strand
ATAAAATTATATGAGCATCATTTTTATAAAGCCGACTGGGAGGAGCTTGACAGGCTCATCGAAGCGGCATAAAAATAAAGAAAGGAGGAAGATATGAGAACCAACACGAGAGTGTATGGGATAGGTATGTTCCATTAGCTCAAAAAATGCAAAACAGTAGGCATTTTATGCCCAAAAGACAAAGGATAAAAAATATTTTTGACTGGAGTTAAACCAAATTGGCCACAATAAAATAGCTTTTGTCTTATTGCCGGGGTGAAAACCGGCTCAAAAAAATCAATTTGGATTTTTAAGTTACACTTTTAATACTTAACTTAGAAAGATAAAGCCGATTTTAAAATCTGAAAATTTAATAACTAACGCTAATTTAAAATTCAAACAAGCAATTATTTTAATATATATGAATTTTCCCAAGAAAAACTATTGTTAATCAATCCAAAAACTAATTTTATGAAAAGAAAAATTAGACAAATCAGTAAGTACCTGGCTTCAATGCTTGCACTTCTTATGTTTGCAGGCTTTGTATATGGCCAGCAAATTACTGTTACAGGAAACGTAACCTCATCGGATGATGGTTTACCCATTCCGGGTGTTACCATTCTGGAAAAAGGTACCTCTAATGGTACCACCACAGATGTTGATGGTAACTATTCTATAACAGTGCCTTCAGACGCAACACTGGTTTTCTCTTTTATCGGGATGCAAACCCGGGAGGTGCCAGTTAATGGAAGGACAAATATAGATGTAGTTATGAGCGTCAGCGTTGTGGCCATGGATGAGGTGGTTGTGACTTCTCTGGGTATAACCAAGGAAAAGAAATCCCTTGGTTATGCAGTATCAGAGGTTAATTCTGACGATATCTCACTTGTTAAAGACCACAACCCCGCAAATTCACTTGTGGGTAAGGTTGCAGGTGTTGTTGTGACTCAGGGTACCGGTGGCCCGGGTGGAGGGTCACGTATTATTATCCGTGGTAATAACTCCATAACCGGTAACAACCAGCCACTGATTGTTGTAGATGGTATCCCCATAGATAACAGTGGTATGAACAGTGGTGGTAGTGTTTACCGCAGTACAATCACAGGTGGCGGTATTACTGACATCAACCCTGATGACATTGAATCAATTTCCGTGCTTAAAGGTCCTAATGCTGCTGCATTGTATGGATCAAGGGCTGGAAACGGAGTGCTTCTTATTACTACAAAGAGTGGTACCAAAAGAAAAGGTCTGGGTGTAACTGTAAATTCAAACATCACATTTGACACACCTATGATTCTTCCCGAGTACCAGAATGAATATGGACAGGGAACGCAGGGTAATGTACCCACCGAGCTTGATGACCTTAAGAATCATACCGGTTCATGGGGTCCAAAACTTGACGGAAGTACAAAACTATACTTCACCGGTGAGCAAAGACCCTATGTTGCACAGCCTGATAATGTGAAGAATTTCTTCAGGACAGCAGGAAAATATGTTAACACTCTGTCACTGGATGGCGGTGGAGATACATATTCAGCTAGATTCTCATATACCAATAATATGACTGAATCAATGTTGCCTAATTCGGATCTCAGCAGCCATAACTTTAACATCAGGGCAAATGTTAATCTGACTGACAAGCTTTCAGTCGATGCCAAGGCAACATATTTTACCCAGCAGATAAATAACAGGGCAAGCCAGGGCAGCGAAGGTGTGCTGGCTTATGTATATGATATGCCGCGGAATGTTGATATTGAAGACCTGAAGACCTACCAGAAACCGGAAGAATCACTCAATTCAATATCATACGGTTCCCTGGGTGCCAACCCATACTGGATACTATATCATGACCGTAATGAAGAGGTAAGGGACAGACTCCTGGGTTTTGTTAAAGTGAATTACCAGTTTACCGACTGGCTGTCTGCCTTTGGTAGGATAGGTACTGATGTTACATCAATACACAGGGAGTCTGTTAACCAGGCCGGCCACCATTACTTTATGTCAGGCCGTCTTAATTTCAGTAACTCGATGAACACCGAGACCAATGCTGACTTTCTCATTACTGCTAACAAAGACATTATGGAGGATTTTAACCTGACAGTCATGGCAGGTGGAAACCACTCATACCGTACAGGCAGGTCTCAGGGTGTTTATGGTGAAGATTTCAAGATCCCGACCAGGGCAACGGTCGCGAACTGTATAATACAGAGACCACGTTACGGACCATTGAATGAGCATATCGTAAATTCTGTTTACGGACAGTTTTCATTTGCTTATAATGACATGGTTTATGTTGATGTTACAGGACGTAACGACTGGTCGTCAACACTGCCTGAACAAAACAGGTCATATTTCTATCCTTCAGTTTCAGCTTCTGTGCTGCTGAATGAGATCTTTGATCCGGCCGGTGAAATGTTTGACCTTTTAAAGGTACGTGGAAGCTGGGCAAATGTCGGTAACGATACAGGCCCTTATCAGATATACACCTATTATAATGTAGCCTCTGACGGCTACCTTGGTTTAACACAGCTTTCAAGGCCTAGCGTTAAATTCAATGAGAACCTGAAACCCGAAAATATCAATTCCATTGAGTTTGGTATTGAAGGAAGGATGTTCCTTGACAGGATTTTCTTTGATATCGGATTATACCAGATACGGACAACCGACCAGATATATGATGTACCTGTACCTGCAGCCACAGGCTACAGCTATTTCAGGGAAAATATCGGTGAAACTTCCAATAAGGGTATTGAAATATTGCTTGGAGGATCACCCGTAAGAACAAGTAATTTCTCATGGGATATATCAGTTAATTTCTCAAAGAACGAAAATACCCTTGTTGAACTTACAGAAGACCTGGAAAGTCATGTTTACAATACCACTAACTCAGGTAACCTGAGAATACAGGCTACCGTTGATGGAGGATACGGTGATATTTACGGAACCGATTTCAGGAGAACTGAAGACGGTGAATTGATTGTTGATGCGCAGGGACGTTTCCAGTCAACACCGGATAAAGTATACCTTGGTAACTCACAACCTGATTTCATAGGAGGTATCCAGAATAGTATCAGGTTCAAGGATATTTCCTTAAGCTTCCTGGTTGACGCTCGGATAGGTGGTGAAATCTATTCACAGACCAGCGCAGCACTTTCAGCTTCGGGTGTTTCCACAGAGACACTGGAATACAGGGAAGAGGGAATTGTCATTGACGGTGTTGTAAAGCAGGCCGACGACAGTTACATACCCAATACCACCACTATCAGTGCAGGAGATTACTGGGGTTCCCGTTCAGGTATTGCTTCCGCCTATATCTTCAAGCAGACTAACGTAAGACTCAGGGAATTCGTACTCTCTTATAATGTGCCTTCATCAATACTGGGTAACATTCCTATACAGGGTGCTTCAATCGGTCTTGTGGGAAGGAATCTTTTCTTTATCTACAAAGATATTCCTGATGTTGATCCCGAGGCAAGCCTTGGTACAGGTAACAGTGGACAGGGCATTATCTCTTACAACCTTCCAACCGCAAGGAGTATAGGGTTTAATATAAATGTTAAATTTTAAATAGAAGTAAAATGAAGAACATATATAAAATATTCATTGTATTCGCTATTGCGCTTCTTGCCGGGGCGTGCACCGAAAAATTCAATGAAATAAATACTAAGCCTGATTCATTTACAGTGGATGAAGTTAGTGCGAAATTTTTCATCACCTCACCTCAGGTTAACCTCATGGCACCAAACAGGTATCCTTACTGGAGGGCACACCTGATCCACATGGACAGGTATGCCGGCCATGTATGCTTCGGTTTTAGCGGTTGCTGGTGGTCAGACGAATTAGGTTATTCATACAGCAGTGGCTACACCGACGCAGTATGGGGTTGGATGGCCGGTTATATCGGTGGCCTGGATAACTTCATGAAGATGACAGAGCCGGGAGGTGAATTTGAGAACGAGTACATGTATGCCGTTGGGCAGATAATAAAGGGATATTATTTTCAACAATATACAGATGTATTCGGTATGATCCCTTATTCGGAAGCAACAGATCCCAATATTACACTGCCTAAATTTGATTCACAGGCCAAGATATATGAAGGCCTTATAGCCGAACTTGATGAGGCTATGACCACCATTGGCAGTGAGACAAGAACAGGTGCCAGTGTAGATGATATAGGTGAGAACGACGTATTTTGCGGCGGAGATCTACAGAAATGGAAAAGACTGGCAAATACACTCAAGCTGCGACTCGCCATGAGAGCTTATGGCGCTGATGGAGCAACGTTTGCAGAGACCGCCATAACTGAAGCCCTGGCTGATCCTCTTCTGTCAACAGAGGGCGATAACGTCATGATGCCTAAAGATATGGAAATATCACAGTGGTCAAGTTCCTGCTATGGTGATGTCTGGTATAATTTCGGACTGGGATCAAACTGGACGCTTGGCAAAACACTTATTGATGCTTTAAGGGACAATAACGATCCACGTCTGCCTCACTATGCACAGCCGGCACCGGGTGGTACCGTTACTTTTGCGTATCCTTCAGGACCGGAAGCAGCATTGCATGAAAAGAGGGTTGATTTTATCTGCGGCGTGCTGGACGATGCAGGTGTATCATATGATAGTACACATAATGCTGATCAGAGTGTTACGGTTGAAATGCCTGTTAATGTATATTATGTAGGCCAGCCAACAAGGATAAATGGAAAAACCTATCCCTACGTGGCTTATGAATTCTTCTCAATACCTACCGAGGAGGTGATAGCTGCCAAGAATTCAGGAACTGAAATAAGGTCCGAATTGATTATGTCTTCAGCTGAAGCATACTTCCTGCAGGCAGAAGCTGCCGTAAAAGGTATTCCCGGATCAGGTAATGCCCAGAATCATTACCAGGAAGGGATAAGGCAGGCAATGAAACTGTGGGGTGTAAGCGATGGTGATATAGATACTTTTATCGCCACTGAAGATATGGCACTGCTCAACGGCACGGAAGAGGAAAATTTAGAAAAGATAGCAACCCAGCGGTGGATAGCATCTTATACCGACGGTTTTGAGGGCTTTGCCATTGTACGAGATATGGGTTATCCCGCAGAGCTTGCTGCCGGTGTTTCCGATGTTGATATATACGGACTTGGGGATATCAACGGCAAATATCCGCAGCGAATGCGCTATGGTAACGCAGCAGCCAATAACAACCCGACCAACTATGCTGCCGCCATTGCTGAGCAGGGACCTGACGTACAGGATACCCCGCTCTGGTGGTCAAAGAACATGGAAAAATAATTTCCTTTGATAATATCTATAAAAAAAGGTGATCCAAACGGGTCACCTTTTTTTTATCACCCCCGCTAGTGTTGATCTCCAGATCAACGCCAACACAATTTCCAACGCAGTGCTTTAGCAGTGCCAATTACGCGACCGCAGGGAGCAAATTACATCATCCCATTGCCTCAATACTTCTTCTGACACGTATTAGAGGAAACACTAATAAAATAGCAGCTGCCATAACCATTATCCCCGCACCCGGAGAAATCAGATCAGCAAAAAGACCCACTATAGGACTTATTATCATTGTGAATATCGATTTCATCTGGCTGTCAGTGGATAAAAAGGTAGTTAGCGATTCGTTACCCATGCGTTCTGCTATCCCGGTAACCGCTACAGGACGTCTGAGATTCTCAAGAAGATACAGGATAATGAACAGGAATACAGCAATAAGCTTAATGCTTAAATGAAAAAATAAACCGGTTAGTATGCCCGATACTGCCATAATGAGAAAGGAGAGGTTCATGCCCGAAAAAACAGTCCCTGTTTTTTCGGAAAACCGTGCCGCCAGCCTGCTGGCCCTGCTTGTAAGAAGGAATATAATAAAATAAACAAGCCCGATTAATACAGAACCTTTGTCTTTTTGTGAATATGATTCAAGGAAGGGTAATGCAGCTACCAGCGAAAGAATTAGCGGTTGAAGATAATCTTTAACCGAGTTAAAATACCCGCTTGGTAAAGATGAATTAGTAAATATCCTGATTGTCCATTTACTTCTGAACGCTCTGACCAGTGACCTTAATGACTTTATGAAATTTTTCCTGAACAAACCGGCATTAAATTTCTTCTGTTCACCATCAAGCCATGAAGGATAAGTGGCCAGGTTAATAAGGTTGAGAATATATGGTATGATGGCAAAAACAAAAACCATCGAATAGTTATTGGTAATGATAACGATGGCTGCAGCAATGAGTGACGATAATGCCGAACCCAGCTGGGAACAGGACCTGGTATGCCCGTAATAATCAACCTTGAGGTGTGACCAGTTGTTTGCATCAAGGTAACTGAAAATCATTGCTTTATGAGTGCCAGTGCGAAATACATCAGCCATGCCGAAGACTATGATAGCCAGGATCAGAAGTGCAAAGCCCTTGGAAAAGAAGAAAATAATGAACGAAACAATATAAAGAGTGAACGAAAGCAGCATCGATTTGCGCCTGCCCGCTGAATCGGCAAACATGCCAGCAGGTATCTCCAGGAGGTTTTTTGTTATTTCCCTGATACTGTAAAGTACTCCCACCTGGAAATAAGAAATATCTTTGCTTAATAGAAACAATAAAAAGAAGGGCTCATAAAACTTCTGGTTCTTCAGGAAACCATACATGCAGAACTTGTAATATTGTATATCCTTTTTGAAGGTAGTGGGCATATTGAAGTCTATTAGTGGTTGTAAATTTAGTATTAAAAATTAAGCTATACTTAATATAAATGGAATACTGGAACCGAGGATCCCGAGTTTGCCAGAGGCAAGCGAGGGAGACGAGCTCGACGAATCCCTGCGTCAGCAGGGTGAGTCAATAATGGATTAATGTGTTCCGTGTTCACGGTTCGGGAGCCAATTACATTACTCCATAAATCCAGTGTTACATACAAGAATCATTTAGTATCTTTAACTATAATTTAAATTTGTTATTATGAAAAGAAATATTTTTATACTTGCAGCTTTACTGATGATGTTTCCTTTTCTTAATGCCCAGCAAGCTGATATCACCGGCAGCTGGCTGGGTAAGCTTTCGGTTGGTGCGGTGGAATTAAGAATAGTATTCAATATCGGGGTAAATGATGAAGGTGACTATACTGCAACTATGGACAGTCCTGACCAGGGTGCAAAAGATGTGCCCATGGAGGATGTGCTTTTCACGAATGACAGCCTCACTATTCTTGCCCCGATGCTCCGGGGCGACTATAAAGGACTTATGGTAAATGATACCAGTTTGGAAGGCACCTGGACACAATCAGGGATGAGTTATAAGCTGGATCTTAAAAAACAGACTAAGCCCTTTGAGATGAACAGACCCCAGGAACCTGAACCTCCTTATCCATACATTGAGGAGAACGTCACTTTCCCTTCTTTAAATGGAGATTTTAAACTCGGAGGCACTCTGACGCTGCCGGAAGGTAACGGACCTTTCCCTGCAGTAGTACTTATTTCTGGATCAGGAAGTCAGAACAGGGACGAGGAAATATTCGGGCACAAACCATTCAAGGTGCTTGCCGATTACCTTACAAGAGATGGAATAGCAGTATTGAGGTACGACGACAGGGGAGTAGGGGAGTCAGGAGGTAATCCGGCCGGAGCTACAACCGGTGACCTCACGACTGATGCCAGGTCAGCTATTGAATACCTGCTCGGGAGGAAAGATATTAATACTGATAAGGTGGGTGTGATCGGTCACAGTGAAGGCGGGTTAATTGCTTTTAAACTGGCTGCTGATTATGAGGATATAGCTTTTATAGTAAGCCTGGCAGGACCGGGGGTTAAAGGAAAAACTATACTTGAAGACCAGACAGAATATATAAGCCGTTTAAGCGATGTACCTGAAGATGTTTTGCAGCAAAGTATGCAAGTCAACCGAAAAATTTATGATTTAATGGAAGAATATGAAGATCCCGCCATAGGTATCGATAGTATATATTCATTTGTGGGGAAATTCTACAGGGAAGAAGGGACATCAGAAGATGTTATAGACCAGGTCTTGAATAATCTCAAATCTACAATCAATCCCTCTTCCTACCCGTGGCTACGCTATTTTATAAAAAGTGACCCGGCAGAATACTATTTGGAAATAAAATGCCCGGTCCTTGCACTTAACGGAGAAAAGGATTGCCAGGTAATGGCGGAGAAAAATATTTCTGCAATAGTCGCCGGACTTGAAAATACTGGGAACGAAGACGTTACAGGTATGGTGTTTCCCGGATTGAACCATCTCTTTCAGCATGCTGATACCGGACTGCCAAATGAATACGGAGAGATAGAGGAAACGATGAGCTTCGAAGTACTGGAAACTATATCAGGATGGATTAATGGAATAGTGGAATGATGGAATAATGGAATAATGTAATTTGCTCCCTGCGCTCAGCGTAACTGGCCTCGCTAACGCTCGGCGTAATTATTTCAACATTCATTATTCGATATTAACTCATTCGTTGGTGTTGATCTCTGATCAACGCCCACCAAAGTTCGATATTCGACATTCAATATTCGATATTCGGCATTCAATATGTTTTCGTCATACTTTCGGGAACACAAACGATATATGAGGCTATACCAAGGTATTCTTCTTCCAGCTTTGAAATATCTTCCTGGAGTACGGTTTCAATGGTTACTATCTTCAGATCAGGCTTAGACTGTAAAAGATACCATACTATACCCTGGAAATTACTTGAATGGTAAGAGCCGTTATAATGAATAAATGTTTTACCCTTTTCCCAGTTCTGTAGGATTGAATAAGCCATGGTGGCATCCTTTATGGCCTGTGCTTTGGGTAGGTTTTCACTGGCATGTGGCATAGCCTGCTTTCCTCCCATATTGATCATATCTTTATAACATTTCAGATCAGGGTCATATTTTATGGGCAGGGGAGCAATATATTTTTTAGCTTCTTTCGACAGACTGTCGAGTATTTCAAAACCTGACCTGCTTACCATTGATGCATATCGCCTGGGGATGTTAGTTGCTATAAACCTGAGGTTCTTTTGCCTGGCAAAATCAAGAAGTGGCTTATAATCCGTTTTGTAATTTTTCCAGAGTTTGGCTTCAGGTTCAAACTTATTTGCTTCATACAACTTATCAAGATATTCGTTTATTATCAGTTGGTCGTCTCGTTCAAACATTTCAGCTCCCAGAATAAGGCTGTCGCCTTTATACTCATATATATCTCTTGTCAACTCAAGTTCGAGCCAGTGCGAGACAGGATCATTGTGCAATTCTCCGTAAAAGACAATATCAGCCTCAGTTGCTTCTTTAATGAGCTCATCATAAGTAGTGTTATTACCTTCACTGTCATAGAGTCTGTAGGCCGGTTTGTCACTTTTAAAACCTGATATTAAAAGTGTAACAAAAATAAAAAGCAGATTGATATTATTCATTCCGTTTTGGGTTTATATTTCAGATTTACAATGATTTGATCTCTGTCACCAGTTTCTGTATCGAGTCTTTTGCATTGCCGAACAGCATCCTGGTTTTGTCATTGAAGAAGAGGTTATTTTCTATGCCTGCATAACCTTTACCCATTCCTCTTTTCATCACTATGATGTTCTTTGCCGTATGTGCCATGATGATTGGCATGCCATAAATAGGACTTGAAGGATCATCCTGTGCAGCCGGGTTTACAACATCATTGGCGCCCACCACTACTACCACATCAGTATTTGGCAGGGCAGGATTTATATCATCCATTTCAACCAGTTTATCATAGGGCACGTCAGCTTCAGCAAGCAGGACATTCATGTGCCCGGGCATTCTGCCCGCCACCGGGTGTATTGCATATTTAACGTCAACGCCCTTTTCGGAGAGCAGTTCATCGAGTTCACTGGCTATATGCTGTGCCTGTGCAGCAGCCAGTCCATAGCCCGGTACAATCACAACTTTTTGTGAATATGCCAGTAATATACTTGCATCACTTACGCTTATCTCTTTTATTGTTCCCTGCTCATGTGGTCCTGCAGCCCCTCCTCCTCCAAAGGCTCCGATAATTACATTTATAAGAGAGCGGTTCATGGCCCTGCACATAAGTACGGTGAGTATGCTTCCTGCAGCTCCTACCAGGATACCACCCAGTATCATCGCCTGGTTGTTGTATATAAAGCCTGCCATGGCGGCAGCTATACCTGTGAATGAGTTAAGCAAAGATATTACAACGGGCATGTCAGCACCACCTATTGGCATAACAAAAAGAACGCCGTAAAGCAAGGCAAGAACCAGGAGGATGAAGGTAATTAACCGGGGGGAATGATTACCGATTGTGCCCGATGTAATTAAAACTATCATGGTAATAATTACAGCTAGCAGGATCATATTTATATATTTTATGAATGATGCCCTGATATCACCAACCTTCCCATCCAGTTTTCCATAGGCGATAAGACTGCCACTGAAAGAAATACTACCAATAGATAATCCTACGAGTGTTACGATAATTACGCCGGTACCCGCTACAAAAGGAAACTCAAGGAATGCCACCAGAGCGGATGCAGCACCACCTGTAGCATTGAAAAAAGAAACAAGTTGTGGCATTGCTGTCATTTTCACCCTTTTGGCTATGATCCAGCCTAGTATACCAGTTGCCCCTATAGCCAGGACAACTACTATCCCATTCAAAAGCGAAATATTATTACCTTCTGAGTCTTTATGTAATAACAGGGTTGTAATCATGGCTAGTAACATGCCTGAGGCTGCCCATAAATTACCTTTCTTTGCAGACTCGGGATGACTGAGCAATTTTAATCCTATAACAAAAAATATTGCTGCTAACAGGTAACTGAATTCAAGAATTGCCTCGCCGGTTGTAAAGCTAATACCGTCTGCGGTGGTTAATATGGTATCCATTTTTTATTATCTGTTTTTCTTTTTAAACATTTCCAGCATACGGTCTGTAACCACAAATCCTCCCGCAACATTCAGGGTAGCCATTAATACGGCTAATATTGCGATTATGACATCAATTGAAAATTTAAGTTCCATATGTCCCAGGAGGATAATCCCGCCTATTATTATTACACCACTGATTGCGTTTGCCCCCGACATAAGAGGAGTGTGAAGTACAGATGGTACATTTGATATCACCTCTATACCCAGAAAGATAGAAAGAGCAATAATAAATATTGCTTCCTTGTTTGAGTAGAAAAATATCAAAATGTCATTCATTGCGTCAAATATTTAAAGTTGATTTAATTCTTTCATTAATAACTTCTCCCTCATGAGTCAGACACGTGCTATTGACTATTTCATCATCCATGTTGAGCTTATAATTCCCTTTTTCGTCAAATAATAGTTTTAAGAAATTTATAAGGTTAGTCCCATACATCTTGCTTGCATCTGAAGGTATTGATGAGGGGAAGTTAGATTGACCGATAATCTTAATGCCATTGTGGAAAACTGTTTTATTATTTTCAGTCATTTCGCAGTTACCTCCTGTTGAAGCTGCCAGGTCAACAATAACAGAACCGGGTGACATCATTTCCACAGTATTTTTTGTTATTAGTACAGGCGCTTTTTTACCGGGTATCTGTGCAGTGCAGATTATAACGTCTGATTTTGCTGCATGATCCTGTATCATATCAGCCTGCCGTTGCTTGTATTCCTCAGTTTGTTCAACGGCATATCCTCCTGCTGCTTTGTCTTCTGTGGCACCCTCAACCTCTATGAATTTACCCCCAAGGCTCATCACCTCTTCTTTAACGGCGGAACGTACATCGAACACTTCTACTACCGCTCCAAGCTTACGGGATATGGCTATTGCCTGCAGACCTGCAACACCGGCACCAAGAATCAATACTTTTGCTGGCTTGATTGTCCCGGCGGCAGTCATAAACATGGGAAAGAAGCGAGGTAACTCAGATGCCGCAACCAGTACTGCTTTGTACCCTGCCACGGTTGCCATATTTGACAGGACATCCATAGATTGTGCTTTAGTAATACGGGGAATTAATTCGAGGCTAAACGAAGTTAAATCATTATCCCTTAACCAGGTAACAAGGTCTTTGTTCGATAGGGCATTTAAAATACCTATAATCACCTTACCTTTTTCTAATTTTTTTAATGTTTCTTTACCCGGAGCATTGACAGAAACAATAATATTGGAGTCTTTCAGAAGTTTATCCCTGTCTGAGATTATTGCACCTGCATCCCTGTAACTCTGGTCATTGACATAAGAACGCATACCTGCCTCTTTCTCAATGATAATTTCAAGGTTAAGCTTTTTGAGATGGTCTATATGCTCAGGTAAAATTGCAACCCTGTTCTCAGGCTCGCGCTCTTTTAAAACACCAATTTTCATTTGAAAAATTTTGATTTGGATGAATGAACTATAAAGTTAACATAAAAAAGAGCTTAAAGTTCAGACTGCCGAATTATAATAAAACCCACGGAGTGGGTTAATAACAATAGCCCCGGTCGCACCCGGGGATGGCGGCAACATAAAAATCTTTCTCCGGCTCTCCCCAGCGAAGGGAATCAGTTTGACTGGTAAAATATTAGTTAAGGGTATTATTCCTTTTGATACTTACCGAAGAGCGCTAAGTTTATCATAAATTTCCCAATCCAGGACGGTCCTGCATTTTAAATAGACATTGGGAGACGGAGGGATATCCCAGGGCATTGGCTCAGCTCCATAGAAGCCTACGTTGGTAAAACCCTTTCCCAGGTCAATCATCATGTATATATAATATGTTCCTGGTTCAACATCACTTATATCATAGGAATAATGAAGTTCCCCGCCAGGGAATATTCCTTCAAATCTCTGGACATGATTGTCATTGTCCGGGTCAGCATCCACATCAATATACATCATAAACATACGTCCGGCATAGAGATAATTTGAACCGAATTCAGTCACTGTGCCTGACATGTTACAGTCGAGCACTTCTTCATATTCAGTGCAAGCCGTCAGAAAGAATATATTTATAAAAACAATGTAAACAACTACTGAGATCTTGGTTTTCATGATGAGTAAAATCTGTTATGTACAACATATAGAATCTTTATATTTAATTAAGACGTGATATTTCTTATAAGTAACTGTTAAAAAAAACATAAAAGCGAGCTTTCCTTTTTGGTGCTCGCTTTGTCTTGATTACTACGGCTTTTATTTGCTCGTGAACCCGGAGGAACTGCCTCGCTTCGCTCGGCGGACCCACCAAATCAGAGCTGCAAATAAAAGCCGGGATGGCTGCGCCATCCACAATCCAAAAGACTCGCATAAAAAACAAAAGCAAGCTTTTTTTCTGCTCGCTTTTGTCTTGAGTGCCTCGGCTTTTATTTGCTGTGAACCCGGAGGAACTCGAATCCCCAACCTCCTGATCCGTAGTCAGGTGCACTATCCAATTATGCTACGGGTCCATAACCTGTCATCCTGAGTGAGTCCAAAGCCTTTTCTACGAACGAAGGATCTTAACTCTAAGTATTATCAGACTCTTCGCTTTGCTCAGAGTGACAGTTTTCTGACTGCAAATATAAGTATTATGTTAAAAATTAGCTAAATCTTTCTCTGGCTGTTTTTTTAAATAAAACTACTTAATAATTACTAAATTGCATTGTAAAAAAATAAGCCGAAATGAAAAAAGCTCTTAGGATCATACTGAAAGTTGCAGGTATAATAGTACTTGTAATATTACTGGCTGCAATAATAATACCATCACTGTTCAAGGATCAGATCAGAGAGAAAGTGCTGAGTATGGCCAATGAAAAAATAAATGCTGAACTCGCAATTGGTGATTTCGGCATCACCCTTTTCAGGAATTTCCCTAACCTGACATTCCGCCTTAAGGATGTAAGTGTTACAGGTGTTGACCGGTTTAGCGGTGATACCCTTGCCGGGCTTAAGTCATTCAATCTTGTCTTTGATATCGGCTCTGTATTGTCAAAGTCGGGTTACAGGATCAGAGCAATTGAGATCGACAGGCCTGTGGCCAATGCCATAATACTGGAAGACGGAACAGCAAATTATGATATTGTCCCGGTCGGTGAAGAACTCGCGACAGAAACAGAAGTAAAAGGGAAAGAGGAAATTGAGGAGGATGATGCAGCAAAAGAGAGCAAGCTGGCTTTCAGGCTTAATAAGTTCGAGATTAAGAATGCTTATATATCCTATGAGGATCTGTCATCCGGGAGGAAGGCTCTAATAGACGATCTAGACCTTTTCCTGCGTGGCAATATGTCTGCAAAACAAAGCAATTTATTACTTGAAACCGATATTGCATCAGTTGATTTTATAAACGATGGAATCAAAATGCTCAATAAGGCAACCGTGCAGGCAGTCTTCGATATAAATGCCGACCTTGAGAATAATAAATTTGTACTTGGTGAAAACAATATATTGATAAATGCACTGCAGCTTTTATTTTCCGGATCTATAGAACTTGACGGTGAAGATATTATTACCGACATGAATATCGGTACAGGTAATACCGAGTTTAAATCTGTACTTTCAATGGTGCCGGCTGTTTACAAGAAAGGATTTGAGGGCCTGAACGCAGGGGGTAGTTTCAATATCGAAGGGCTTATTAAAGGGCGCTACAGTGCAACTGACAGCCTTCTGCCTGATATTAATCTTACGCTTGATGTTAATAATGGTAGCATAGCATATCCTGACCTGCCGGAGAGTATCGATAATATCAATATCAAGGCAGATGTTTCGGTCAACGGAACCCATCCTGATTTGACAGTACTGGATGTGGCGCAATTTCATTTTGAACTCGATGATAATCCATTTGATATGAATTTGAAATTAAGCACCCCCCTAAGTGACCCTGCAGTGGATGTGGCCCTAAAAGGAAGAATTGATTTTGAAGCTCTGGCAGATGCAGTGCCCGTTGAGTTGAATGAGCTGGAAGGTATCTTTGATATTGCTCTGGGCCTCCAGGGTAAAATGTCGATGATAGAAAACCAGGACTACGACAGTTTCAATGCTACGGGAACTATGAAGCTCGCAGGTTTTAAGGTTGAAATGAAGGATTTGCCTCCTTTGGAAATAGAAGTGGCTGATTTCAATTTCTCACCCCGTTATGCGGCCCTTGAGCAGTTCAGGATGGGTGTGGCAGGGAATAATATCAGCCTATCAGGTCGCCTCGAGAACTACCTTCCTTTTATTTTCAAAGACGAAACGGTTAAAGGTAAGCTGGATTTGTATTCGGATTATATTGACCTGGATACTGTAATGTCATATTTACCCGTCGATACCGTCGAAGTTGAAGAAGATACAATTGCCCTGAGCACAATACGCTTACCGGAAAATGTTGATTTTGAATTTATTTCTGCCATTGACAGGTTTAAATACAATCCTCTTGAAGCAAGCGGCGTAAAGGGAAATATTTCACTGAAAGAAGGAGTGCTGCTTATAAAAGAAACAGGTTTGAGCGCACTCGGAGGAGAGTTTACTATAAATGCTGAATATAATTCGCGTGATACCATTAATCCAAGAATGGCTGCTGACCTTTCTGTAGCCGGTATCGGGATTCAAGAGTCGTTTAATACCTTTAATACAGTCAGACAGCTTGCTCCTGTTGCGAAAGGTATGAATGGTGAGGTCTTTGTGGATTTTGATCTTTCAACCCTCCTTGGTAAAGGAATGCTGCCTGTTGTTGAATCAATAAATGGAAGTGGAAGAGTAAGGTCAGAGGAAATACAGCTCGTCAGCTCCCCTGTTTTTGAGAAATTTAGCAGCGTACTGCAGATAGGGGAGAATTATACAAATACTTTCACGGATATTGATGCTAATTTCGAAGTAAAAGACGGCAGGGTATATATCAAGCCATTTGATACAAAACTGGGAGATATGAATGTTACTATCAGTGGTGATCACGGTCTCGACCAGACTATTAATTACCTCGTCAAAGTGGAAGTACCCTCCTCAGAACTTCCTCCGGGTATGAGCTCTGTATTAACCGGGCTGGCAGCAAGGGCTGCATTGTTGGGGATAGAATATTATCAACCTGAAATAATAAAAATGAAAGTTCGTATCGGCGGGACCATAAAAGATCCCACGATAACGCCATTCCTGGGCCAGAGTGATGATACCAGTCCTGTCTCATCAGTTACGGAGTCGTTAAAAGAAGCAGCAGGAGAAAAAATTGAAGAAGTGAAGGACCAAGTATCCGATGAAGCTCGTAAACAGGCAGATAAAATGCTTGCAGAAGCGCAGAAAAGGGCCGACATGATAAAAGCAGAAGCGACGGAGGCAGCAGAAAAACTAAGGAAAGAGGCAGATAAAAATGCCCAAAAACTTATTGATGAGGCTGCTGACAAGGGAGCCCTGGCGAGACTTGCAGCAGAAAGGGCTGCTGAAAAATTGCGCAAGGAAGCCGATAAAAAAGCAGCTCAACTCGAAGAAGAAGCTGAAAAACAGGCTGATAAAATTATGGAGGAGGCAAGCGAAAAAGTTGATTCATTAATTAATAAATAGGTTAATCTATCTATTTATTCGGGTTTATTACAATAGTGTTACATTACAGGAATATTAGTTAATTGAAATGTAACATTTCTTTTACCATTTCTTAGTCAATCATTAACAAACTTGTAGCAAAGTTAGATCACCTTTGTTGCGTAAATATTAATTGGGCAAATCAATTAAAAATTTTGACTAAGAAATGAGAAAAATAATTCTATCACTTTTACTTTTATCAGTTATTTATCCGGCCGCGGATGGACAGGTGGATAAAGGAACTATTAAAGGTATTGTTACGGATCAGCTTACGGGAGATCCCATGCCTGGTGCTACTCTTATTGTAATGGAAACACAGCAGGGAACAATGGCTGGCATTGACGGAGATTATTCAATCAGCCTGGATCCGGGTGTTTATAATATTGTATGTTCTTTTGTAGCGTATGATGCCGTTACCAGGGAAGTGTCTTTAAGAGGTGGAGAAACGATAAACCTTAATTTCACAATCTCGGAGTCACTTGTTGATATCGATGAAGTTGTTGTTACCGGCAAAGCTAACAGGGAAGCGGAAAATATTCTCTTACTTGACAGAAAGGAAGCTGTCTTTTCAGTTGAGAGTATAGGAGCCAAGGAACTTTCAAGAAAAGGTGCTTCTGACGTTGAGGCAGGCGTGACAAAAATGGTGGGCATCACCGCCATGGGCCCCCAACAGATATTTGTAAGGGGATTGGGTGACAGGTATAATAATGCCACCCTGAATAAAATGCCAATACCTTCAGGCAATCCCGGCCGTAAAGTGATCGATCTTTCAATTATACCTTCAAAAGTTGTTCAGAAGGTAGATGTGAATAAGGTGTTTTACTCTGCTGCATATGCTGACTTTTGTGGGGCAACGGTGGATATTAAGACCAGGGAATTTCTTGCCGAATCATTCCTTACAGTAGATGTAGGTGCTAATTACAACACCCTCTCGATCAATAACAGGATGAAATTTGAAGATGGTTTTGAAGGATTTAGATCGATGACAGGTTTTAATAACTCCCGCTACGATCTTCCTTCAGAGATTGGACCGGTCGGTGACCCTGACATCGATTTTTCATCCCTTGTATATGATCCTTTCTTTACGGATTTCTCATATACAACCTCAACGATGTTACCTGCTGCCAATATTGGTCTCTCAGGAGGAAAAACATTCGACCTGGGAGGAAGAACACTTAATGTATTGTTTGCAGGTGCATTTAAGAATAATTTTGATTATTCATACGGGAGTAAGATTTTTCCTGAAGCCGGTGGTGCTGTAATATTTGATTTTGATTTTGAGAAATGGCAATATAATGCCAATACCAGCGCATTGGCAAGCTTCAATTACATGCATAACAGAACTAATTCTGTTGACCTTGATATCCTCTTTATAAATAATACCGCAAACTCCATCGAGGAAAATATGGGATATCACAGTACTAATGACGGTATAATTAAAGCTCGCAGGTATGAATATGTTAATAACAGGGTTATTAATGCTATACTGGGAGGTGAGCATACTTCATTTGCAGGCAATGAAAGACTTGAATTTCACTGGAAAGGATCATACAGTTATTCAACAAACAACACACCTGACCGTCGGGATCTTACATGGAACTATGATGAGGAGAATGATCTCTATTACCTCAGGCGTGAAAATATAGCCAATTACCGTACTTACATGAAGATGGCTGAGCATGAAGCTGCTGGAAGAACGGATTTCATTGTTAAGCTGGGGCAGGAGGGTAATGATTTTAATAAAGGGTCAATAGTATCGGGCTTGCAGGCTAAATTAAAAACGAGGGATTTCATTGCCAGGGATTTCTTTTACGAAACACGTAACCTGCCCGGCATACATGATCCTGAGAATCCCAGTGAATACCTGTCAGATGAAGCCTTCGCAAGCGGTTTGCTTTCACTGAGTGAGGGGACAGCCCTTTCAAATTACTACCTTGTTTTCCAATATCTATACTCGGCTTACATAGAGATGAATTATAACATTACACCTGATTTGCTTGTGAATGTAGGTTTGAGGAGTGAGTATGATGACCAGTCTCTTTATTACCGCAAATCACCTGAAAGAACAACCTTTGATGATCCATGGATTATCCTGAATACTACTGCTCCGGGACTTTATCCTTCTCTTAATATGAGATATTCACTTAAAGAGAATACAAACTTGCGCTTATCGGCAAGCCGGACAGTGTCAAGGCCACTCTTCATTGAGCTTGGTCCCTTTGTTAACAGAGGAATGTACGGTGAGCACAACACTTTCGGTAATCCTGAATTAACAAATTCATATAATTATAACCTGGATAT
>JAYEGY010000038.1:0-3759 GCA_034659275.1 Bacteroidota bacterium | reverse complement strand
ATGTGTCATTCTCCTGACCCATATAAGGATCACCACAATCGGCAACCCAGTTTTTCGCAATAGGATAAGTTTCTGACCTCCTTGCAGCCACACCCCAGTGAACAGGGTATGGAACGGCAATTGATATTAATAAGTCATATCCCGATTCCTCCCTGAGAGCCCTCCTGACCATCCAGTACAACTCAATATTCGGATATTCAAAGAGCAGCCCTGAAAATCTTTTCATAAGTCTTCTCAACATAAGATTGACTCCCTTACCTTTCAAAATTATACTTTTCCACCTGCGTCTTCCCATATCTTTAATTTCCAGGCCATATTCCCTTGCAAAATCGTCATGAATCACCGGTGTTTTAGGGGTTATCACCCTGACAAAATGACCTTGCCTGGCAAATTCTTTCGCCAGCTCGGTTGTCCGGAATGAACGTGGAGAGTTTTGTGGATAAAAACTGGCGGATACAATCAATATTCTTTTATCATTCATATTTTTTATTGATCCTTCTTAAGAATAAATTCCAGGGGAAGGCAGTTAGTGCCATAAATGCTTTTACACCCAGGTTATTTTTATTCAAATTAAACTTATCCAGAAATAATATTCTCTTTAAAAGGATACTTTTAATGATACGTTCTTTTCGTGGCAAATACTTAAGGTAATTATTATGATAATGTTTACTTACTTCCAGGTTAAAGTCTGTTATCAAATTATCTTTTCTTCTTTGCCTCTGAATAGAATTTAAATGAACCCTGTATTTACAACTTGTGATATTCACAAAGTGTAATTTAATATTATTCATGGTAACCTTCAATAAGAAGGGCCTGTCATCCCACAAACGTAAATTTTCATCAAACAAGCCAACTTTTTCATATACGGATTTTTTAACGAAGATGCTTGCCGCCCATATTTTATTTCCTCTCAGCAATATTTCAAACTGTTCTTTCGCTGTGATACCGGGCCGGTTTATTTTCATTGCTGCTGTATCATGTTCAGGTAGACGATTTTCATCGGTAAAGGAACTATTATAATGTCTTACTTTTGAATGTAATAATTCTGCCGAAGGATTTTCAGAAGCATATTCCATATAGCGTTCAATACAATCATCCATCATAACGTCATCCCCGGCAATTGGTTTAACCCATTCACCCTTTGCTGCCTTTATACCCCTGTTTATATTTGAAGGTATCCCTGTATTTTCAGCTACACTTATAAGCTCTGTTCTCACAAAGCGCTTTTTATTCTCCTCAACCCAAGCTTTACAAATCTTTACTGTATTATCAACTGATGCATCATCAGATATTATCAGTTCAAGATTCATATACGTCTGCGACTTCATGCTTTCCAGGGTTTCGAGCACATACCTGGATGAATTATACGTTACAACGACAATTGAAACCAGGGGGGGGTTATCTAAAATTTCATTCTTTTCCATTTCTTATTTTAGTAAAAAGTCCTTTTACTTCTTCAAGCTCATTAATCTTTAATATATAACTCATCAATATATAAGTTAGTACACCCACCAGGCCACCTATTATAAGTTTCAGGGCATGGTTATCAATGAAATTAACAACCATAAATACAGTAAGGGCCATTATTCCCGTGGCAAAAAATACGGGCACCATATCTTTCAACTGGCTAATTGGTCCATAACCAAAAAGCTTCCCCGGCATATAAGCATTAATGAAAAATGCGATACAATGCGTAATCACATTACCAATAACCACTGCTTTAATGCTGATAGGTACTGTAATCAACAAGGCAATCAAAACTATGGGGACTTTTGACAAATCCACCTTCATAAACAGGTCGGAACGGCCTATTGAATTCAGAATGTTGAGATTTATTGCACTTATGGGGTTGAAAATCCATGCAAAACTCATCCACTGAAGCAAAACTATTGCAGGAGCCCATTTTTCAGTCAGGAACAACATTATAAAAGGATCAGCAAGAAGGGCAAGCATTGTCATGGCAGGAAAAATAAGGAAGGATGTCATCCTGATCAGGCGACTGTAAACAGAAACCAGCCTTGCCTTATCATCCTGTATGGATGCCAGTATCGGATAAGTAACCTGGTTAAGAATGCTCGAAACCGTACCCGCAGTAAGTTCCGAAAAGCTTCTGCCCCTTGTATAAAAGCCGAGTTCAGATGCTGAATATACTTTCCCGATAATAATGTTATAGATGTTCTGCATTATACGGGCGACCAAGCCGGAAATAAGCAATTTTGATCCAAATCCGAAAAGGTCTTTAAATGATTTTTTTGAAAAGACTATTGAAAATCTCCATCTTTCCATAAACCATAATAACAAGGCCGAGGTAACCGAGCGTATAATATTCTGGATAACCAGTGCCCACACACCAAATCCTAACAGGGCAAATAAAATAGCAATACCACCGCTGCAGATCATTGCTATAACATCTACTTTGGCAATTGTTTTAAAATCAACCTTAATGCGTAATCTCGATCTTTGAACTAATGCAAGAGCATTGATCACAATATTTAAAGAAAGCACCCTGGTGAGGTTGATCAGCTGGGGCTTATCATAAAATTGTGCAATAAGTGGTGCTGAAGCAAAGAGAAGCAGGTAAAAAGTACTGCTTACAACAAGATTAAAAATAAAAACGGTGGAAAAATCAACTTCCGTCCTGTCCTTTTTTTGTATCAGACCAGAGCCCATACCACTATCCACAAAACCCTGGGAAATAGCAATAAATATGGACAGCATGCCTATTAATCCGAAATCCTCGGGCATTAACAAACGTGCCAGGACAATGCTTATCACAAATTGTCCGGCCTGACCTGCAATTCTACCTGTCGCACTCCAGATCATACCTTTAAGTGCCAATGATTTTAATGACCCTTCAGGCATAAAAGAAATGAAAAGTGGAGTTATAATTTAGTGAATGCAAGGCTTATTAAGAATATATAATTTTATATATTAAAATGTATTATAGTATATCGTGGTACTTCAATTCTCCCTCCTTACATCTATAACCTGCCCCGAAATGTTTGAGAGCATAGTTTTTATACATATTCCTGCCACCTTTTCAGGTTCCAGTAAAGTGTCAACGGGTTCAATGCCAAAGTTCTTTGTTCTCATCGGTGTTCTTGTCCGCTCAGGATTAATGCAGTTTATCCTGATACCAAAATCACCCCATTCGTCAGAAAGAGCTTGTGTCAGGTTAACTATTGCAGCTTTTGAGGAAGAATAGATACTGTACATTGAGCGTCCCCGTGTATATGAACTTGACGTGAAAAACAGGATATGTCCACGACTTTCCCTGATAAATGGAAAAGCTTCCCTGGCAATTATTACTGCTCCCAGGTAATTGATGTTTATGCTGTTAATTATATCTTCCAGTTTCATATCGGCAAGTGGTTCTCGTTGCAGTATCCCGGCTGTATTCACAATATAATCAATTCTACCCTGCTTCTTGATTACTTTATTTAATGCATCTTTTACCGAAGATGCATCGGATATATCAACCCCGTTTTCAGAACGACTGAAAGAAACAGCATTGGCATTATAATGACGGCACATATTTATGAGATTTAGTCCAATACCTGAGCTGCCACCAAAAACCACAACGGTTTTTCCTGCCAACTTATTCATGTAACCCCGGTTCAACTGCTTTGATGTTGAATTAAACGTTTTAAGCTGGAACCATTTATCGAGTATATATATATCCTCTTTGTAAGTCAGTTTCATGTTATAACTTTCTCCCCTGACAATGAATATTTCTGTATCTGGCAGGTAGTTCTTGAC
>JAYEGY010000037.1:0-19080 GCA_034659275.1 Bacteroidota bacterium | reverse complement strand
GTATAGAAAATGCCCACAATGAACGGCCCAAAATCAAAGATGTTGGTGTATACAAATAAATGAGGCCTATCTTTATGTTTCCCTGATAGTTATAGCGTTTTAGACCTTATCCCGTGATAAACTCACGTTAGGAGGTTTGACTGAAGCCGTTCCACTTCGTTTTCCAGCTTATCCCTGACCAGGTTGACCGTACCGGTATAAGTTGTACGCAGGTTATCCGCCTTTTGTCTTACTGATTGCAGGCTCAGGTAGCTGATGATGGCACCAGGTACCAGTACAAGGATAAATGCAACGAAAAGTATTTTCGTTTTGGGGCCGATATGTTTAAGAAATTTAAACATATCACAATTTATTAATTCCCTGACTTAAAATCAATTAATAAATTGTAAAAAGATGTAAAAGTATGTTGCGGAATTTTGCGTCAGGTAATTACCGGGCATATTTGGAAGAATGAATAAGTAGAATTTTGGTTGCTTTTTCACTGATTTTTTGCGACCTTACTTAATTTAATATATCTGATCAATAGCTGAGCAATTTTAATGGTAAACTAAAGTAAAATATATGCCATGCTTAGCCTTATTATTGATCTCCCAACAGGTAAACCGGTTATTAGACCATACCTGAAGCTGACACTCATACTGTTAATCCTACTCCTCCGTCCTCTAATTTCTGTCTCACAGGAGATAAGTTTTTCTGACGATTCAGGTCCGGACACATCAAAATCATCTAAAATCATTTACGAAAATCCGCGGGTATATAATGTTGATATATCCTTTGAAATTAATCCGGATCCTGCAAAAATTGACAGAGACCAAGATCTTAAAGTCTGGATCCCTATCCCACGTGAATGGGATTCACAAAAGAATGTTCAGATAATTTCCGTTAATCCGGAGCCTCATTCTCAATTCACTGATCCGGAATATGGGAATAAAATTTTTTTCTGGGACTTTGGAAAATACCCTAAAAAATCATCCTGCCGTTTTGATATTAAAGTCCGCCTGGTATCTTTTTCTGTTCAAACTAACATAGATACATCAGATATAAAACCTTATGACAAGAAAAGTAAGGAGTATCAATTATATACCAGATCTGGTCGTACTATTCATATCACACCTAAAGTGGAAGGGCTTGTAAAAGAAGCTGTTAGAGATGAAACAAATCCTTACCTCAAAGCACAAAAAATTCTAAAATTCGTCCACAGGAAAATTAAATACAACAATAATACACGGTTTGAGCAAGGATTTGAAGCAAGTCTTGATTACATGTTGTCCAAGCCTGAAACTGATAAGAGAACTGGAGAAGAATATTTTGCCGGTGATTGCGCTCACTACAGTGCTCTTTTTACAGCTATGTGCCGTGCAGAAGGTATTCCGGCCAGATGTGTTTACGGGAGAATAGGATGGGCTCCTTATTTAAATGAAGAAAACTCAGAGATGTTCTCAGTGCTTGATACAATGTCTACTGATAAAGGTTTTTCAGGCGCCGAACATCACGGTATGGGACCTCATATGTGGTCTGAGTTCTATCTTCAGGATATTGGCTGGATCCCTGTCGATGCCAATGCAGGATTGTTCGCATGGCTGCACCACTATAGGATAATTATGAGCAAAGGACGTGATATACTGTTAGGTCCAAATGCCCCACAGGATAATCACGAGGGTTATGGTTTTCAGTGGGTACCTATCAAAAATGGACGTGCGGAAGATGTGCTGTCAGCTGTTCATAATATAGGGAAAATTACCAGAGCGAGAAGCAATGTTTATCATTTGTTGGATCCATTTCCAGCTGATGCTTTACAGAGTTATAAAGATAATTATATCCCGATTGAAAAGCGAAGAGGATTCCTGAGCCAGATCGACCATGTTACCAGGAATATACCAGCCAGGGATACCGAGTTTTCAAAAATCCTAAATGATCCCATCTGGATTCGTTCCCTTCAATACAGCTATGATGCATTGGTCTGCCATATGCTTTATAAAATTATAGGTGCTGAAAAGTTTAACCGGCTCACAAAAGAGTATGAGAGTTTAATAGTAAATTCAAACAAGCCTATCCAAACCGGCCGTTTTATTCAAATGGCTGAAAATATTTATGGTGAATCTCTTGAATGGTTTTTTGACCAGTGGGAAAAATCAAAAGGATTACCTCATTTAAAACTTGATGAGATTACGCTTGAAAAAGACAATGATGGCTGGAAAATAAAAGGTACACTGATTCAGTCAGGCAGGTCATTATTTGTGTTACCGGTTGAATTTACTCTCGAGACTGAAAAGGGTCAGGAACTTTTTACAATATGGCAGAAAGAGAAGATAACCGGTTTTGAATTCAAAACGATGGATAAGCCTTTATTATTAAAGGCAGATCCGGATCACGACATTTTAAAACTCCAAAGGATGCCATTACAGCTCTCAAGTATCTGGGACAGTTACCCTGACATGATCCTCATTTATGGAACTGTTTCAGAATCAAAGGCCAATAAAACAGCAGCTGAGAGATTCAATAATGAATATCTTGGACTGGATCCTGAAATAATTAAAGCGGACACCTCAGTAACAGAAAGTGATCTGAATAAGGAGTGTGTTATACTTTTTGGCAGGCCGGAAACCAACAAAATTTCAGAACGATTTGAAAATATATTTCCCATCAGGTTTAATAAAAATAGTTTTAACTGGAATGGGATAACTTATTCCGATATTTCCCAGGGCCTGGCACAGATTACTGAACATCCCCTCAAACCTAGAGGACAATTCATTCAATATGCCGGTCTGAGTGCAACCGCAATGCTTCATTTTGGGGATCTTTACCTGTATGACGCTCCAAACTCTTACGTGATCTATGATGCTAATAAAAAGATAGACGCTGGCGATTGGGCAGATACTGATCCTGACTTGGTATGGGAATTTTAAATTAAGAAGTTTATTTACCAATCCTATCAAGTCTTTCCATCTCCTGCACCAGGTTATCGATCACCCTGACTTCGGAAACTCTTTCTCGTATTGAGTAAGCTACCTGGTTCCCGTCAGGATGGATATCGTAAATTTCCACCCTGTTTTCCGGTCTCCATAACTTCTCAGGATTACCTCCTTCGGCAGGAATAGTAAGCGGACGAACTTACTCATCACCTGTTTTTTAAACCTTCAGGTTCAGTTATCTCTTCTTTGGGCTTTTGTGCAAACTTTTCCAGGGGCAGAAATTTATCCATCATCCAGAGGTCTATCTCGCCACCTTTTCGCATTGTAAAGGCTATTTTTTGACCATCCGGTGACCAGGAGAGTGGGCCTGCAGGCTGAATATCCAGCCCTGTTTTTATCTCAAATGGTTCTTCCCCATTCAGAGTAATTTTCCATATTTTCTGGTTAGCAATATAGAGAATCTCTTCACCATTGGGAGAAAAATTAAGCCATTGAGCCTGGATACCTTTTTGCAGTTGAGCTAATACCTGAGGCTCACCATCATCAATCGGGACAGTTTTTATTTTCCCATCTTTGTTGCAATAATATACAATTGATTTGCCATTGGGAGACCAACACATAGACCTCGGGCTTATTTCCTTTATCAGGCTATCCCGGTCAGCTATGAGTACTCTTACATCACCCCCTTCGGCAGGAACCAGGCACAGACTTGATCTGACACCTTTTCCATCCGGCGTCTTTTCATGGCGGTAAAAACATACTGACCTGCCATCAGGCGACCATTGAGGGAAGGCATCTTCAATGAAGGCATCATTAAAGGGACCTCCAAGCTGTGTTGGTTCTCCTCCTTTTGTTGAGGCAGTCCAGATATGCATTTTGCTGATTTCTTTCTCAAATCCATGAAACAGAATCTTTTCCCCATCCGGAGATAAAACAGGGAAATTAATCCCGACTTCTCCACTAACAGGAATTGAAGATATTTCCCCTCCTTCTGAAGCAACAGAAGAAAACATATTATTATATATAAAATATATTCTCTTTCCACCGGGATCCCATCCCGGAGAAAATGCATATTTTTCCGGAGGCGTAATCTGGGTTGCTTTCCCTCCTGATGAAGGTACAGTGTATATAGCTTGGTGGACAGTGCTTTCCAGTAATAGTCCTATCCTGTTTTCAAAGGTCCATCCTCCCATATTTCTGGCTGCCTGTAATGGAAGTTCAATACTCCGGGGCGGGGCAGTTGATTCTCCTTTCTCCGATACTGGTACAAACCATAATTCTTTACATTCCTTACCGGGCTCCGGTTCTAGTAAGTAAGCAATATAGTCGCTGCCGGGTGACCATATTGGTGATCCCCATACTCTCCTGCCCAGGTCACAAACTTTGACAGGTCTGCCTCCATGCGAAGGAATAACCCAGATGTCATCTCCTTCAGCAGAGGTTTTAATATAAGCTATTTTACTACCGTCAGGTGAAAATGCCGGCAACCATGAACTGGCATCTGTCAGTCTGCTGGCACTTCCACCATTTACAGGAATTGTATAGATGTAAGATTCCTTTGGCTTATCCGATTCACTGTCTTCTTTAGATGCATATGCCAGAACCTTTCCATCCGGCGACAGGCTGAGACAATATTGAAAAAGGTGATAGCTCTCACCCCGGTTCACCGGTACGGGAATTTTTACAGGCTCGCCACCTGAAGAGGGTATTACGTGTATTTCATCAACAAAAATATTCTCCTCATTCTTCATATGGTTATAAGCAATCCATTTGCCATCAGCAGACCAGGCATGGCCCCATGCCCATACTTCATCTTCGCCAATAAGCTTTACAGGCTTACCTGCTATGTCTGGTCTTACCTTCCCGGGAATCGGAACTGTCCAGAGACTCCCTTCATACCTGGTTGAGGAAAAAGTCAGTTCTTTCCCATCAGGTGATAATTGTCCCCCCCAATCAAGTTTTACAGGCATTTGTATCCTGGTAAATAATGGTAAAGATGGAATTTCAGAAACTTCCCTTGCAATTTCAATCAACCTGGCAAGTCTTTCCCTCGCGATTGTTACCTCATTTGTTTGTTCCGGATAATTATTAACCAGGTGCCTGTAGGTTTTGACAGCCTCCTGGTTCCCCAGCTTTTCATAGCACATACCCAGATGCAGTAAAGCTTCTGCAGAAATATCTCTGTTATCAGGATATTGATTGATGACCGACCTGTAAATTTTTATGGCTTCGTCAAGATCACCATTAATTTCTTCCTGGTAAACAGCTTCACTCAACAGCTTTTGAGCCTGTTGTTTCTGCGCTGACACCATAACCATCGGTACAAGGCAGAAAATCATGATTGAAATAATTGTCTTCATAACTTTTTTTATTCAAAGGTACGGGCCTGCACAGGCAGAAGCCTCAAGAACAGGTTGAGTTTTTTTAAGAGTGGATCAAGGAACTAATCTCCTGCAAATTTGTATCCAACACCCCGGATGCTGATTATGAACCTCGGGTTTGAAGGATCATTCTCAATCTTTTTTCTCAGGTTTGCCATATGTGTATCTATGGTATGGGCTGTGACGAAAACATCTTTCCCCCATACTTCATCAAGCAATTCATTTCGCCTGACCACCTGCTCCCTTTTACTGATAAGGTATTTCAGAAGTTCGAATTCATGCGCAGTAAGACTGATTTCACTGTTATTTTTACGGCATACATACTGCCGGAAATCCACTTCCAGTCCGCCTGATCGAAATATTTTACCTGCTTTTTCATCCGTTTCGGGTTCCATTCTTCGCAAAACGGCTTTAACCCTTGCCTGCAGTTCCCTGGGGCTGAAAGGTTTTGTTATGTAATCATCGGCACCGATCTCGAGCCCCAGCACCCTGTCAATTTCCTGGCCTTTAGCCGTAAGCATGATAATAGGTGTCTTTACGCCACTGTTTCTGAGCTTTTTGCAGACTTCAAACCCATTCATGCCCGGCAGCATGATATCAAGTATAATAAGATCGATATCAGGGTCTGACGCCTTTGACAGTCCCTCTATTCCATCTGTAGCAATAGCAACATCATAATTCTCCAGCCGGAAATCATCTTCGAGGGCTGTTTTTATGGGTTCTTCGTCTTCTATTATCAGAATTTTTTTCATCAGTATATTTCTTTTTATGCTGTTAGGCAGTCTCCAGTCGGCAGTCTCCAGTCGGCAGTCTCCAGTCGGCAGTCTCCAGTCGGCAGTCTCCAGTCGGCAGTCTCCAGTCGGCAGTCTCCAGTCGGCAGTCTCCAGTCGGCAGTCGACAATTAAGAAGTTGGTTATTTATATTTTTCAGGGTTTTCAATCATATGATTAAGTAATCGTCCTATTTCTTCAGATCGTTCGTTAAAATCATCAAAGACTTCTTTTGTAATATATTCACAGGCAAATGCAAAATCAAGCCACACCTGAGTTTCAGTATTTTCCATATCTGAGTCAGAGACCTTACTTACAAAGTGGGCTTCATACCGGCGTTTACGATATCCTTCACCAATATTTGAACACACAGATCTTGAAGATCTCCTGATTTGAGAAGTTAAAGAATAAAGTTCCTCCCTGGGAAATTTCTTGCTGACCTTATAAATATCCATTGCAAGAGCAAATGCTTTATTATATACAAGCAAGTTTCTGAATCCTGTTGCCATTTTTTATAATTTGTTGAATATTATTTAATTATCCTTTATTATTTACCATAAATTACTGATTGCCGACTGTGGACTGCCGACTGCAGACTTTAAGGTCCTGCTAAGGGTATTGTAACTATAAAGGTACAGCCCTTACCAATTTCACTGTCGACCAGTATTTCACCGTTATGTGCTTCCACAAGCTGCTTCACAATGGTCAGTCCTATCCCGCTTCCTTTCACTGTCTGAGTGAGTTCCTCCCCGGCCCTGAAGAAGCGGCTGAAAATTTTGTCATGGTCTTCTCTTTTTATCCCTATGCCAAAATCCCTGACACTTATAATTACCTTGTTCCCTTTTGCTACAATCTTAACGTCTATTTTCCTGGAATCACCCGAATATTTACAGGCATTGTCAAGCAGGTTGTGCACTACCTGTTCCATGGCTTCACGGTCAAATACAACATCCGGTACAGGTTCAGAAACTGTAAAGCTTATATTAAATCCCTGTTCAGCCGTGTGATTCTGGAATGATTCAACAATATTTCTCACTACCGGAACAATATCACTTTTTTCGAAATGAAACAGCTTCTGTCCTTCTTCCATCTTTGAAAAATCAAGAATATTGTCTATAAGATGGCTCAGTCGCTCACTCTGATTTAATATTGTTTTGTGATATTTATTTTGTCTTTGCAGCGAAGGAACCCTACCCTGAACCAGCATCTCTGACATCTGCCTTATGGATGTTAGTGGGCTCTTGAATTCATGTGAAACAGTGGACATGAATTGGGATTTCATCTTTGACAGGTTCAGTTCATTATTTACTGTCTGAAGAGTAAAAAACAAACCGAAAGCCAGAATGATAACAATAGCTATAAAGATATAAAGGAATATACTGGCACGCGGTTGGAACAAATTAGTTATCAGGTCCGAAGATTCAGGGTATAGTGTCAATGACCATGAAGGAAGTTCCTGCGGGAATACAGTAGAAACAGGCGGCATATTTTCCAAAATATCTTCAGACCGTAAAAGAGACTCTCCATTTACACTGGCCACCTCCCAGTAAAATCCTGATGTGCCGGTTCTTTTTAGTATCGCAGGATAAACAGAATTATTCAGGATAGTATCCTGGTTTAGTATTAATCCCCAATGCTTATTGTCATTTACAGGAAAAAGAGAAAAGAAATACGAATTCCCGTTTACTATTGTTTTACACCGGCGTCCACTAGCATCAGGATTCTGCTTTATTGTTTCACCAGACTGTATGAATGTAAGAAGGTAATCTGTATGTTCCAGTGATGAGGATATATCATCCTGCAAAGAATATATCCTTTCCACGAGGCTTTTTATCTCTTTAACGTTTGAACTGCCACAACGGGATGCAATCTCACCAGCTTTCGTTAAAAAGTTTGTGAAATCCGAAAATCTCATTTCCCATGCTGGTACCTTTAATTGGGTCATTAATAAATGGACAGCCTTTATTGCAGATAGTGTGTCCTTTTTCCCAAGGAAGAGGAGACTTTTCTCCAGTAAGGCGACGGCACCCAGGAGGATTTTATTCTGAATAAGAACATCAGGGTATTGATCCCATATCAGATCATAAGTTTTAATGGCTTCATCATCCAGTTGCAGTTTTTTCTGTATACGGGCAATGGCATTCAGTATTTCGCCCCTTGTTTGTTTGTGGGTGATACCGGGCAGCACACACTGATAATATCGAAGTGCTTTGTGATAGTCATGCTCCCTGTATTCAATCTGCCATCCATTTTCAAATATATCCTGTGTGCCTCCGGAGCGCATAAAGGCAGAGGCAGAGGTTAAATCTTCAGGTAAATATAACAGGTTATTGTTCAATAAATATGGAGAGCCGCTGGCCGGTAAATAAAAGATCCCTGTAACAGCCCGGTTCCGGTCAATGAACTCATTCAACAGGGAATCTGTAAATATTATTTTGGCGGGAACAGCAATTGAGTCAACCAATTCCGCGAAGCTATTTTCAACTGCGAGAAGATATTCATTCGTTTCATTGATAATTTGCCGGCTTGCTTCAAGAAGATTATTCCTTCGCTCACGTTCCACGAGAGCCTGGTCATTTTTAACTCCCCTTAAAGCAAGAAATCCCAGTATCAGGCAGGGCAATACAATGGCAAGAGCATAAGAGATGATGATACGCCTTCTTTTACCTTCTTCTTTCTTCTTCATCAGGTTGATAAATCAATTCATTATGAATCAACTGAATAATGTTACAAGTTAGTAAATCCCCGGTATTTATGTTTAAAGAATTGCTCCAGATTTATCAAGATATGATCAAAGAGTCGCCCTGACTGGTGACTCTTATTGGAATGATGGAATGTTGGAATAATGGTATATTGGAAACGAGCAGTACGAATCCCGAGAATTCGGCATGAGTGCTGTGAGTTCTGCATCACATGGGCACAGGTCTGGAGACCTGCGCCAGCAGTAAGCCAAAACCTCGCCAGCGGGGTGAGTCAATACTGGATTAATATTCAGAAGCAGGCTGACTACTCATTCTCCATTATTCCACTATTCCAGTATTCCATTATTCCATGTGATATTATTTTCCAGTGTGGATATCTCACTCAAAGAACCCTGACAAATAAAAAGTCATTTTTATGCTTCCTCAACTATCTTCCATCCTATTTCATCTGCCAGTGCATATGCCGGGTCTTTCAGATCGCCATAGAAGGTAACCCTGTGCCAGCCCCACCTGTCCCACATGGTGAACAGTTTTTCAATATCACCCACAGGCTCTGCACACAGCTTCGTACGGCAGGCCCGGTCGTCAGGATCGTTATCGACAGTAACTGCCCTGTGCAGGATAATCTCTTTTCTTTCAGGACTGATCTTCATACTTGTGGTCATGTAATTAACAGGCAATATTGAGCGTATCGCCGCTCCCTGCCTGTCTTCCGAATGGGTCATTATAGTGAATGGATTCTCCGATCCTGTGGGACCGAAAACTTTGTTTGGAGCAACACAGTGTGCATATATAATCTGCCGTTTGCCCGTATCAATCACCGGGTCGGATATATAGCCCGGCCTCCCTTCTGTCATGTTGTTGAAAGCCACCATAGTGGCGGTGGAATGTATATCGCATTCACAGGCACCCACCAGGCCTTCGTTATTAAGCTCATGGAATCCCAGGCAGGGATATGCATGAATATGGCCCCCGTAAAAGCCCCCAAGGCAGTTGATGGTTATTGCGTTGGCATCATACTGCTTCATCACCTGCTTCATACCAAGATACATGGCCGCTGAATTTTCAAGTTCTTCAAAAGGAACCTCTATAACCCCGGTGGCTTTTTGCTGCCAGTTTTCAGCAATATGATGAGCTTCATCCTTATCTGCTTTTTTCCATGCCTCATTGACCACGGCAAAAGAGAGATATTCCACAGGAATATTCATAATAGGCTCAGCAGGTCGTGAATTCTCATCACGCACAGCCAGTATGCGGGAAGCTTTCATGCGTTTCACGCATTCATCAGGAGAAATTGTTGTTAATTCATCAGTAAAATAATCCCTGTCACTTGCTTCAGGAGTTCTGTCACGGCGTACCCTTGCAGAGGCTTCAACAAATTCGCTTACCGTACCTCCCCTGCGGATAATATTGAATTGTTTAACTGCTTTAACCAGGTCATTGATATCAGAAGAAGCCACAAAACCCAGGTTGGGTGTATTGTTTCTTATGAACCCGGCTGTATAGACAAGGAAGCCCCCGCTGCCTGCGTATTTATAATCTACATACAACACGGGTTTTGCTGTATTAATCACTGACTGCACCACCCTGTTCCAGCAATTCAGCTGGAAGACTATATAGCCGCCTATATTTTTGTCACTGTCGAGCTTCACTAGATTTTCGGACGCTTCGGGTCCGGATGCCACTGAATGAACAAACTCGAACTCGGGGCAGTTTTCTGCCAGGACGGTGTTAAAATTTTCCATCACCGGTGCAAAGTCAAAGCCTATATTAGGCCAATCGGGGCCGGGCTGAACAATATCGGTGACTGAGTAGATAATATGAATGCGCATTTTCTCCCGTGGGCTGCATGAGTTAAGGCCTATCATCGGCATTGCAGCCATGCATGCCGAGCATGCAGCACATGAGTTTATGAATCGGCGGCGGGAGATGGTGTGTGAAGGATAGGGAGGTACAGTTTTTTTCATCGTCTAAGGTGTTTTACTGGTGTTTTGAAAGATAATACAAATTAGGAAAATTTGGTATTTAAAGCAAGGAGCCAGCCTCCGTCCCGAAGTCCCGGGACTACGGCTGACAAAGCAGGGGGCAGGGAAGTATTAAGTATTAAGTATTAATTATGATTTATGATTTATGAATTGAGAGGTTGGTAAGGGACAGAGAGGGTAAGTTATGAGAGGCGAGAGGCGAGACGAAGTAAAACGAAGTCCCTGACCGACCGGAGGGAGCGGCAGGGAGGCGAAATTTTTCAAGTAGATTACAACTTTTATAGATGTAGCGATGCATTACAGTATGTCGTAAATCTTGCAGGAATTATTAATTGGTAAATACAATGTAGAGACGCACAATTGTGAGCCTATTTTCACCTTCTCGGTGGTAGATCAGGATGAAAACCCACAGAGTGGGTTAATAATAATAGCCGGGGTTTTACCCCCGGGATGGAAGCCATATAAAAATCTCTCCCCTCCCCCGCGCGCCGGGGGTTATTTTTGTTGTAGGTGATTTATCCACAGGTGTAACTGTGGCTATTGTTATTCACCCCTTCCAGGGGTGGCATTAACATTGGTGGCTCTATTCCGGGACAGGTGTGGATGGTTTTTGTTATTTTTACATATCATCATTTTTTAATATCCTATGAATAAGTTGATAGCTGCGTTATTATTAGTCTCTTCAGTTCTGTTTGTCAACTCCTGTACAACCAGCAATCCTGACCTTGCAACACCCAACATTGTGATCATCTTTTGTGATGACATGGGTTATGGTGATATTGGAACCTATGGTGCAAAGGCTTATGAGACTCCTAACCTTGATAACCTGGCCTGTAATGGTTTACGTTTTACAGACTTCCTTTCGGCCCACGGTGCCTGTTCAGCCTCAAGAACTGCCTTGCTTACCGGTTGTTATGCAAACCGCCTGAATATGCCGCAGGTTTTTGGTCCTGATTCACAGACAGGCATCAACCCCCGTGAAATGACCATAGCCGAATTACTCAAGCAGAAAGGCTATGCAACGGGTATTTTCGGGAAATGGCACCTCGGTGACCTTGAGCCTTTCCTTCCCCTCCAACACGGTTTTGATGAATACCTTGGTATACCATATTCCAACGACATGTGGCCTGTTGATTATGACGGAGGCCCCATAACCGAAGAATCGTTGCGCCCCGGTAAGGCCAACTACCCTCCCCTGCCACTGGCTTAACTACGGCAACCATGCAGGTTCTACGGGCGGACTGAAAGAAGGTAAGGGAACAAGCATGGAAGGCGAGGTTCGTGAACCCTGCATCATGCACTGGCCGGCTGTAATACAGCCGGGACAGATTACAAACAGGCTTGCTTCGACCATAGACATACTTCCCACTATAGCTGAAATTACAGGTACACAGCTGCCTGACCATAAGATAGACGGTGTAAGCATTCTGCCAATCCTGCGAGGAGACAAAAATGCCGAGCCAAGGAAATCTTTTTATTATTATTATCACAATAATGATCTTGAAGCCGTACGTATGGGCCAGTGGAAACTGGTCTTTCCCCCATGATCACAGGTCATACATGGATGTATTACCCGGAAACGATGGTTTCCCCGGACCATACTCACAGGACAGGTCTGAATATGCCCTGTATAACCTTCGCAGAGATCCCGGTGAAAGATATGATGTAAAGGAACAGTATCCTGAAATACTTGCCCAAATGGAAAAACTGGCAGAGAAAGCCAGGACGGACCTTGGCGATAAGCTTACCGGCAAGGAGGGTAAAAACAGGAGACTAAGAGGACGAATCGATTAGATTCAAACTCCTTAAAATAAATCTAAATAATTTTGCTTAGAAATAATATTCTCTCTAACTTTATGATTAATGTATCAATTATACATTATTCCCGGATCTTGAACTATTATTCCGAGAATATTTTTGTTTTTAAAACTTAATAAAAAAATAAAAAATAGGAGGTTTATTATGGCTTACATGATTACTGAAGATTGTGTTTCCTGCGACGTATGTGTTCCTGAATGCCCTAATGAGGCAATTTCAGCGGGTGATACCATTTATGTTATTGATCCCGATAAATGCACCGAATGCGTAGGTTTTTTTGATGAGCCTCAGTGTGTTGCCGTATGTCCCGTTGATGCATGTGTTCCTGACCCGGATCATAAGGAATCACAGGATGAACTGCTGGAAAAGAAAAAACGTCTTCATGGAGAATGAAGCCTTATTGTACCAGAAGCTGGATAACAAAAAGGTACAATGCAATCTTTGTGCACACCGCTGTAAGATTGGCCCCGGGAAAAAAGGAATATGCATAATAAGGGAAAATAAAGATGGCATACTTTATACAAAAGTATATGGTAGAACCATTACGCAACATGCTGACCCCATAGAAAAGAAACCTTTGTATCATTTTTATCCCGGCTCGGAAGCATTTTCCATTGCCACTCCCGGCTGCAATTTCAGATGCCGCTTTTGCCAGAACTGGGATATTTCACAGGTCATATCCGATGAGATCCTGGAATTGGGGCAGGAAGCTACACCTGAACAAATTGTTGATAATGCACGAAGAAGGGATTGTAAAATTATTGCTTATACTTATACAGAACCAACAATATTCTTTGAATACAGCTATGATACCGCTATAAGGGCACACGAGGCCGGCATGAAAAACATTTATGTATCAAATGGCTATATGACATACGAGATGCTGGATATGATTGGCCCCTACCTTGATGGAATAAATGTTGATCTTAAAGCCTTCAGGGATGAGACATACCGGAGCATAGCAGGGGCTCACCTACAGCCTGTACTTGATAATCTAAAGAAAATCAAACAAATGGGCATCTGGCTCGAAGTCACCAGCCTTATTATTCCGGGTATTAATGATGATCCGGAAGAAATTAAGGATATGGCTAATTTTGTGGCCAATGAGCTGGGTTTTGACGTTCCCTGGCATATAAGTCGTTTCATGCCGGCTTATAAAATGAAGGATGTGGCTATAACCCCGGCACATACCCTGCAGATGGCAAAAGAAATTGGCTTCGAGGCAGGACTGCATTATGTATATCCTGGCAATATCAGAACATCAGGTGATTCGAATACAGTGTGTCCTGAATGTGGCTATACGCTTATTAAAAGGTCCTATTTTGAAACCACACACAATCACATCGTGAATGGCAAGTGCCCGGAGTGTGGTGCAACGATAGCCGGTATGGGATTATGACAGGCAAAAATTATAAGGATGCCCCAGTTAACAACTGATATAAAATGGTTGAAAGAGTTGATACCCGATGGTATAATAACTCCTTCATCAACACTTATTAGCGGCCCCGGGGGTACAGGTAAACCACTGGTCGAATTTGCCTTTGTTGCATCATGGTTGAAAGCCGGGGGTTCTTTAATAGGCCTGCCCTTACAATACCCTTCGGGAGAATGGGTACAAACAGCCTTGTATAAGCTATATGGTGTTGACCTTAAAGAGTATACGGGAAAGGTGGCTTATATTGATTTCGATCCTCATGCCGAGGGGTGTGAAAAAACAGGAGACTATACCTTAAAAGCCAACGTATTAAAACCCGAGATATGGAACGCAGCGATTGAAAAAGCTGAACACTTACTCATTAAAACCAGTGCCGGTACAATGGTTTTTGGGTCGGCATTAAACCTTCTTCTTTTTTCCAAAACATATCAGGACAGCATACTAAAAAAATTACAGGACATTATCAAAAACGACAAAAGTCGTACGTATGCTTTTGCCGTCAGTACAAGTGCTCTTGCGGATAAAATAAAAATACTGGAGGATGCCGCTGACAACCTGATGTTCACAAGAATGGAAAAGCCCATGAGACTTTTTTTGAAAATTACCAGAATGAAAGGTGTCGAATTTTCCTCTGAGGAAACAGAAGTACCCATAGCGAAAGAATTGCTTAAAGAAATAAGCGATATAGCAGACGAAACACGAAAAACCAGGATACCTGAAATAAGAAAAATTTAAATCCAAACAGGGCATCAGGAATAATTGAACCCATCAAACAGGGAAAAATTCGTATTCATTGCATGTTATTATTTATCTTCGGTAAATAATAATCTTTGTTAAATGAGTGCAAAAAGCGATCCTGAAAAAGAAGAAAAAAAGAAAATATTCAATATCTCCCTGGACCTGATACTGAAGCTTGGAGGTTTATTTCTTGTTATTTTCCTATGCTATAAGATAGTGCAGCCGTTCATAAATATCTTGCTCTGGGCTCTTATTATAGCTATCATATTGTTTCCCGTAATGGAATGGCTAAGTAAATATTTGTGGGGCAATAAAAAACTCGCATCTTTACTTATAACCATTGTCGGAATGGCGGTGCTTGTATTGCCCAGCATATGGCTCGTTAACCAGCTTGTTGACGGTGTCAAGTACCTGACAGATAGTATACCTGAAGGTGAGTTGCAAATCCCGCCACCCAGTGAATCTGTCGCTGACTGGCCCATTATAGGACAATGGCTTCATGATACATGGATGCAGGCATCGGAGAATCTTGGTGAGTCAGTAAAAGGCTTTATGCCTCAGATCAGTAATTTTGCAGAAAAACTGCTGGGAACCATTGCAAATACAGGCATGGGAATATTACAATTTGCATTATCTATTTTACTGGCAGGTATTTTCCTTGCCTATTTCAGGAATGCATCACAGTCAGGTAAGACTATCTTTGAGAAAGTCGCCGGCGACCGGGGAGAAGAATTCCTCAATGCTTCGCTTACAACCATACGCAATGTTGCATCGGGGGTGCTGGGCGTTGCAATAATACAGACAACTCTTATGGGCATAGGCTTGATATTAGCCGACATACAACTGGCTGCAGTATGGATCATTATCTTACTCATAATGACTATTGCCCAGATCCCCGCAATACTATTTAACATACCACTGATCATTTACCTCTTTGCTTTCAGGGATCCTCTGCCAGCTGCTTTATGGACTGTATACTTCCTTGTAATGGGACTTATAGACAATATACTCAAGCCGCTGTTTATGGGAAAAGGAGCTGATGTGCCCATGCTGGTTATTTTCTTCGGCGCCATCGGCGGCCTTATAGCATTTGGCTTTGTAGGCCTCTTCCTGGGAGCCATTATTCTTTCGTTGGTTTACAAGTTGTATATTACATTGGTGGGGGTGTAGCAAGATGCAGGGAGCAGGGAGCAGGGAATAGGGAGCAGGGAGCAGGGAATAGATCATCGAATTATTTAAAATATTATCAGCAGTTCCAGTGTATTGATTGTTTTTTGTACTTTTATACATCAATATTTGAATATAATACCAAAACTGATAAAATAATGAAAACACGTCTTCTCATTCTTTCAGGGCTAATTGCCCTGATACTCGGTGCCTGTTCTTCACAGGAAGAACAGAGCGAATTAAAGATTGAATATGAAAAGTACCAGCTCGATAACGGACTGGATGTTATCCTTCACCAGGATAAGTCGGATCCAATTGTTGCTGTGGCCATACAGTACCATGTTGGGTCGAACCGTGAGGAACCCGGCCGCACAGGCTTTGCCCACTTATTTGAACATATGATGTTCCAGCAGTCAGAAAATGTTGGCCAGGACCAGTTTTTTAAACTCATCCAGGGTGCAGGCGGGACACTGAATGGCGGAACAAGCAATGATGGCACTGTATACTTTGAGGTGGTGCCTAAAAATGCCCTTGAGATGGTTTTATGGGCTGAGAGCGACAGGATGGGATACCTGAGTAATACCGTTACAAAATCTGCCTTTGCAAACCAACAAAACGTTGTACAGAACGAAAAAAGGCAAAGCTATGATAACAGGCCTTATGGACATACCAGATATGTGATTGATAAAAATATGTTTCCCGAAGGTCATCCCTATTCATGGCAGGTTATAGGGGAGATGGAAGATCTCTTCAATGCCACCATTGAAGATGTAAAAGAGTTCCATGCTAAATACTATGTGCCAAATAATGCTACGCTGACCATTGCGGGTGATTTTAATAATGAGGAGATAAAGAAGCTGGTTGATAAATATTTCGATGAGATACCGGGCGGTGAAAAGGTAAGTGATTTGCCACCAATGCCGGTTACTTTAAGCGAAACAAAAAAGCTATGCCACGAAGATAATTTTGCACGCACACCGGAGCTGACAATGGTATGGCCGACAGTGGAACAATATCATCCAGATTCATACGCCCTGGATTTCCTGAGCCAATTACTTGGTAGTGGTAAAAAGGCTCCTTTTTATAAAGTTCTTGTAAGAGATAAGAAATTAACTTCCAGGGCCAGGGTATACAATAATTCACTGGAACTTGCAGGCAAATTTTATATATCGGTTAATGCTTACCCGGGACATAGCCTTTCTGAAGTTGAGGAAGCAGTCTTTGAGGCATTTGACCTTTTCGAGGAGGAAGGAATAACTGAAAATGACCTTGAAAGGATAAAGGCAGGACTGGAAACAGGGTTCTACAACGGTATGAGTTCCGTCCTCGGTAAGTCATTCCAGCTTGCAAGATATAATGAATATGCAGGAGATCCCGGCTTCGTAACAGAAGACCTGGCAAATATACAGGCCGTGACCATTGATGATATTTTAAGGGTATATGAAAAGTACATAAAGGAAAAACCATATGTTGCAACCAGTTTTGTGCCCAAAGCCAAGGTAGAACTTATTGCTGAAGGATCGGTAGATGCAGGTATTGTTGAAGAAAATGTTCTTGAAGCAACAGAGGTTGATCAGTCACAGATTGCCGCGGATGAAACAATTGAAAAAACAGAAACAAGTTTCGACAGGTCTGTGATACCTGCAATAGGGCCTGATCCCGAAATCACCCTCCCCGAAATATGGACCGGTGAGCTGGACAACGGAATCAGTATGTGGGGCATCAGACATGATGAGTTACCACTTGTCAGATATACATTTGAAATTGACGGTTCACATCTCCTGGAAGATCTTGATAAGGCAGGAACAGCCAATCTTATGGCGCAGCTTATGAACGAAGGCACAGCCACTAAAACACCCGAAGAACTGGAAGAAGCTATTGACCTCCTGGGTGCCTCAATTAATATCAGGGCAGGCAGCGAAGCAATAGTGATATCTGTTAATACCCTGTCAAGGAATTTTGAAAAGACAGTTGACCTTGTTGAAGAAATGCTGCTTGAGCCACGGTGGGACAGCACTGAATTTGTGCTTGCCAAAGAAAGAGTAATGAATTCATTCCCGAGGAATAAAGCTAATCCCGGATATATGGCATCACGCACACTTGATAAACTGATGTACGGCGAAAATCACGTATTTTCAGTTCCTCTAAGCGGTACGGAAGAAACGGTGCCGGGAATTACAATTGATGACCTTAAAGAATTTTATAAGTCTAAGCTGTCGCCTTCCTTAACAAGGTTTCATATTGTTGGAGATATAGACCAGGAAAGAGTGGAAGCTGCACTATCTTCACTGGAAAGCAGGTGGGAGAAAAAGGATGTGGAAATCCCTGAATTTGAGATTCCCGGTAACCCTGATAAGGCAAAAATATATTTTGTTGATTTTCCGCGGGCCAAGCAATCAGTTATCCAGATAGGCAATATTGCCATTCCACGCAAGCATACTGATTTTTACCCTGCATATGTTGCCAACTATAAGCTGGGAGGGTCGTTTAACGGCATTGTGAATCTCATTCTGAGAGAGGAAAAAGGCTATACTTACGGAGCTAGAACAGGCTTTTCGGGCAGTTCTTACACCGGTAATTTCTCGGCCAGCTCAAGCGTTCGTACCACCGCCACATATGAGTCTGTTAAGATCTTTAAGGATGAAATGGAAAAATATCGTGAGGGTATTGCCCAGGAAGATATTGACTTTACAAAGGATGCGCTGCTTAAATCAAATGCAAGAGCCTTTGAAACCCAGGGATCCCTTATAGGTATGTTGAGCCAGATAAGTAAATATGACCTGCCGCATGATTATATCAAACAGCAGGAAGATTTTGTGCGTGGCCTTACAGTAGATCAACATAAAGAACTGGTTAATAAATATATCGATCCTTCAAAGATGTATTATGTGATTGCCGGTGATGCCAGGACGCAGGTTCCCGAGCTTAAGAAACTGGGCCTGGGCGACCCAGTAATGGTGGAGCTCTGATTATTGAATGCAGAATATCGAATAGCGAATGTCGAATGTCGAGGTATTCGGAAATTGTTTTTTCATAAATCTAGCCTGATTAATTCATAAACTCAATTGTCAAGTAAAAATACATCATTAATTTTTTCAAAATAGGATGTATTATCCAATAACACACAATATTTCCGGATTGACCATCATTACTATAAGTAATTGGGCATAAT
>JAYEGY010000036.1:0-3790 GCA_034659275.1 Bacteroidota bacterium | reverse complement strand
TGACATGATTATTCAGTTTGTTTAATCTCTGTTTAGAGATAATGGTTTTCAATTTACCGATATCATCAGCGCCATAAAGAATCTGCCTCGGGAGGTTGGTTTGATTCACGAGGTCAAAATCCATTAAGCCGATATTGCCTACCCCGGCTGCAGTAAGGTATTGCAGGACCGGACAACCCAATCCGCCGGCGCCAACAACAAGGACTGAGGAATTTTTAAGTCTCATCTGTCCTTCTTCTCCTATGCCCGGCATAATAATATGCCTGTTGTACCGCCTGAGTTCACCATCTGATAACAGGCTTTGCTTTGCCATATGTTTAAATTATTGATATCAAAAGCAAAGATAAATTGAGACCCTGAAAGTGCCAAATCAAAAAGAAAAGGAGCTGCCCCGTAGGAGCAACCCCTTTCCCATCAAGATATAGAGTTGTAAATCAGGTTAATATTTATCAACTGTTAGAGAATCAGCTTACTCTTTTTATCAGTCGCCAAATGTAAATGCCATTCCGAACTGGACGGGATACAGATCGGGTCCCTTATCCTCGATAAACATGCCGTTCATATAATATGTGGCATATACCTGGAATGACTCGTAGCCCAACCGTATTGAAGGGCCGTACCTGAATACCGACAGGCTGAAGTCATCATTTTCCTTGATCTTTTGCTTGCCGCCGTCGTAATATACCATTTTGTTATGTGATCCCAGTTTTACTCCTCCTATGGCACCTGCTGCAATATTAACTGTCCTGCGGCTTTTTACGGGAATCTGTGCTTCAAACATAAGAGGCATGGTCAGGTAAACAGTTGACAGTTTTGATTTTTCATATTCTATCCCGTCAGGAGGGTAGTAAGGAACGATAACACCGTCTTCGTCCTTGGTAATATTATTATTCCCTTCGAATTTATAATCATTGAATTCGAAGCCCAGGCCGGTAACAATACCGAAATGTCTCGACAGGCCAATGCCTAGCTGGGCAAAATTGATATTAATATTGAATGATTTACCTGTATTAAGGTCCATATAACTCAGGTCAGAAGGAAGGCTCATGGTATAGCCGGATGTCAGGTAATTATTCAGCCCAATTTCAAAAGCTGACCAGTGAGGGGTGAATCTCCTTCTGTCCCTTCTTCTTTGTTCGGCCTCGTCAACATCATGGTCTACGTCTTCCTCTTCATATTTCTTCCAGTCTAGCTTTGTACCGCCGTCTGTTTCGAGTATTTCAAGACCGTGCTTACCAAACCTGATCTTTACATTTTCATCACCCGCTGATATTTCGAAAATGTTACCACCGAGTGTAACATTGGTCTTGTTGTCATCTTCCGTGACTTTCAATACTTCGTTTTTGTTGAGTTTTATTTTGGTAGTATCCTGTCCTGACGACCATAAAGTGTTTATGAAGGTGAAAGCTAAAGCTCCCAAAAAGGCAATTCTTTTCATGATATATTCAAGTGTTAAATTAATTAATGATTATTTTTCTGCTCAGACGTAGAGGTATCAACGAAAGTTACAGGCCGGAGTTATTTTTCTTTGAATTATGATCAAATTTGACCAGTTCGCTTGTGAAACTGATGCTTTCCAGTTTACCTTCCTCGTTTTTTTCTGTATCCAGTTCCATGTTCCAGCCAAGAAGAGTATTAACTCCCATGATCCCTGCATCTGCTATCTCCCATGCTTTAAGATTTTCTATATCCGGATCTTCATCTTTGAGTATTTGTTTCCTGAACTGGTAAGCCAGGAATTCCCTTACCGAGAGGTCAGTGTTATTATCAAAGCCGGCCGGTAGAGTTGTGGGATAGGGATCAATTTCAGCCAGTAAATAGTGAGTCTGTGAATCATCCAGTCTGATATTACTTTTTGCTGTAAGAGGGGTAATATTGACCAATGTTCTGTGCTGCCCGGGCAAAGAATCCTTCTTAATTATTTCTGGTGTGCTTATCGATGTTGCGACAGTCACCTGTGTTTTAGCAGGGATATATCTTGCTTCCTCACTCTTAATATCAAGAAGAGGCGGTCTGTCTTCATTTAACTGTACCGGTACTGTCAAGGGCTGGTTATCTTCAGCGAGGTAATCATTTATGTACTCAACAGCCGGCTGACTGAGAATAAAGAAAAGGCCTGTAATGATTGCTATAGATGCTGCAATTGATACAGAACTTACGATTATCTTTATGATTCTTCTTCTATAAGGGATTTTCAGCAATGATGACCTGTCAGAATACGCTATATTACCGGGACGGAGCTTTATTTTTTTATAAATATTAATGTTTTCACGAAAGCGGGGATCTGTTTTTTCAAGCTCGTTTAATTCCTCTTTTTGCTTCTCGCTCAGGTCATTTTCCATCATGGCAATTGAAAAATGTTCCACCTGTTCATTGCTTAACTCCTCCGGTGTGCGTAAGAGACCGCTGGTGTCGTACGAATCCTGCTCGTCGGGCTTCATAATAAGCCCGGCATAATCTTCGAATTCGGACATCAGGTCAGGGTTCTTTTTTAAAAAATCCATCAATACCTCAACCTGGAAATCGTCCATCTGACCATCGTAATAGTCAGTGATCCATATTTGATAATTTTGCCTGTTGATAATCATCTCACACCACCATTTCCAGTTTGCCAATCATTTTACGCAGGGCCATCCTTGCCCTGTATATATTTATCTTAACCTGTGCTTCAGACTGACCGGTTATCTCGCCTATTTCCCTGTAAGTGTATCCTTCATAATCTCTGAGAAGAATTACTGATCGCCATGATTCATTGATATTCCCGAGGCATTTATGAAGTATTTCGTTAAGGTCAGTATACCCCTGTTCGTAAATATCTTCCCGGGGTGAATCCTCGGGTATCATTCTTTTCTCTTTCCTTATGATGTCGATCATGGTATTATGTGCCGTGGTAAATAACCATGCTCTTGCCTTGGCAAATTCTATTTCTTCCACATTGATCCACAGTTTTTCATAACAGTCCTGCACCACATCTTTAGACCTTTCCTTTTCGCCCATGCTTTGCAGGACAAAGCGGTAGATGCGGTCAGAGTATTCTTCAACTGCTTTATTGTATTCCCGTGGCGTCATAGCATAGTTAGTTTTCGTTTTAATGACGGATAAAGTTAAGAAAAGTTACAGCCATCTGATATGATGCTGGCAGCTTTTTGACTATCTGTTTCGGTAGTATTTAGAATAACGCTTTGTTGATCTAGTTTCCACTTTTTTATTACCTCATCAACCAGCTTGTCACGCACAGTCATTATAAGGCGGCACGTGGGTTCCTTCAGCAGAATATTTATGCATTCAGCCCAGCCCCTGTCATCGAGTTCCAGTTTCCCCACTTCGTCTATTATGGTGATACCCGCTTTGCCATCTGGACATAACGTCTTCCTGCCCATTTTTAATCCTGCCGGTAAGATCTCAAACTTGCCAATTTGTTCCCTTTTTGCATTTGAATTATTTGAATTAAGGCGGAGGAATTTTTCTTTTTTACCACTCCCTATATTAAATAAATCATAACCTTTTAAACGGCCATTATCCATTACTTTTTCTGTTAGGACACCCCTTACCTCAATATTATTTTCTGACAGTTTTTCTTTTAGCTCCCTTGCAAATGTTGTTTTTCCTTCTCCCTTGCCTCCGGTAAGGATTAATACTTTCCGGGAGCTTATTTTTTTATTCTCTAATCTCTTTGGGGTAAGTTCCCCGAAGCTCTGCTTCGAGAAGAATAATTAAATTTGTTATGTGAGTGAATATGAACAAATTCACTCACAACAGCTCAAGCTGTTTTAATACCTCGTAGCTCTGC
>JAYEGY010000035.1:0-68944 GCA_034659275.1 Bacteroidota bacterium | reverse complement strand
TATCATTATTTCCCCCTGTATTCCTCCTACCGCATCAAAAAAGAGCTTTGCATTCAGCTTTTTTGATAGCTCAGCCAGTTCTTGCTCAAAATCAGGCGAGGAACTTAATAAAACATATTCAGCACCATGTTCTTTTGCAGTATAAAGTTGGTTTTCCCTGCTTACAATATTTATAAGGTCTATCTCATATTTTTTACAAAGGTGTATTAACATTTTCCCTACAGAGCTTGCTGCAGCATTATTCACTATAGCTTTTTGTTTATTCCTTTTAGCTATCTCTATAAATGCAAGTGCTGTGAGTGGATTAACCAGTAGCATTGCTCCCTGTTCATCATTTATTTTTTTGTCCAGCCCTATTGTTTTGGTTGCTGGTGTAACCATATATTCTGCCCATGTTCCTTCTCCATGCCTGGATGCAGTACATGACACACGTTTGCCTGTTCGTGAACCTGCTATTAATCCTTTACCACTCTTTGTTACTATTCCGCTTCCCTCTATTCCCGGTATAATTGGGTAATGCGAAGTGTTGACATAGGTGCCCTGAAGAAGACTCAGGTCAGAAGGATTTATAGGTGAATAAGTCATTTTCACAAGCACTTCACCGGGTCCGGGCTCAGGTATGGGAACATCTTTTATTACCAGCTCACCTCCTGGATTTTCCTGTATTATTGCTTTCATAGTATTTGCCAGTGCCAGTATAAATAATAAAGCCAACCTTAAAGGTTAAATTAATTACTTACACTGTGGTTAACTGTTTGTTAAAGGTCAATTATATCCAGTTTTTCTGGGGCAGATCAAGCGTTTTGGCTGCTATCCTGAACCAGATTCGTGTAACCCTGTTACTTTTAATTTCCAGTATTTTGTATTCGATGCTGGCAAACATATTATCCAGCATGTAGCTTTTCCCTATCTCAATTCCGGTTCCGTCAGGATCAGCAAGCGGAATGAATTCAGTAATGAACATTTTCAGGTCTTTTGATTCTCCTGTAAACCATAATTTTTGTTTTTCAGGACTGAAATCCACCTTGATTTTAAGACCATTTATCAGGTCTATTGTTCTAACACCTGTTTTAAGTGCTGCAGAGTGACTTGCCTGCCTCGCCTGTGAAAATGCACCACCCGTAAAAACAGTCACCATAAATAAAATAAAAACTAATTTTTTCATAAGCTGGAACTTATTGTAAAACAAAAATGTTAAGTTGTTAATACTTCTTGTTATGCAAATTTACTAATACTTACCTATAATTCTAATAATTGACATCAAACGAGCACAGTAAAAACAAAACAAGCCAGGCAACCTTTTAAAAAGTTACCTGGCTGATCAGATTAACATTTTCTTTGATCCTGATACTTTATCAGGATTTACTTACTCTTAACGCCTGATTTTTAGCCTCTTCGTCCTCGTGAATTATTATCTTCTTTAGGCCTGGCCTTTTTAACTACTATCTGACGACCATCAAATTCAGTGTCATTAAGTGAATTAATAGCTTCGAGAGCTTCTTCGTCGTTAGGCATTTCCACAAAGCCATAACCTTTGGATCTTCCTTCGTATTTATCGAAGATGATTTTGGCGCTTTCTACTTCACCAAATTTTTGAAATAGCTGTTCTAACTGTTCTTCCGTTGTCTGATACGAAAGCTTTGCAACAAAAATATTCATTGGGATTAAAAAAATTACTGAGAGTCTTTTGTCTGTTAACTTAATTAGCTATGTAAAGAAGTAATAGGAGCACAAGTCCCTCATGATTAAACATGATGCAAATATAGTTTAAATTTATTTATTCTAAAGCCATTTCTTTTTTTTAAAGAATAAGACCAGTGAAATGACGATTATAATTATTAAGAACCAGAATAAAAAATACCCTGATTTAAGTTCCAGTTCCGGGATATATCTGAAGTTCATACCATAAACTCCTGCAATGAAGGTGAGAGGTATGAATATTGAAGCAAAAATTGTCAGTACTTTCATAACCTGATTCATCTTGTTGTTAACCAGTGTATTATGAGTGTTGAGCTGGTCGGATACCAGATTGTTGTACAGCTCTACCGATTCAGTTGCATGGATGATTGATTCTTTCATATCAAGCATGTAATTGAGGGTATCAGGACTGAAAAATGAATTTTCGTTTTTAAAAAGGTTCATGATCCCTTCTTTGAAGGGTCTTATGTTTTTTCTAAGGTATGACAGCTCAATTTTATATTTGTAGATATCCTCTGCAATATCTTTATTGTCATCAGAGAATATCCTTGATTCAAGTTCTTCAATTTGTCTTCCCAGGGTTTCTATTATAGAAAGGTAATTATCTGAAATAATATCCATCAGCGCATAGGCCAGGTAGTCATTATTATTCAGCCTGACTCGTCCTTTATGGTTTCTTATTCTTTCTCTTACAGGGTTGAAAACATCACCTGGCCGCTCCTGGAGGGTTAAGATAAACTTCTTACCAAGTATTAATGTTAACTGCTCGGCGCTTATTTTGTTGCTGGATGAGTCGTAATCAAGCATTTTAAGGATAAAAGCATCATATTTTTCCCCTGACACGTACTTCGGCATCTGGTCAGTGTTAAGAATATCTTCAAGTAAAAGGTTATCGATACCGAAAATGTTTCCTATATCATGCATCATTTCCATTTCATGAATACCAAAGACATTAATCCACGAAACAGAATTTGTTTTAAGGAAGGGCTCACATTCTTTAATTGATTCAAGTTCTGATTCATTCATATGATCAGGGCTGTAATCCATTATCCTGATCTGTGGTTTTTCCATTTTTTGCCGTCCTATAAGTACCAGCGAACCAGGGGCCTTTCCGGTTGCCGGGGAACGGTCTTTAATAAATCGTGCCATAATTACTTATTATATATGTTTTTATCGGCAATCTCCCTCAGTACCTTAAACAGGAAATCTATATCTTCTTTGTTTCTGCGGTGATTTGTAAGATTTATCCTGAGTGATGTTTTACCCCTGATCCTGGTTCCTGCAAAGAAAATCCTGCCGTCTTTTTCAATTTCCTCAAGAATTTTATCATTTACAAGGTCAAGCTGTTTTTCGTCGCCTGAACATACACCATTTCTACCCGTGTACCTGAAACATACGATTGACAGGGGGACAGGGGCCAGTAATTCGAAGTCATCTGCTTCTTCTATTTTTTTACATGCATACTGTGCAAGCATGCAGTCATTCTCTATTGCCTGTTTAAGCTTCTCAGCACCGTAGGCTTTGAAGGTCATCCATACCTTGAGTGCTTTAAAATCTTTTGTAAGCTGGAGGTTGTAATTCATCAGATCGTCACGTTCTGTTTCCTCCTGACCACTATGAAGATAATCGGGGACCAGGCTGAAAGTATCTCTCAGCAATTTCTTATTTTTCACTATCACACATGATGCTTCAAAAGGAACAAAAAACCATTTATGAGGATTAATCAGTAATGAATCGGCCATTTCAAATCCTTCGAACAGATGTCCCGCCATCTCAGTTGCAGCTGCCGGCAGTCCATAGGCGCCGTCGACCATATACCACATATTATATTTACCTGCAATATTACCCAATTCCTTAAGTGGATCAATAGCACCATTATTTGTTGTTCCTGCTATGCCCACAATGCATGCAGGCATGAGGCCAGCCTGCTTATCCTGCCTGATTGTTTCTTCCAGGATTTTTGTGTTTATTCGCAGACTTTTGTCTGTGGGGATTTTTCTCAGGTAATTTTTGCCCAGCCCAAGCATATCCATGGCCTTATCAATACTTGAATGGCCCTGTTCTGATACATATACAGTTATTTTGGTTCCGCCATATAAGCCTTCATTCGAAATATCTCCGGGACACATTACTTTACGCATAACGGCAAGGTTCAGAAAGTTGGCAACTGAACCTCCGCTAACCAGGACGCCACCGGCATCCTCAGGGTAGTCGATGAACTGGCATATCCATTTAATCACTATCTTTTCCATCTCCGAATTGGCAGGGGCACTATGCCATTTGAGATTATTCTGGTTGAGGCTCGTTTTTAACAACTCAGCAATAATTGATGCATGGTTGCCTCCTCCTGTTATATAGCCGTAGTAATTAGGGCTTGGATTGAAATTTGAAGTTTTGAATACATCTTTTCTTATTATTTCAAGCAGCTTTTCAGGCTTCGATCCTTCTAGAGGCACAGGCTCATCAAAAAGCCTGCGTATCTCTGAAGGCGAATAATTCCGGTATATTTTATTGTTACGTATACCCTTAGAATACCATTCTTCAATAATATCGGCTGATCTAATTATTAAATTTTTTAGTAATTCGGGTGAAAAATCGAGTGAACTGTCTTTATCCATTTTTCTTTAAATTATTTATTTCATGTGATAATTTAATATACTTTATCACAAAACTGAAATCTTCCCTTTTCCTTTTCGGGTAAATTGTCCTATTATTGCTGCCCCTGCAATTCCGGCATCGACCAGATCATTTAAAAATAAGGAAGCATCATTTATGTTGATAGCCAGAAGCAAGCCCCCGGAAGTTTGTGCATCACATAATAGTAGCTGCATTGTCCTGTTAAATGATCCAAAAGAAACATCTTTTTGAACAAATTCAAGGTTATTGTAAGTGCCTCCCGGGATGATCCCGGCTGCTGCCAGGTTTTGAGCTTCAGGGATAAAAGGGATCTTACCGGGGTATATTGCCACGTCGCATTCTGAAGCCAGGCTCATTTCCCTGAGGTGTCCTGTTAGGCCATAACCGGTAACGTCGGTGCAGGCATGTACCTCATATTGCTTCATTAAATCTGAAGGAATTTTATTGAGAGCTGACATTATCTTTATAAGTCTTTCTTCCTCTTCCGTGCTGATCAAGCCTCTTTTTAGGGCAGTGGATAATATACCTGTACCAATGGCTTTTGTAAGTACCAGTGTATCACCAGGTTGGGCTCCTTTGTTTCTTAATATTTTATCAGGGTGTACCAGGCCGGTGACCACCAGTCCGTATTTAGGTTCAGGGTCTTCTATTGTATGTCCACCGAGTATGCCTATACCTGCTTCGGTAGCTTTATCCCGGGCGCCTTGAAGTATTTTTTCAAGGATTTCCAGGGGCAGTGTTTCTTCCGGGAAGCCTACGATGTTGAGCCCAAACAGTGGTTTTGCACCCATTGCGTAAATATCACTGAGAGCATTCGCCGCGGCTATTGTACCAAAATGGTAAGGGTCATCCACTACAGGAGTAAAGAAATCGAGTGTTTGTACGATAGCCTGTTCATCATTTATTTTGTAAACACATGCGTCATCTGCTGTTTCTGTCCCAACCAGAACCATCGGGTCAGCAAGAAGGGAAACAGAACTCAGTACTTTTTCCAGGTTCTGTGGTTGTATCTTACATGCGCAACCGAGACCGTGAGTATAATGTGTGAGTTTGACCTGATCGCTCTTTATATTGTGTCCTTTATGTTTTACCTTTTCAGGCATCAGTGATGAAGCAGTGGTTATTATTTCTTCTGATGCTATCTTTATATCGTCCATTGTTATCTCCCTGCCGGTAGAGAACCTGATGGTACCCATTGCAAATTCCGTAGGTACTTTCATGGCTTTAAGTACTGCAGATACGTCAATACTCTCTGCATGACATGCAGCCCCGGCAGAGGCTGCAACATTTTCAAGCCTGGAAATAAACGTGTTGGCTTCCATCCCTTGAAATGAGACACTAAGGGTATTTGGCAGGCGTTCCTCGGGGTGACCATTCAGCCTGAGGTCAGGAAAGCTTTCTTTAAGCAGTTGGTATAGATAATCTCTTGTTTCTTTATAAAGAGCCATATACTCATTAAGGTTATTCTTCACCAGTTCGCAGGCTTTTCCAAGTCCTACAATCTCAAGTACATTCTCTGTTCCCGCACGCAGATTCTGTTCATGATCGGCTCCATGAATCAGTTTTTCAAGTGATACCCCGTTTCTTATGTACAATGCGCCTACTCCCTTTGGGGCATAAAGTTTATGTCCTGCTATACTAAGAAGATCGACGCCAAGCTTATCAACCCTCGTTTCTATTTTGCCTGCAGACTGGGCAGCGTCAGTGTGATAGAATATATTTTCTGATTTTGCTATTTCCGATATCTCTGCTATAGGTTGAATGGTACCAACTTCATTATTGGCATGCATAATTGAAATCAGTATAGTACTATTCCGTATGGCTGTTTTTACTGATTCAACACTTATCCGTCCATATTGATCGACTGGCAGGTAGGTGACTTCAAAGCCTTTTCTTTCAAGATACCTGCACACCTCGTAAACGGCAGGGTGTTCCACTGAAGATGTAATGATATGATTGCCTTTTTTCCTGTGTTCAAGGGCAATACCTTTTATGGCGTAATTATTTGATTCTGTGCCACCGCTTGTAAATACTATTTCAGAAGGTTCACAGTTGAGCATGCCAGCTACCTGGCGACGAGCATTTTCAATTGCCGTTTTTGTTTCTATGCCATATGAATGTATGCTTGAGGGGTTCCCAAAATATTCTGATATGAAAGGCCGCATTGCTTCTGCAACCTCTTGATCTACGGGGGAAGTCGCATTATAATCAAGGTAAACAGGCTTCATAATTAATTCTTATTCCAGGTCATAACAGTAACTGATAATCCATGGTTAACCAGGGTTTTAGTAACAATCTTTTCCATCTTAACAAATATTTGTTTGTTTGAATCATTAAATATGATAAACCACTTCCAAATTACTTTATTTATAATCCATATACAAAGATATCAGAATCGAAAAAGTAATTGGATATTATTTGTATTAAGTCATTAATGATCTTAAATTTATGTTTTGGATTATATCTGAGAAGAAAGTTGATGCCCTTTTTAAATTAAATGAGCAGGATTATGAAAGCGATGGTAATGAAGAGTATAACTTACATGAAGGAAAATACAAGTCCTCTTGAATTAGTAGAATTGGAAGACCCTGTTCCTGAGAATGATGAGATACTTGTAAAAGTTTCTGTATGTGGTGTTTGCCATACTGAATTGGATGAGATTGAAGGACGCACTCCTCCTCCGATTTTCCCGGTAATTCTGGGACATCAAGTGGTTGGGTATGTTGAGAAGAAAGGAGAGGACGTTAACCGTTTTAAGACGGGTGACAGGGTAGGGATCGGCTGGATTTTTTCATCGTGTGGCAAATGTGATTACTGCTTATCCGGTAACGATAACCTGTGTCCTGAATTCAGAGCTACGGGCAGGGATGTCAATGGTGGTTATGCCGAGTATATAACAGTACCTGAAAATTCTGCATTCCTGATACCCGATACTTTCAGTGATGCCGAAGCTGCCCCATTATTATGCGCGGGTGCAATAGGTTACAGGTCGTTGCGATTGACAAATATTGAAAACGCTAAAAGACTGGGTCTTACAGGCTTTGGAGCATCAGGACACCTTGTCCTTAAGATGGTAAAATTTATGTATCCTGATACCGAGGTTTATGTGTTTGCCCGGAGTGAGAAGGAGAGGTATTTTGCACTTGACCTCGGAGCTGTATGGGCCGGTGATACAGGAGATGAATCGCCGGAGAAACTGGATAGTATTATCGATACCACACCTGTATGGAAACCTGTCGTAGAAGCTATGAAAAACCTTGCTCCCGGTGGCAGGCTGGTAATAAATGCAATAAGGAAAGAAGATATAGATAAGGATTATTTGTTGCACCTTGATTACCCCCGCGATCTATGGATGGAGAAAGAAATAAAAAGTGTAGCCAATGTCAGTCGGAAGGATATTAAAGAATTCCTGAAGTTGGCGGGTGAGATGAATATCAGGCCGGATATAACAGAATATCCACTAGAAGAAGCAAATAAGGCACTAAATGAGCTTAAGGACCGTAGAATAAGGGGTGCAAAGGTTTTGAAAATAAGCTAGTTTAATAGCCGATAGCTTGAGAATGTTTAAATTAATATTTCCTGTTGAAACTCTATGCCGGATATACGAAATAATATGGGCCGCTTATTCATATTTATAGGGATAGGATTAGTTGTTATCGGGATTATTATTAAATATGCCCCGGGTCTCCTTAACTGGTTTGGCAAACTACCCGGTGATATCCGTATTGTCAATGAAAACCGGAAAATATTCATTCCCATAACTTCGATGGTGGTCATAAGCTTGATTATAACGGTAATAGTGAACCTCATAAGGTTTTTCAGGAAGGGTTAATAAGCATGAATTAGCTTCATAGGGATTCTTATAAGATAATGTCCTGGTTTTTTCTATTCACTGTTTACTTTTCTCAGTACATTAAGCATCAATTCATATGTTTTTTTATATATCCCCGGTGATGTATTTTCGGATGGCCCGCCTACATTGAGTATTGCAGGTTGAATTTTGTTAATCCATGCAATAATTTTGTTTACAGCATCAGGATGGCAGGGATTTACTGTAATGCATGGCTTACGGTAATATTCAGTACATTTTATTGTCCACGCTGTACCTTTATCACTAAGAATCCTTCCCGGCTTTATTACAAGTGTGGCATCTGAATCCCTTACATTGTTTTCAGTTCGTTGTGACCGTGGTATATCAGGAGCTCGGTCACTTCTGTCCTTATCTGATTCAATAAGATTATAATCCGATGGGATGGTCCCGCTTTCGCAAAGCCTGCCCGGCGGGCACCATCCCCCGGTCTCAAAACCAAGCTCGAGTGCTGCATCAAGAGCAGCCCTGTCAACACCTGTCTGTCCTCCTGATATTACTTTTTTAATAATATATTTAATTATTTGTTCACCTGTATAATCTCACAGGCCCGATTAATCCCATGGAAACCATGTCCTGGTTCTTCCTGTCAAGGTTGGTCCAGTATTGTGCATTGGGATTGTCTGTTAGTGATTTCATATAGTTACCCATTAAGGTAATAATATGTATTTCCAGCTCATTTTCTCCATCTTGTACAAAACCGTCTATATCATAAATATGATTTCCATACCACTTAATGCCTGCATCTTCTCCGTTGATGAATACCTTTGAAATATTATGTACCTCTCCCAGGTTAAGGTAACGTGGTAATGCCATATCCAGTAATATATTTTTCCTGTAAATAACAGTACCTGAAAAATGAGCATATTCAGGAATATCCTTAAGATCCCATAGGCTTTTAAGCCTGGTCGGTTCTGTTTCTTCCTTACGGCAATGAATGAATTCAAGATCCCATGGCCCTGAAATGGTAACAATGTCTGTATTTGTGTAAGGCGTTGGTTTCCAGTATTTACCTTTCTTATTATTATCAAATACCAGTACTCTTGATTCTGCCGGCCCCAGCCTTAAATGGTAGAAGCCGTTTGTCTCCGGTTCGATCCTGAACCGTTCACCGCTTTCAGGGTCCCATATCCAGGCATATTTCCCGGATGTAATATCCTCTGAAAATTTTATTCCTGTTTCCTGGGTTCTTCTGAGATGAGAATTAGAGATAAAAATTATCTCACTGCCGTCATCAGCCCGGTATCTCGTCTGCATAAGGTAGGGGTCAGGTTTTTCAATATTCATGTAACGTGGTATGCGATGTTTTCTCATGATGCCTGTCATCCATTCAAGGAATGTTTGTTTAACAGGTTTTTTGATAAGTATGAAGTTATCCCTGAATTCCTTGATTTTATTCACCATATCCTCTATCTCTTTATCACGTTCCCTGTAGTTAATCAGGCCAAGGGATTTTTCGGGATATTTTTCTATGCAGATTACTGTACCGCCGCTCGAGACAAATTCGTAAATATTTGCCAGAGTGACCGGATTTATGCTTGTCACCTCTGCCAGTATCAGTATTCCGTATTTTTTAGGTCCGTAGTATAGGAAGTCATCCTTTATTTTGGAGTTATTGATAATGATTTCCGTAATATAATCAGCCGCACCGCCATTTTTATTTATAGATTCCCATATTAAGGATGTATATGGAACGTTCAGCCTTTCGGGGAAGGGATCTGTCTGTACTCCCAGCTCACTCCACAGATCATAATTTGCAGGCATTATGGCAACGTCGGTGTACATCACGGCATTCTGCAGTAATGAAGATATTCTTGCCTTGTATTCATTCAGGTATTTGAAATATGGCCACCAGTTATTATTTTCATTATAGTATGAACCATATTGTATCCAGCCGGGATATGGTGCTTCAGGAGGAGAATAGTTAAAACCGTGCCATATTGAATGAGTTATACCTGACATTATACTTTGGTCTGAACCTATTTTAAGCAGTTCAAGTGAAGTGTTAAATACCCTGTAGGTGTTGGTCATTTCCTCGCAGCTTACTATTCTTTTTCCCTCAAGGTGTGCTGCGGAAGAAACATATTTGTTTATCATGGTATATGCTCTCCCCCTGCGGTAATCGTCATCGGGCATTTCTTCACCCACCCGGTGTTTTAGCCAGTTGGTAGTCCATGATTCACCTTCAGGGATATCATAGCCAAGGCTGCTCAAAAGGGGGAAGAAACCACGACCATAAGCCTGGGCACGGGACAAGACATCCAGGTCTTTGCACCATTCCAGGTAAGTACGTGTAAAACGTTCGTATAGTAACTCTGCCTTTGTGAGTTCAAAATCAAAACGGACACGTTTTATTTTTTCTTTAAATTCAGGTGTTTTTCTTGCACCGTAATTGAAGTCGATGACACCTCCCAGCCTGCCTACTTTAAACATGATATAGGGAAGCCAGGGCATTATATCATATCCACGTTTATCTTTAAATGCTTCAGGAAAGTCGTCTGTCCAGTTGCATCCTTCCAGTTCCATTGAATCGGTGAATAATGCACGGAGATGATCAGAAAGGGGACCGGTTTGCTGTTGTATGGTATCTGACATATTCTCAAGATACTTGTTGACAGCCTTCTTATCCATGTGGTTAAGTATTGGCCCGGATGCTCCCGGTGCACCGTTAATTACCGAAGCAAAAGAGTCGACCCGTACAAGGGCGTACAAGAAATACTTTCCACCGGGTACTTCAACATTGATTACCTCATTATTGATCTTGTCATTTAAATCTATTGCATCGTCAAGGCTGCCTACAGGATCGGGAACAAGCTTAAGGGATATAAGTTCGGGTGTACGTCCGGGGTAGGGAACAGTTACCCCTGGGTCAACATCTTGAAATATGGTAAAACGGGAAATCTCATAATCTGTCGGCCCTTCAAGTTCAATCGCGTTAAGCAGCATCACCTGTGCCCGTTCATCGGGTTCAAGTGCCTCAGATCCAAATGGCCATCCTGAACCAACGATCAGGTCACAGGTCATTCCAAGGCGTTTAGCTTCATCAAAGGTAAGCTGCAGCATTTCTATCCACTCTTTGCTCAGCCAGCGCAGGGAAGCTATTCCGAGGTCATCTCCTTCTTCCCTGGCAGGAAATTCAATGGGATTAATTTCCACTCCGCCTATGCCGGCATCTTTCAAGACACGCAGCTCACGCACCAGCTCATCAGCTTGAATCTTGTTCCCGTTCCACCACCACCTTATAAAAGGATGGTAGGATGAAGCAGGGTTTTTGAATAATCGGTATAAATCTGTGTCTTTGTTTTGCCCTTTCAAAGAAACAGTACCGGCGAGTGAGGGGAGACTGTTAAATATAATTGAGCCGCCCGTGTAAATGATGGAATTGAAAATAAATTCTCTTCGTTTCATTTATCCCTGTTAAAATATGTTGGCAACTTCACCAATACAGGTAATCACTTAATCCTTAATTACAATGTCAGAAGATTTATAGGAAAAAAGAGGATCCTTATCTTTTCCGGGTTCTTCCACTTTAAGGGATTTGAATATGGCATGATGTACATCATCAAGTACGATAGCTGTCCTGTAGTCTTCTTCTTTGCACCTGAGAGTAACATTTTCGAATTTAATATTTTCAGCATGCCTGATATAAAATCCCCAGGCCGGCAGTTCTTTGAACATTGAAAATTCCGGATACTTGTCGGCCAGCTCGGGAACCTTATCCAGTTCATCAAGCCTGACTCTGGCATAATAGGGATCTCCGCCTCCGGGCATTACTATTTCAATATTTTTCAGCTTTACATTTTTTATGGGTACGTCTGGCATGCCTACTATGGAAGAGGGTGATATATTCCTTGGATTTTCTTCAACGGGGCCTTCATAATTATATCCGGCATCCGGTTTGGTGGCCGGCACTTCAGCATACACGTTCGAAATACTGATATTATTCATCCTTCCTTTAAGGCCTTCCCGTCGTTCGCCAATACGCAAGAAAATAACATTGCCGGTATTTATTGATTTCAGGCTGTCAACTATAATGTTCTCGACAAAACCACCATCGACAGCAGCAAAGGTAATTGCTGAACGGTACGTGTCATAAACAGTATTATTAATGATCTTTACATTCCTGAATCCTCCACGGGATACTGTACCGAATTTAATGCCGTTGGCACTTGTACGTACAGTATTATTATATACATATACATTCTGGCAAACATGATCTGCGCTGTGCGATTTAAGGCAAATACCATCATCGGCGGCATCGATGTAGCAGTTTCTTACGATAACACTGTCACAGTCGACTATATCTACTCCGTCATTATTCCAATACGATTTGCTATCTACAAGCAGATCCTCAACAACAAGATTGGTGCACTGGTCGTATTGCTGATTCCAGCTTGCAGGGTCTTTAAGCATAATGCCCTGTATATGAACATTCCTGCATCCCTTAAAATATATGTTTTGTGGGCGTATGCCTTCTCTTGGTCTGTCCCAGAGCAAACCGCTGGGATCCTTGATGACTCCTTTATGGACCATTGACAGGATATTATTTGCCACCAGGTACCCACGGCCATCTATGACTCCTTTACCGGTTATTCCTATATTTTCCTGGTCATGGGCAAAGATTAGAGCCATCCAGGATCCTATACGTTCATAATCGAACGGATTATCTGATCCAACAAGTATGGCTCCTTCTTCCAGGTGGATTGTAACATTGGACTTGAGATGGATGGTCCCTGTAAGGTATCGCCCCACATAAAACATCAACCTTCCACCGCCATTCTCATGTATATAATCAATGGCTTTTTGAATGGATGTAGTGTTCAGTGTTGTGCCGTTTGACTCTATTCCGAAAAGAGATGCTTTGTAATCCTGTGATTGTAAGTTTAATGTGGTAATAATTAATAAAAAAAGGAGGCTTTTTACGGGTTTCATAACTGAATATTTAGGGATTTCAAATCCCTAATTTAAGAAATATTTGCGTGGATATGATACCCCTGAGATGCGTATATTATTTCTGTTGCCGGAATATTTGTATTTGTGTTTTTAATTTCATAAACTACAGACCGGTCTGTACATAAAAGAGGGAAAGGAAATATAATTATGGTTTTATAATAGTTGAATAATTGATAATTGATAAATTATTCTATAATAGTTTTATTGTAATCGAGGCCATGAATAGTACAAAAGAAAAGATAAAAGTAACTGCCCTGCAATTATTCCTTGAAAGAGGTTATTCTGTAGGGATAAATGAAATAATTGAAAAGGCGGGTTCATCTAAAGGATCATTCTATCACCATTTCAAAAGTAAGGAACAGTTATTTGTCGAAACTGTTGACAGGTACTTTTTCAGTGATCTTGAACAACTGGATTTTTTGGATGATATTGCTATGTCTTTTCGTGCCAAGGTAATAAATCTTGTTAAGAGAAGGTACATACCTTTTAAAGCCGTGAACAAGTTCTTACCTCACCAGAAAATGATTAATTACTTGAATGTAATATCCGAATACCCAAAGCACAAGGAGCTGAATGAAAAAAGTAAAATTCATTTCGAAAATTTTATTGGTGCATTGGAAAAAATCATGGTCCGTGCTGCTGAGAAAGGAATCATAAAGAAAAACTTTGATATCAGAACATTATGTTTTCAGATAGGTTTATTGGTGGATGGGTCCCTTGTTGATGCAATAATTATGCATCACAGTATCAGCAAAGCAGAGGAAGGATGTTTGTCTGCCGTAAATCAACTTCTGGACCTTCTGGAATAAGCCCATGCTGTGTAAATAAACTAAACCTCCAGCCTATTTAAAACTCATTTACTCCGGCTACCTTATCTTCAACCTCGGGAAGAATATCACGGGCCCTGTAAAGTCCTATCTCTGCAATCATGGCATTATCTCTGGACCGGTCTATCGTAAGTTTGATCCTGTCACTCTCAGTAAGAGGGAATCGTAGGAGTTTCTTATATCCGACAGTGGTGGACGAAGCCAGTTCAAGCCATTCGTCGTTAACATAAGCCTCGAGTTTAAAATTTTCTATTCTCTGTCCCTTTGGTATATATTCTTTAATCATAAAGACATTAAAATCCTCGTCAAAGGGAAATTTATATTCTATTTCAGCCGGGAATTCATCAATATATGTATAGGTTTCATATTTATCATCAACACTTTTCCTTGCCCCGGGAAATCGTGTGAAAGCTCTGAAAGCGATATTATTATAAAAGGTACTGTCGAGGTACGATTTAAATTCATTCAGACGGGCTACATCGTTTTCGTGAATTAATCCCCGTGGGTCCGGCGGGACGTTAAGCAGTAAAACTGCGTTCCTGCCAACCGAGTTGATATATATGTCAAACAGTTTCTCAAGTGATTTGACCTGATCATCTTCCTCCCGGTGATAGAACCATCCAGGGCGTATTGATACATCAACTTCTGCCGGGTACCAGAATAATTTGCTTGCTTTTTCAACCAGTTTTCTTGAACCGAGGTCTTTCGAAGTAGCTTCCAGTCCCAATTTTTCATTGATATTCTTACTTTGCCTGCTTCCTCCCGGTGCAAGTGCTGTGACGCTCCATTCCGTTTTCCTGCCATAGCCTGATTCTGTTCCTACCCACCTGATGTCCTCGCCCATGATAGCTGTTACAGCATCTGGCTGGTATTTTTCTATAAGCCGGTAATAGGCTTCCCAGTTGTATACCTGCACCTTCCCGTTTGGACCTTCCCCGTTAGCACCATCGAACCATACTTCATCCACCTCACCGTACCATGTAAGCAATTCCTTCAGCTGTTCCATAAAAAAAGTGTTATATGCAGACGAGTCACCGTATGATTCTGCGTTCCTGTCCCATGGAGATAGATAAATACCAAACTTCAGGCCATAGTCATCACAGGCTTCCTTTACTTCCCTGACTATATCACCTTTACCGGATTTCCAGGGACTGTATTTTACCGAGTGCCTGGTTGTTTTTGTAGGCCACAGGCAAAAACCGTCGTGGTGCTTACATGTTAGTATTATCATTTTCATACCCGATTCAGATATAATTCTGGCCCATTGTCCTGCATCAAATTCTACAGGATTAAACAATTCGGGTGATTCATCTCCTGTTCCCCATTCGCGACCTGTAAAGGTATTTATTGAGAAATGAATGAAAGCTGTCATTTCAAGTTTCTGCCATGCAAGTTGCTGACTGTCAGGGATAACTCTGGCTGCCATTTTTAATTTCTCATCAAGGCTGAGACCTTCGGGAAAAGAAACTGATTTTTCATAATAGGGGCCATTTTCAGGTTCGGTTTTAATGAAGCATGCCGTTACACCGATCACGCTTATCATTAGGAATGTTCTTAGCCATGATAACATATATAAATGTTTTTAATATTTTGCTTCAGTACAGCGGTTTATTCAGCTTTTCTTCCTGATATCTTTCCATAATCATCTATTGTCCAAAGCGTTTGTGACGCCTGTGAGAGCACATAGGCTTCATATCCAAATGGCTTTAGAAGAATACAAGGTACATTTTCATTTTCTTCATAACCGTAATCATATAATTTATCAATATCTGAAGTGTAAGACCCATTTTCGGCAGCATAATTTCTCTGGGCATAATAAAGTGTCCTCAGGTTCCACTTAATCTGTTCATCAAGATGCAATGTGAATTCCGCAATGCCTTCACCGGCTTTTATATCAGAGAACTGAAGGTATCCCCACATTTCGGGATAGTGCATATTAACAAGTCCCTGTGGAGACCACACCCAGTTATATTCAGGATATTTTTCAGCAGTAACAGGATCTTTAGCTTTTCTGTAGTTACCGTTCTCAATCTCAGTTCGCCAGTTAACCCTGGAAAAATTGATTCTCCACTGCGTTCCGTCAAGGGGATGAATGCCAAATTCGCTTAATACAGACATTGGGAATGCAAGCTCAACCACCCATTTATTGTCAATATCTGAAGGCTTATTTATTGTACCATGGATATTCACCGCCGTTTTTATCCCGTTTATATTCCATGCATCCGCAACACGTCCATTGTCCCGGTAGGGTCGTGTCAGGAGAAGGTCCCACAGTGTATTATATGCGTTCATCTCGAATTCCATATATTCATGCGTATCACCATCGGGATCTATAAACACTTCAAAATCATTATCATAAAATATTACCGTATCTCTTTGCCGTAGCCTGGCCCAGATGTGTGGTTCTGTAAGTTCACCGGCAATATATAGATAATTGTCATCCCAGAGCATTTTAACCCTGGTCCGGTGCAGTGGTAAAGGCTTAAGTTCTCCTTCGATATCAACAAAATCATTTGTCCACGGGGCCGCTTCCCATGATTGCTCATCTAGATTGCCGTCTATAGTAATCTGACCGGCCTTATAACATATATATTTCTCAGGATTAAAATCAATTGCAGGCAGCTTAATTTTTTCCTTGCTTACCTTGTAATATTTTATACACTCATTTTCATTATTCTGGCAGCCTGTTATGAACAAAATAACCGTAGTTAGTGTAATTATTAATATTTTTAGTGGTGTCTGTCCCGCTTCTTTTATCATAATATAGAAACTAAATAGTCTATTATACTGGTATTTCGCCGGCTTCATTGAATATAAAATCTTTGAACAACTAATATAGTAAAATTAGACTTATCTTTATTTAATTCATGCAGTGAATCAGCACAAGAAGAACGCTTATTGAAATATTAAATAACTGGCTTAAAATGAAGAAAGATAAAGTAATTTTTGATCTTATTGAACAGGAAAGGCAAAGACAGCTTAATGGTATTGAACTAATAGCATCGGAAAATTTCGTAAGCCCCCAGGTGCTTGAGTCGATGGCTAATGAAATGACGAATAAATATGCTGAAGGATACCCGGGTAAACGTTACTATGGGGGTTGTGAAATGGTTGATCAATCTGAGACCCTGGCCATTGAGCGCTTAAAGGAACTTTTTGATGCTGAATATGCTAATGTTCAGCCTCATGCAGGGGCACAGGCCAATATGGCTGTTTTTTTAGCTGTACTTAAACCCGGTGATAAATTCATGGGTCTTGATCTGTCACATGGAGGTCACCTGACACATGGTTCACCGGTAAACTCATCAGGAATTCTCTACAGGCCGATTGCATATAGTGTTGACAAAGAGACAGGCCTGGTTGATTATGATATGATGGAGGAATTGGCCCATAAAGAAAAACCTAAACTGATTATTGGAGGTGCATCTGCCTATTCCAGGGAATGGGATTATGAAAGAATGAGAGTTATTGCCGATAGTATTGATGCTATCTTGCTGGTTGATATGGCTCATCCTGCCGGTCTTATAGCTACCGGCTTACTAAAAAATCCGCTTAAATATGCTCATATCGTGACTTCTACAACACATAAAACACTCAGGGGGCCAAGGGGAGGTGTAATACTCATCGGTAAGGATTTTGATAATCCCTGGGGTAAAACAACAAAAAAGGGTGTTGTGAGAAAAATGTCATCCCTGATTAATTCGGCTGTTTTCCCTGGTGTGCAGGGTGGTCCACTGCAGCATATTATAGCTTCAAAAGCAGTTGCCTTTGGGGAGGCCCTGCAGCCTGGCTTTAAAAAGTACCAGGTACAGGTACAAAAGAATGCCGTTGCTATGGCTGAAGCATTTATCAATATGGGTTATATGGTAATATCGGGCGGAACCGATAATCATTCCATGTTGATTGACCTGAGAACCAAATATCCTGATCTTACCGGCAAACAGATTGAGAATACCCTTGTTGAAGCTAATATTACGCTGAACAAGAATATGGTTCCTTTCGACGATCGCTCGCCTTTCCAGACATCCGGCTTGCGTGTCGGCACTGCCGCCATAAGCACACGAGGCTTAAAAGAAGATTCTATGGGAATAATAGTGGAACTTATTGATAGAGTGATTTCCAATATAGATGACAAGGCCGTTATTGATTCGGTAGGCAATGAGGTGAAAAAGATGATGAAGCCATACCCCTTATTTGCCTGGTGACTAATGATTGAAGATGGCATGGATTTCAAATCCATACTATCAGAGGTGAAGTTTTAGCCAGCTATAAGGACAATAATTATTTTCTTTAAAAACATTTTATATATCTTTACCCGTGTTACAACTCGGAATCTGAGATGAACAGGAGAAAGTTAATATTCATTGTTGATGATGATCCTTTTATCAACCAACTTATAATAAAGCGGTTTAATTCTGAGGAATATCTTGTTGAACCATTTGAATATGGCGAGGAATGCATAGATGCCCTTGATCGGGATCCAGATCTTATTATACTTGATTATTATTTCTTCAAATCGGGCATTAAGGTTTTAAACGGGATGGAGATTTTTGATAAGATCAGGGAGGAAAAGCCCGATGTTCCAATCATAATGCTTTCGGGCCAGGATAGGGGAGATATTGTACTTGAAATGGCGCGTAAGGGAATAACAGATTACATAATAAAAGATAACTCGCTCATTTCTAACCTTGAAAAGGCAATTTCTGAGATTCTGGGGGAGGGTAAGCATTAATCAATCTATGGAGTGGTATATCTATCTTGCAATAATAGCGGTAGGTTTTATTGCAGGTTTTATAAATACAATGGCAGGCAGCGGTTCACTTCTCACATTACCCTTGCTGATGTTTCTGGGTTTGCCTGCAAATGTAGCCAATGGCACAAACCGGGTGGCTATTTTCCTTCAGAATATTGTAGCGGTCGGCAGCTTTAAAAAAAAGAAAGTCTTTGAATACCGTGAAGGTACATGGCTTGTTATACCGGCCACTGCCGGTGCTTTTATTGGCGCACTTATCGCTGTACATTTTAACGAACAGATATTGAGGGCATTCATTGGTGGCTTACTCATATTCATGTTTTTTATTATACTGCTCAAACCTGAAAGGTGGATACGGAAGCATGCCGGTCTTATTGACGGAAGCCCAAAATTCTGGCGAATAGTCATATTCTTTTTCATAGGAATCTATGGAGGTTTTATCCAGGCAGGTGTGGGATTTTTCCTTCTGGCGGGATTGGTTTTAGGTGTTGGGGCAGATCTTATTAAAGCCAATGCACTGAAAGTATATATTATTCTTGTATATACTGCCATTGCACTTATTATCTTTTTCATTAATGGGCAGGTTGACCTACGCGTGGGGCTTATACTGGCCGTGGGGAATATGCTCGGCGCATGGGTAGGTACTCATGTTGCTGTAAGCTGGGGTCCTAAATTTGTGAGAATTATACTCCTGCTGGCTATCTTTGTTTCAGCAATAAAACTGCTTGGTATTCCTGACCTGTTTATTTCAGGATAAAATGATATGTTATTGTTCCTTTTTGTATTACGGGGGCATCAGGTTTGCGGTCAAATTTAGCTTTCATTGCTGCTTCACGTGCCACCCTAAGGAAATATTCTTCAAGGGTGGTTGATCCCTTAACTCCAGGAACAGCCTGGGTTACATTGCCGTTGCGGTCGACCGTTACTTCAACAACAACTATGCCTTCATTCTGAATATCGTAGCTTGGTTTGGGTAGCGACCTGTGCTGGCGTCCTGCAAGATCGTAAGATATACCTTCAGTCCCCGTTCCTGCTCCTTCACGGTAATTTTCAGCACCTTCAACACCTGATTCCACTCCCTGGTTACCACGACCTTCCGTAATACCTTCACCGCTAGTATCGGTTCCCCTTGCATTTGCCCTTTCCAGGGCATCACGTGTACGGTTCATTATTTCCGTTCTGCGTCTCTGTTCTTCCTCAAGCTTTCTCTTTTCAGCTTCCTCAGCTTCTTTTCTCAGTCTTTCTTCCTCAAGCTCTTGCTGGCGCAGACGTTCTGCCTCAGCCTCTTCCTGTCTGCGGCGTTCTTCTTCGGGATCAGGCTGCTCAACTTCCTTTTCAACTACCGGTGCTTCCTCAAAATCCTGGGTCATTTGTGTTTCTGCTGCCTGTGTTTCCATTACAGCATCATCGTTTTCTTGTGTTATGTCAGCAGCAGCTTGTTCAGGTTCAGCCTGGCTACTTTCCTCCATGGCGGATGATGTCACAGGTTCGAGCAAGCCCGAGCCTGTGTCGTCTGTTCCAAAATTAACCAGTATACCTTCTTCTTCGGGTAAGGGTTCCGGGGTATGAAAACCGGTAATAATAAGAATGACAGCCAGTACAATATGAAATATTAATGTACCGATTATGCCTTTCTTCTTCTCCGAAGGAAAGTCATACAGATCGTTATTTCGGACTTGTCGCAAGAATCAGTTTATATTGGTTGTTTTTTGCTATATTCATCACTCTCACTACATGTTCAATTGGTACAGTCCTGTCGGTATGCAGTGATACATATGTTTCTTCACTATCTCCTATCTTTTGCCTGAGTGTGGCTTCAAGATCCTCAAAAGCAACAAGCTGGTCTTCAACAAAATACTGCAGGTCTCTTGTTATTGATACAGTGGTTAATGGTTTTGCGGCAGTCTGATGGCTTCCTTTTGGCAGGAGCAACTTCAGCGCTGTGGGATGTATCAGTGTTGATGTTATCATGAAAAATATCAATAGCAGGAATACTATATCAGACATGCCGGGCATACTGAACTGTATATTTATTTTATTTCTTGAACTGATTGCCATAATTGATTTTTTTTAAGCCGGTTCGTTCAGAATATCCATAAATTCGGTTGAGGTGGCTTCGAGCCTGAAGATCACTTTCTCAACTTTTGATACAAGTATATTATAAGCAAAATAAGCCAGAATTCCAACTATTAATCCTGCTACAGTGGTAACCAGTGCGGTATAAATACCGCTACTTAACAGGGCCACATCAATATTATTTCCTGCACTTGCCATGTCATAGAACGCTTTAATCATCCCAATAACCGTACCAAGAAAACCTATCATGGGCGCTCCACCGGCTACCGTAGCAAGTGTTGCCAGTCCTTTTTCAAGTTTGTATACTTCCAGCTTACCCACGTTTTCGATTGTGGTATTTACATCGTGAAGCGGCCGGCCTATACGGGTAATTCCTTTTTCAACCATCCTTGATGCGGGTGACTTGCTTGACTTACAGAGTGCCAATGCTGCATCAATTTTACTGTCATAAATGTAATCCTTTATCCTGTTCATGAAGTTCATCTCTTCATGGCCCGCCCGGCTTATAACATAATATCTCTCAATAAAAATGTAAATTGCAATAAGCGAAAGCAAAATAATGGGTACCATAACCCATCCGCCTTTTAACACAAGTTCACCAAAAGAAAGAGTTACCTGCTCGGATTCTTCCAGTAAAAGCTCAGATTCCTGCAATGCAATGTTTAATAGTCTCATTTAATTATTAATATTTATTAATTATCTGTATACCTCTATATTTATTGAAGTTGACTTATCTTTTCTGCTAACCGGTTCAAAGCCAAACTATCAACTCTTAAAAACAATCGAAGATATAAAAAAAACGAGATATAATGTTTTGTATTATATCCCGTTTCTTCTTTTTTTGTTAACAGTTATTAGTGAATGCCGATTATTTGTACCTGTAGCCAGTAAGCGCCTGCACCTGCAAGATATTCTATTACAGCCAGCCACCTTGACATAACAGCAAGCTGGCCGGCCGACTGCAGAGACGCCACAGCAATAAGGATGCCCACAAAGAAGAAAATAGTGGGTGTATCAACTCTTTTGACTACATAAAAACGCATATTCTCTTCCTGGCCTCGGTCGATTTAGACCTGTGCATAATTTCTGTGACAAGCCATAAAATGCCAAGACCAAACAGCATTCCGACACACGGCGGAAGATGGGTGACCATGCACCTCCGGCGTTTGCTGCTATCACTATAATACTGGCAAAGAACCACCTTTCGCCCTTATCTGAAATAAGCTTTCTTAACAGTGCCACCATAACAATAGTGGTAGTAAGATTATCAAGTGCGGCTGACATGAAAAAGGTAAGGAAACTGAGTATCCATAGCAGTTTTACCTTTGATGTCGTTTTAATTTTATCGGTAATTACCTTAAATCCCTGGTTCTGGCAGCTTTTTCTAATTTCATAGGATGCTCCAGCGCTATAGCTGTATAACCCAGGACAAAAATAACGACCATCAGAATAAACATAATAGCCAGGTTTTAGTAAGGTGGTTTTAGTACTTGCTGCAAAATTATTAAAGGCACAAAAATAATTTTATTTTTTTATTCTTCAATAATTTCTGTTTCTTCTTCACGCTTCATAACACTTTTCTTTCTTCTGAAGAGATCGCTGATGCTGTCGAAGCTTTGCCTGAAGAAGAGGCCAAATCCCTGGGTATATGGTGCTGTTTCGTATACCAGGTTATCATTTGACCTGTTAAAGACTTTAAACCTTATTTTTTCAGTTAATTTAACCTCGACATCAAAATCACCTATTATTTCATTTGTGGATGAGCTTGTCTGGCCGCCGGCTTCGCCTCCTACATCGAAATTGCCATTTATGATAACCCTGTCATTCAGCAATTGGGTTGAAAGGGCTACTTCAAGCTCCTGGGTACTTATTTCATTTCCCGGCCTGTAAGTAAAGCCAATGTCGAAATCATTGCTTATTTGAGAAAGCCAGTTGCTGAGCTGGTTTGATAACATTTCAGTGGTGGTAACACCCATGGCTGAGGCACCGGCATTAGTGGTATTAAGAGATGTGCCGGAAATAGCAGGATCGGGATAAAAACTGTTCATTACCAATAAATAAAGAAATTGCCTGCTCATCTCTTCTTCGGAATCGATAGCCGCCTTAAGGTCAGTGCGCATTGATTCATCAGCGGTAGGAAGGTATATATCAAATCCAATGATTGGATTCGCCAGCTGCCCGCTCATGTTCAGGTGGCATTCAACAGGTATCCGTGCAGCATAGGCTTCGTCCTGGAAAAGATCCTCAAGGGAAGCTTTAAGTTTATATATGGCTTTCACATCTATATTGGCGTCCATAATATCACCGTTCCACGATATCGTTCCCCCTTCTTCAACGATAAAGCGCTTGTTGAATATGTTACCAAGAGTAAGCTGGTATTCACCGTCTTCAATTACATAGTCTCCAAAAATAGTAAAGTCCCTTTCTTTGTCAAGAGTCATGTGAAGAGTCCCGGTACCCCTGGCTTTCATCACATCACCAAGCTTTGAGTCAAAGACAATTTGTACTTCGGCATCAGGTGTTACCTCAAGTTCAAAGTTGAGCGATATAGATTTGGCTTCTTCCCTGTTTAAAATGGGCAGTTTAACAGGTATCTCCTTACCTGATTCCTCACCTTCTTCCCTGAAGCTTATGAAAGGATAATCATTGATTTCTTCCCCTCCACCCAGAGGAATAAACATCCTGGTATTTCTTTCTGTTTGTGCCGAAATATTAAAATCCAGATTATTTGCAGGGCCGTTAATAGTAATTACACCGGTTGCAAAGGCTGTACCGTAAAAGAGGCTGTTGTCTTTTTGCCTTGTATCCATAACCTTGATATTATCGGCATCAATACGCAGGTTAACTAACCATTCTTTGAAATTTGTATGAGATATCTGACCGTCTATTACAACCTTATTATCCCTATTGTCACTCATCTGTATCCTACTGAGAATTATTTTGTTATTATCGAAATGTATGGTGTCGGAAAAATTAAAATTTGATTGCAGGTAATCGATGGTCATTAAAGCCTGTTCAGCCAGTACATCACCCTGAAATGATATATTACCATTATCACTTATAATTTTTACATTACCCGATCCCAGGCCGTCAACATCAGAGGCAAAAGATTTCAGAAACAGGTTTAGTATGTCCAGTGGCAATTCATTTACTGAAGCCAGTAAATCCAGGTATTTTTGTCCGGGGTCATAAGCGCCGTTAACATCGAAAGTATTTTTACCGTCCTTGTTGTTGCTTACACTGATTACCGCCACCTTTGCATCATTATCCCATTCAGACAATATTTCTACCTCACCGTGTTCATGATCATTCAGTTTAAATTCTTTGATAAGGACATCTGTTTCAAACATCGGATTATTATAAATGTCTGTTAAGAGCATCTCCCCATTTATCAAGCCTTCAAGGACGAAATCTATTTGCTTTGTTTCTTCTTCCGCTTGCTCTCTTTCCAGTCTGTTGAGTCCTGCAAGATTCAGTCCGTTAAAACTGATATTTATGCTGTCGGATGGATCTTCTGAAACTTTACCGTCTATCATGAAATAAAAATTATCCCGGCTTACCATGAGCCTGTCTATGCTTATGGCGGTGGAATCAATAATTAATTTACTGCTGTCGATTTGCCAGGGCTCATTATTGATAACCATAACCACAGGTAATATATTAAGGTCAAGCCTTGTATGGATACTGTCGGGTTTGGAGAATTCTCCGCTTGCAGCAAATATTCCTTTATTTTCAATATTGCCGGCATTATCCCATTCAATATTTATGTTGAAATTGTCGGTCTTTGTTTCAGATCTGATTCCCAGTTGTTCCAGGTTTAGCCTGTTGACAAGGTTCAACTTCTCACTATAAATATCAAATACCATGGTGGTGTCTTCAATCAGGCAGTTAAACTCAGGCTCTGAAAGGCTGTTGAGATTATAAACGACATAATCTCCTGCAGCAGCGATATTGATCTTTTGCCCCGGCTCAATCCGGCCTTTCACAGTAAATCCTGGCGAAAGCAGTAAGCCTGTTTTGAAGAACTTGTTTATCAGTTCTGTATTTTTGAATCTTATTTCATACCCAAAATCATTATTGTCAGAGAAGTTCTTTGCCTGGCTGTCTATCAGTGACGGAAAAACATATGATCCGGCAAGCTTAATGTCCTGGACTATTGAAGCCAGGTCATATTTACCTCTTATGTCAGCGTCAATATAATCTGTCCTCAAATTGATTGCCATGGTAAAGCTGTCAATGTTAAAAGCACTTATGCTGCAATCGTACAGATCTAATTCATCGCCATTTCTCCGTAATTTTGAATTCAGTAACCTTATATCCCCGGTGATATTATTAATACTGTTGCCGGTAAAGTTTACGGTAAGAAGCATAGAAAGACTTGAAAGGCTGTCGGATGTATCCAGATTGAGCTTGTAAAGATCAGCTTCAAGGAGGTTAAGACTGAAATCTACTTCAGGGAGTGAGCCGGTGAAGTCAAAACGGCCAAGCAAGTCCATCTTCAGGTCCTCGGTGTTTGACTTGATAGATCCGTCCCATACCTGCTCCGTTATAAGGCCACTGATTTCGATGTCACGGTAGGTATAATCCTTAAATTGCAGGCTGTCAACGCTTGCCTCTATGTCTGCCCTGAAATTCTTAAATGATTTTGATGTTCCTTCTACATCCAGGTGGGCTGAAAGTGGACCCAGAATATCCTGTTGGTTGAATATTTTGCCCAGTTCAACCGAACGAGCCTGCAAAGTGCCTTTATAGAAAAAAGTACTGGATGTGTCAGGTCTGAACAATATATCAGTGGAAAGCGACCCCAGCTCAGTATTTATGGTTCCGTATGTAACGAAGTCCTGTATAAAGCCGGTAAAATTACCACTGAAAGACATGGCCCCTAGTTTCCGTAAGTCATTTCCGAAATTCAGCTTACCAGGGCCGGGTATCTCGAGGTCGGCTATTTCGTTGGCTGTGGTTGTTAAACTGCTTACCTGGATGAACATAAAAGTGTCATCTAAATCGGGCATCCCGGAAAGGTCAAAATCGCACATGAGCATAGTACTGTCTGAATAGGAGAGTACAATGTCCCTACCATTCATTTCCTCTACCGTTCCCGTTATGCTACCGGATAAAAGGATATCATTAGCCATACCCCTGAGGGGTGCAATAAAATACGAAAGGTCAGATAATGAAATAAGGGAACTCTGCAGTGTAAGTTTTAAAAGGGCATCACGGTTAAAATTAAAGTTATCACCGCGATTCCTGATTTCGACCCCTATCATTTCCGAATTAATAAAACTTTTTGAGGTTCTGATGGTGGGGTCTAACAAATGATATTTCCCGTCTTCTATCTGTACTTCGGTAAAAAGATTTTTCATTACAAAACCTTTCCCTGTGTTAAATGATAGCTTGGAAATATTTAATTCAATATTTTTATAATGTTTATTAAAATTATCCAGTTTGAGATTGAGGTCAGTAAGAGAAACATTGTTTATGTCAAAACTTTTTGATGTGTCAGGCCTTTTACCCGAAGTGTAGCTCAGTTTTCCATCGTCAATGATTACCTGCCTGATCAGCATATCTTTATTCCTTTTAGCCGTGTCTTCATTAACCAGAAGTTGCACAAAATACTGGAGGTTAAGTATATCGTTGGTATCGGGACGTAGCTGTATTACCGGATTGTCAACATAAATCCGTCCTAGACTGATAAGCCTCTCCCTTCTTTTTATTTTTCTTATCCCTGCCCTGACCATTGGTGCATAGAGCATTGTATCGGCCGTATTATCCTTTAAAAGAAGGTTTTCCACTTCAATTTGATTTAAAAAGGTAAATCTTATATTCCCTGCAGAAATTTCTATTTCAGTATTTTTTGAGAACCTGGCCGATAGTCTGTCAAATAACCATGTTTGTACTGATGGGTTTTTCAAAGCTACAAAGCAAATGCCTGTAAGAATAATTAATACCAGCAATGTTAAAAGTGGGATTTTATATATTTTCTTAATTTTGCCCATTATTATACGGATGCACAAATGATATTCCAAAAATAGCGAAAAACCTGAAAATAAAGATAAATGCCGCTTACTATTCTCGCCATCGAATCTTCATGTGACGATACCTCGGCAGCAGTTGTGAGAGATGGTTTTCTTCTTTCCAATCTCATCGCCGGACAGGAGGTGCATAAAGCATATGGGGGCGTTGTCCCCGAACTGGCATCGAGGGCTCACCAGGCCAATATTGTTCCTGTGGTTGACCGGGCGATAAAAAGTGCAGGTATAGCCAGAAAAGATATTGATGCCGTGGCATTTACGCAGGGACCCGGTTTGTTGGGATCACTTCTTGTAGGCACGTCTTTTGCGAAAGGATTCGCTTTGGCCATGAATAAACCCCTGATTGGGGTTAACCACCTTCATGCACATATTCTGTCACATTGGTTGAAAGAGGAGGGGAAAGGGAATAAGACGCCAGGATTACCCTTCCTTTGCCTGCTGGCATCAGGTGGACATACTCAGCTTGTAATTGTAAAAGAGAATATGAAGCTTGAAGAAATAGGATCAACCATTGATGATGCTGCCGGTGAAGCCTTTGATAAATGTGCTAAGGTTATGGGCATTCCATACCCGGGAGGTCCTGTTGTCGATAAACTGGCATCTGGTGGTGATCCTGAACGATTTATTTTTACCAGACCACGAATAGGAGGATTTGACTTCAGCTTCAGCGGACTAAAAACTAATTTTCTTTATTTCTTGCGCGACGCTGTAGAAAAAGATCCTCATTTTATCGAAGAGAATAAAAATGACCTCTGTGCTTCACTACAAAAAACCATTATTGAAATACTGGTGGATAAACTGATAATGGCAGCCAAAAAAACCGGGATAAAAGATGTTGGAATTGCAGGGGGTGTAGCTGCAAACAGCGCTCTGAGAAAATCCCTCGTTAAGCTCACCGGTCAGTATGATTGGAAGATATATTTACCTGAAATGAAATATACGACTGATAATGCTGCAATGATTGCAATTACCGCCTATTTTAAGTATCTTGATAACGATTTTACCGGCCAGGATGAAGTGCCCCTGGCAAGATTTAATATTTAACAATATCAGCATGGCTTTGGAGGATAAATCAATTTTGGTTGTTGGTGCAGGCTCCATCGGTGGCATAACCGCAGCTTTTCTTAAAAATGCTGATTGTAATGTAGAAATTGTATGTAAATACGAAGATTACCGGGACTTAATAGTCAATGAAGGATTAAAAGTAAATGGTGTCAAGGGTACGTTAACTGAAAGTATGGAAGCCCATATTTCTATTAAAGAAAGCGGCAGTAAGAAAGATATTATATTACTGGCTGTCAAGGCAACAGACATGGCCGAAGCAGCTGAGGATCTGAAATCACTGCTGAAAAAAACCAGCCTGGTGGTATCGATGCAAAATGGAATTTGCGAACCTGAACTTGCCCGGATAGTGGGGAATGACCATATTGTGGGGTGTATTGTGGGGTGGGGAGCCACAATGAATAAACCGGGAGATCTGGTAATGACTTCAACGGGTGATTTCGTGATAGGCTATATTGACAGGACTGAAGATGAGAGCTTACATGACATTGCAAGCCTGCTGGGTAAAGTAATGCCGGTAAGGATATCCGGTAACATCATGGGCCACCTCTATTCCAAACTTATCATAAATTCATGTATCACATCGGTTGGAGCATTAACAGGCTTAGTTCTGGGGCAGATGATGCAACGGCGCAAAGCAAGGAAATTGTTTATCGAAATAATTCGTGAAGCTATTGAACTTGCACACGTACTCCAGGTCAGGGTTGAGGATTACGGAAACAGGTTAAACTATTATAGGTTTATAAGGGGAAGTAATGGATTCTGCGAAATGAGAAGACACATTACACTGCTGTTGATGGGGATAAAATATCGTCGTTTAAAATCATCCTCTCTCCAGTCACTGGAGAGAGGAAAGCTTACGGAGATTGATTACCTTAATGGATATATTGCATCAAATGGCAGGGAATATGGAGTCCCTACACCCGTGAATGAGGCAATTGTGAATATGATCCATGAAATAGAGGATGGTAAAAGAAAAATCACAGTATCAAACCTTGATGAGGACATATTTCAAAAATATTATAAGTAAAGATTTTATATTTATTTACCGATAACTATATTAGCAGTAAATACCAGCCAATGGATAGGCTATTTTTAGAGGCAACAAAAACTTCACCTGAAATCTCCCTGAGTCCTGAAGGTACTCTCAGGTTCAAGGGCCGCTCGATTCATGAAAATCCCCAGGATTTTTTTGATGACGTAATCGACTGGGTCACTGAATATATTAATGATCCCGCGGATACAACCTTTGTTGATATTCAGCTTGAATATTTCAACAGTGCCACCGCAAAATATATTATCATAATGCTCCAGGAACTGAAAGAGTTAAGGTTAAAAGACAAGAAGTATTTTGTGAACTGGTTCTATGAAGAAGGTGATGAGGATATCCTCGAAAGAGGAGAATACTTTGCTGCAGTACTGGACATGGACTTTAATTTTGTGGAAATTTCCTGAAAATACTAATATGTCAGTATATAGCTTTCCTGCCTGTCTTTCCCTTTGATCATTAATTTATTATCATATATCTCCACCAATGCCCAGGCATTACTGTCAGGAGTCTCCACCATGCCCTTTAAGGTTACAAAGTGTATATTATTATAATTACCATAACCGCCCGAATGTTCATGACCGGAAAACCATGCTATGATATTGTCAAAGCCTGAAACAATATCCAGTATTTCTTTCCTGTTGTACATATTATGAGTTCCCAGAGGCTCTATGGTATGGTGTGAAAATACAAATACATATTCGTTCTTCTTACGAGCTTCAATAAGTTCTGATTTGAACCACTCTATCTGTTTCTTACTCATAGTACCATTCCATTCAAAAGCATATGGCAGGTTTTCTCTCTTTAGCCTGTCAATAATATTGGATGCTTTGATCGTTGCTAACATAGAGCCTGAATAAGTGCTTATTTCACATGTATTAAGAGCAATAAACCGGTAAGCCCGGCTGGTAAAACTGTAATAGCTTTTTTCACCTGTGAGGAGGTATTCTACTTTCTTTTTATACCTATTTTTTACTTCATAGTCATGATTGCCGAGTACATGGTAAACCTTTTTATCACTTTTTTCAAGTATTTTCAATACCGGGTCAAACGATTTATAATTTTTTTCTATGAGGTCTCCAAGGGTGAATATGAATTCAGCATCGGAATCATTAAGACCCTTAACTGCTTTGTTTAGTTTGGTGAGTGAGTTATTGAAAAATCTTGATCCATAGTTTTTACACTCGCAGTACTGGATATCAGCAATCAATCCGAATGAAAAGAGTGGCTGATCAGGCTGCTTACTGTCTGGAATATTCATGAAACCTAATGCTTGAACGGATAGCGGCAATATAAAAAATATAAAAAGCCTTATCATACAATTCCTTCTGGAAATTGCCAAAGATAAAGATTATTTATACTTAAACAGCAGGATTGCCTGTTTTACCCATGAAGACAATACTGTTGGTACTTGTTTCCCTTATAATATATATAAAGGGTTTGTCAAGTCTTACCTCCAGGGGCCCGCTTGGTACAGAAGTGAATTCTATCATTACAACCGTTGCAGCGGCGGCTTCCGTGCCTTCCTCATTGGTTTCAATAAATGTCTGGTGTAATACTTTACTTATGAAAAGATCCTGTTCGGATATATTGGAGAAGTCTGCTTCATATGGCTTAAATGCTATCTCCATACCCATGGCGGAAAGAACATCGTTCAGTTCAGTCTTGAATTCATACTTGAACCTTGGCATATATAATTCCACATCTTTATTAAACATACCCTCAATCCAGTTATTCCAGTCATCGGAGTTTAACATGGGTATTATATCTGATGTTGTATAACCATCAGCCGGAAGAATAATATCCATCACATAATTACCCTGGCCGTATGGCAATTCGAGGATCATGAATTTTTCCCTTATATTAATTCTGGTAGTCAATTCCTGGTTCATCATAGGGACATCCACCTGTGATCCGCCTTCCGGGTAGAATGTCATATCAGTGGTCTTAGTTTCATCGAATTCATATTTCCACTGGCCATTGAAGTATATGGCATTGATAAGCAGCATGGCAATGTCCGGGGGCAGTGGAGGATCGATCATATCCTTTATCTTGCCATGTGTATGCTCTTCTATCCACTGGTTGATTACATCAACTATATCCGGGTCGTTGACAGAGAAGTCGTGAGCTTCGGCATCAAAATATTCTTTCAGCTTATCCATGAAAGCCTGTTTAACCCTCAGTTTTTCTTCAACCCATACCGAATTGGCAATTTCCATCAACACTCGCTCATCGATATCTACAAGCTTGTCGGTAAGGTCTTTATATGAGTTATTTATCTCATCTATATCAATGTTATAATACCTGAGAGCCTTCATCATCGAGTCACGTGTTGCTCCGTTTGCCCCGTTAAGTGTCATTGAAAGAGCATATGATATACTTAAGGGTGAGATCATTACATTTTCGACATCACTGTTTTCCTGCATTACAAGCTTGAAAATGTCAAAACTGAAGTTGTTGTCTGATTCGACCAGTTTCTTTTGTGCTGCGGTAAGTTCTATGGGTAAGGGCTCGTCCGGTAGCTTATCCGTGCTGTTTTTTTCACAACAGGTTAAGGGTATTATAATAAGTATTACTGTTAAGAAGAGGTATCGTTTCATCATGTCTTATTTTTGGTTTGGCCTCCTAATTTGCTGCAAAAAACATGCCATGTAAAGCCTTATTTTTCAAGGAAATATTCTTTTGGCTCCCATATTGCTTCAACATAATCATCAACTTCCTCGAATTCTAGTTTGAGCCCGATTGGATTTTTACTGCTGCAGCCAAAACACTTATTTATTTCAGGATCGTAGGGGTTTATTATTTTCCTTCGCATACTAAGGTATTATTTTTTATTCTTGTCGTTATTCTTATTCTTATAATGATTTAATAAATACAAGAGGGAAGTCAGCAGAAAAAGTATACCGATAAATACCAACAGGAGAAAGCCTGAGAGAGTTGGTTTTTCAAATCCCTTGTCAACCATTTTAAGCCTGACAATATATCCGTTTATGGCAAGCGCTATGATAAACACTGAAAACACAATACCTATGAAAATTCTTGTCCTGTCGAATATCTTTGTTGATCTGTAAAGGTCTGAGTTAACAAAATTTGTATATTGTGTCCTGGCATGGGCATAAGCTTTACGCCTTGCCTGCTCCCTCCTGTACCTGTCCCATTCATTGATAAACTCCCCGGCCCTGGCCGTATCAGACTCCTTTCTTTGATGATGGGCCAGGAGGAACTGGTATGCTTCGGTTGCCATTATGAAAAGGTCACTGGCAGAGTCCGACTTATTTATATCGGGATGATATTTTCTTGCACAATGCCTGTAAGCTTTTTTAATATCGTTGATCTGGGCCCCGGGTTCCAGTCCCAATACTCTGTAATATTTAAGCACCTGATTCAATATAGCAGATTTAAATATAAAAATAACGTTTTACGTGATATTATCATAAACAGCATTGGTAATTAAAGTATGTTCTCCGGGTAAAGATCAATTGGGCTTCTTTGATAAGTTTGGGTATTTCGTCATTGCATTATACTTACTTTTTGTAATTTTGCGGATTACATTTAATTTCTCTTAAAGGGATGGAGTGGAATAATGTTTATCTGGCATTTGGCCTAACACTTTTTGCTGGGATGGCAACAGCTATTGGAGGTGGAATAGCTTTTTTTGCAAAAAGGACGAACACAACATTCCTTTCTTACTCACTGGGTTTTTCGGCCGGGGTAATGATATATATATCATTTACAGAGATTCTTGGTGAAGCAAATACCATAATTAGTGAATACTATACGACCCGTACATCAGCATGGCTGACTTTATTTTTCTTCATTGCTGGTGTTGGAATGTCAGCTTTAATAGACAAGATGGTACCGTCAAAGGAAAACCCTCATGTGGTAAGAAGCCTGGAGCAGATGGATAACGGTCGGGCCTTCAAGGGTAAAAGACTGTTGCGGGTAGGTTTCTTCACTGCTATAGCTATAGCCATTCATAATTTCCCGGAGGGTATAGCAACGTTTATGGCAGGAGTATCTGATATAACTGTTGGTATAAGCATAGCTATCGCCATTGCAATACACAATATCCCCGAGGGCATAGCTGTTTCGGTACCTGTATATTATGCAACAGGCTCAAGAAAAAAAGCATTCTGGTGGGCTGCCTTTTCAGGTTTGTCTGAGCCTTTAGGAGCCCTGTTTGGATATTTTATCCTCTCGTTTTTTACCAGCCAGATTGTATTGGGTTATGTATTTGCATTGGTTGCCGGAATAATGATCTATATATCTTTTGATGAGCTTTTGCCGGCGGCCCATAAATATGGTAAGCATCATACGACTATCTATGGACTTATAAGTGGAATTATTGTTATAGGAATAAGTCTTATAATATTATAAACTTTACCACCTAATACTCCTTGTATTAATTGTCAATACCTATTATCCTTCATCATTCGCAATGTCAGAATTCTTACTGACAGAAATCAGTTATTTCTTGTTCTACTATTATTATTTTTCATGCGATTTTAGTAATTAAAGTAATCGTGATATGCATAAGATAACAAAACATCCTGTATTGGATGTCCCTGAGAAAGAAAAGGTTAGTTTTAAATTCAATGGGGATACGATTGTCGCAGAGAAAGATTTCACTATCGCTGCAGCCCTTCACCAGGCAGGATACCCTGTTCACAGTCATAGTTTGGAGAACAGGAACCGTAGCCTGGAATGCGGTATAGGAAAATGTGGTGCCTGTGAAATGCTTGTGGATGGAGTGATAAGGAGAATATGTATTACACGCGTCAATGATGTCAAAGAGGTAAAAACAATACCGCATGATTACATACCCAAAGTTGAAAAGATAGTAACAGACAAAGCCTTAAATGTTTACAAAGCAGATGTGGTAATAATAGGTGCAGGTCCGGCAGGCCTTGCAGCCAGGGACATATTGAACCAGCACAATGTTAACAATATTGTAATTGACAATAATGACCAGATTGGCGGGCAGTTTCTGATGCAGACACACCAGTTTTTCTTCTTTGAGAAAGAAAAAAAATTCGGAGGGATGAGAGGCTTTGATATTGCCAGTGACCTGGCAGGCAAAAATCCTGAGGGCATATTTCTGAATTCAACAGTATGGGATATATTGGAAGGGAAGAGGCTGGCTGTGAAAAATATTAAATCGGAAGAGATATATTATGTTGATTCAGAATATCTTATTGTTGCCACTGGAGCAGTGCCCTTTATGCCCCCCTTTGAAAATGACGATGTTCCTGGAGTGTATACTGCAGCAGTTGTCCAGAAAATGATGAACCTGGAATTTACATTGCTGGGTAAAAATGTGCTGACTGTGGGAGCAGGAAATATAGGTTACCTTACATCTTACCAGTTAGTACAGGCAGGGGCAAGGGTGAAAGCTATTATTGAAGCAATGCCCGGAGAAGGCGGATTTCCTGTTCAGGCAAACCGGGTAAGGCGCCTGGGGATCCCCATTCTTACCTCTAAAATACTTGTAAAAGCAATACCTAATGATAATTATGATGGCATAACAGGAGCAGTCATTGCTGATGCCGAGAACTTCGAACCGGTGCCCGGAACAGAAAAGTTAATTGATGGAATTGATGTGATTAATATCTGCACAGGCTTGATTTCCGATGATGAACTGCTTATCAAAGGAAGAAAAGTGTTTGGCAGACACTGCCTTGGAGCCGGAGATGCTATAAGGATAGGAGAGGGCACAAGTGCTGTGTTGAGGGGTAAGCAAGTTGCTTTAGAGATTATTGAGGAAATGGGACAGAGATATAATTATGAAGAATACCTGAAAATTTCAAAGGAATATATTGATTCTCAGCAGGAACCGGTAAAAATCATTGAAGGACCCCACATACCCTCAAAAGAAAGGATGTATGAAAAACCTTTCGTTCTGATTGATTGCCTTTATGGATTTGCATGTAACCCCTGTGCCTTTGCATGCCCTTATGGAGCGATTACAAAATCATCAACAAGCACAGTGCCGGAGATAGATTTTAATAAGTGCATAGGTTGTATGAGGTGTGTTTACCAGTGCCCGGGACTTGGGATTTTTGGATATAACCTGAAAAAAGACTGGTTGTTCCTTCCCATCGAATATGAAGTGGAAGAAAATTCTGAAGTATACCTGGTGAATAATGACGGGCAGAAAATAGGGGAGGGTATACTGGAAAAAGTACTCAGGAAAGAAAACAAGACAAATGTTGCCAGGGTGAAAGCTCTTGATATACACGGCGAAGATCTTATTCCCGTACGGGGTTTTATTGCTAAAGAAATATACCCTGATGAAATCGCTTATAAAGAAGCAGATGATAAATATGAGGGAGATGAGTATATCTGCCATTGCGAAGATGTAAAACTGGGTGATATATTGAATATCATAGGAAACAGAAAATTCATATCAATAGATGAAATAAAACATTTAACGAGAATGGGCATGGGGCCATGCCGGGGTAAGAGATGTATTAAACGACTAAGAACTGTTTTGCCTAAATATGGTATTTCACTGGTTGGAGGTACTACACCACGCGGACCACTTTCCAACCAGGTGAAAATGGGTGAATTGTTTCCCCGGGAAAGACATGAACATGTAATTACCCACCTGTATGGGAAGAAACGTAAAACGGTTAAAGTAAAATCATTTGTTGCCGGAGGAGGTATAGGCGGAAGCGCTCTCTTCCGCTATATGGCAGAAGCAGGACTTGAACCCGTAATGATAAATTACGGGCGGGGCTCATCATGGAGAAATATTGCCGGTGGCCGACCTAATTTCAGCGTGCCGGAACTTTCTGATATAGCAAATAATAATTTACAGATATTTAAAGAGTTACAGGATATAGCGAATATTGATTTCTTACCGATACAATATGTGACCTTTGCCCACGATGACCAGGTATATAACGACCTGGAAGCTTCAATGGCCTGGTCGGGTGGAGAAATGGTTGATCCCGGTGATTTTCAGGAGAAAGTATCTCCGTATTTTATTCCTTCCCTTAACAAGTATAAGGCTGCACTTATTACTGATAATTGCTGGCAGGCTACACCGGGCAAAGTAATCGATGTGATAAGAAATATTGGGATACAACATGGTGGGCAGGTACTGGAGGATTGCAAACTAATAGATGTAGAAAGAGTTGGTGAGGACTATCATATTATTGTTCATGATCATAATAATGAATATATAGAATACCAGTCTGGGATTTTTATTAACGCCCTGGGAGCAGAAGGTGCAAAATTCGCATCAAAATTAGGCCTTGACTCAGGTATATATCCTGTTAAACACCAGGCTTTTATTACTCGCCGCATGCCCATGCTAGGCATCGGGGGTAAGCCCCTGTCAATGCTCATTGATCGCAGAAAGTATAGGGGATTTACTGCAGTTTATGGTCAGCAGCTGGCTGAGACAGGGCAGATAATTGGATGTGCTTCACCAATGATAGAGCCGGAAGAAACAGAAAAGAAACTGGAAATCAATTCACAGGATTTCTTTGAGATAATAACAGAAGTGTTTGTTGATTGGATACCCTCTCTGTCATCGGTTGGATTCCAGGCTGTCTGGGCAGGTTATTATGTTGAACCCCGGATGCTTATTGATCCTGAAAAAGGTTTGTTCATTGGCTTGCGCGGGCAGGGATTCATGCTGGGGCAGTACCTGGCTAAATTATATGTGGATAAGCTGACAGGTAAAGCTGTGCCTGAATATTTTGACCGTCTCAGGATTGATGGTGACGGCTTACTGGAGACAGCTTTTAAATAGGATCCTTTTTCAGACTATACCTGCAAATCCCATAAAGGCCATAGCAAGCAAGCCAGCAACAACAAAGGCTATAGGGACTCCTTTCATGGGTGCAGGTACCTCTGCCAGATCAAGATGTTCACGAATACCTGCGAAGAGAATAAGGGCAAGACCAAAACCTATCGAATTCGCAATAGCAAAAACAATACTTTCCATCAGGTTAAGATTCTGCTGACCTGCCATGATGGCTACTCCCAGTATTGCACAGTTAGTGGTTATCAGGGGCAGGAAGATACCCAGAGCCTGGTATAGGGAAGGGCTTACTTTTTTCAGTATTATCTCTACCAGTTGAACAAGGGTGGCAATGACCAGGATAAAGGTAATGGTCTGCATGTAAACTATCCCGAAAGGAATAAGTATATAATTCTGGATGAGGTAAGTGACCAGTGTGGCTATGGTCATGACAAATAATACTGCTCCCGACATCCCGATGGCTGTTTCAATTTTTCCTGATACTCCTATGAAGGGACAAATACCCAGGAACTTGGCAAGAACAATATTATTTACGAATATGGCCGATATGATAATTATTATATATTCCATCTTATGATTCTTTCTTGCTTAGTTTGTTGACAATCACTATCAAATATCCCAGTGCTATGAATGCTCCCGGGGATAATATAAAAATAAGAATGCCATCACCTTTAATAAATTCAAGACCGAATATTGATCCCGAACCGAGTATTTCTCTCACAGAGCCCAGGAGGGTGAGGGCAAAGGTAAATCCCAGGCCCATGCCAAGTCCGTCTATAGCAGATGACAGGAGATTGTTCTTTGATGCAAATGCTTCAGCACGTCCCAGTACAAAGCAGTTAACAACTATCAGCGGAATAAAGATCCCGAGGGCTTCAAAAAGTACCGGGAGGTAAGCCTGCATCGTAAGCTCGACAATAGTTACGAAAGACGCTATTATAACTATAAAGGAAGGTATCCTGACTTTATCAGGAATAAAATTTTTTATAAGTGAAATTACTATATTCGACATCGACAATACAAATGTTGTTGCCAGGCCCATACCCATTCCATTTATAGCAGTAGTGGTTACTCCCAGTGTGGGACAAAGGCCCAGAAAGAGAGTGAATACAGGATTTTCCTTGATAAAGCCTTTGGTAAAATTCTTAAGCTGGTTCATATTTTTGTTTTAGCTATTTACTTGTTTTTAATGCTTTTAAAAACTTCATAAGCCCTTGTTACTGCATCACAAAAAGCTCTTGAACTGATAGTTGAGGCTGTAATAGCATCTACATCACCTCCGTCTTTTTTAACTGATAGCTCAAATGTTTCAGGGTTTTTACCCTGAAACTGTACACTCCAGTCCGACTTATTCCTTTCTATTTTGTTCCCAAGCCCCGGGGTCTCTTCATGATCCAGTACGGCTATGTCATTTATAGTACCATCGGGCAGGAAACCAACCATAAGTTTTATCTCACCGGAGAAACCCTGGTTTGTAAATGTTTCTACTGCTGTTCCTACCAGCGTATTACCTTGCATCCCCGGGTAAAAATACAGGGTGTCATTATCTACGGCTTTTTTGTAAACATCAGCGGTAGGATTATTGTCAAATTCCGGTAGTACGCGACCTATGGCATTATTCTTCTTTGCAAGCATTGCTTCTGCTATTGGTTCTTTGGTGAGCTTGTAAATACCACCGAGAGATGCTGAGGCTACAAAAGTTATAGTCAGCAGACCAATGAGCATGTTTTTCAGGTTTGATTCTTTTTTAGCCATTTTTTACCTCCTCTCCGAACCGTGAAGGTTTGAAATATATATTAATAAGAGGTGTGAAAGCATTCATAATGAGTATTGCAAACTGCACACCTTCAGGGTAAGACCCGAACCTTCTGATAAGAACGGTGATAATACCTATTCCCACACCATATATTATCATGCCTTTATATGACATAGGGGAGGTTACGTAATCGGTGGCCATAAAAATAGCCCCCAGGAGCAAGCCCCCTGTCATCAAGTGATATAGGGGATCGGCATTTGATTCAGGGTTTGCGAGCCATAATATACCGGTGAATACAGTTACGGTAAGAAGTATACTGACAGGGATATGCCAGGTAATTATTTTCCTTATAAGCATATATGCGAGTCCTAACAACAGGGCAAAGGCCGCTATTTCACCGAGTGATCCTCCCATATCTCCCCAGAAAAGTTGCTGGTAATCAGGCATTCCCAGTTCCGGGTCAGCCATTACCTTATCCACTGAAACCTTATCATAGTTTTCATTCAGTATGCTCAGCGGGGTTGCTCCTGTAATTGCATCACTTAAACGGTTGCTAAATCCCTTTGGGACAGGCCAGGTTGTCATCTGAACAGGAAAGGAAAGAAAGAGGAAAACCCTGCCTACCAGTGCAGGGTTAAAGGGATTATTGCCCAGACCCCCAAATGTCATTTTACCAATGCCAATGGCTGCCAGGGCTCCAAGGATGACAAGGCCGATGGAGAGGTTGGGAGGCAGGCAAAAAGCAAGCAATAAGCCTGTTACTATTGCTGATCCGTCATTTACAGAGGCTTCTTTCCTTAAAATATATTTTTGTATAAGATACTCAAAGATAACACAGGAAACCACTGAAACTGATGTTACCAGCAGGGCAGCCCAGCCAAAAAACCATATAGTGGCCAGAAAGGCAGGTGAAAGTGCTATTACCACTCCATACATGAGTTTTTTCGTTGACTCCGTACTGTACTCATGTGGAGATGGCGATACTGTAAATAGTTTATTCATTATTTATGGTCTATTTCTGGTCGTGCTTATTTTTGTTTTCTTTCTCTTATTATCTTTCCTATATTGCTCTTGCCCAGCCTGATATAATCCAGTAAAGGACGACTTGCCGGGCATATATAACTGCAAGAACCACATTCCATACAATCCATTATTCTATCTTTTTCAGCCCTTTCGTACAGCTCTTTTTCTGCCAGTGTCATCAACAGGTAGGGCTCTAATCCCATGGGGCAAGCTGACAGGCACTTTCCACACCTGATACAGGGAGCCATTTTTTTCCTGCGTGACTCATCTTCCCTGAAAATTATTATACCTGAGGTGCCTTTTGTTACGGGCACTTCAAGTGAACTCAGCGCTTTACCCATCATAGGTCCGCCGCTTACCACTTTAGCAGTGCTTTCCGGCAAACCTCCAGCGTATTCTATAAGTTTGCTTACCGGTGTTCCTATGCGTATAAGGAGGTTCACGGGCTTCTGCACGTCTTTACCCGATACGGTGACTACCCTTTCAACGAGGGGTTTATTTTTTTGTACAGCTTCGTAAACAGCGTAAGCGGTACCAACATTATGAACTACTGTTCCAACATCCATGGGCAGGCCTCCAGAAGGAACTTCCCTTTTTATAAGCGATCTTATTAGCTGTTTTTCTGCTCCCTGCGGATATTTTACCTTGACAGCCTGAATACTGATGCCGTCATATTCCGAAACCATGCGGCTTAGCTTTTCAATGGCGTCTTTCTTGTTATTTTCAATACCGATGATGGCTCTGTCAACGTTCAGCGCCTTCATAAGCAGTGATGTTCCAGTAAGAAGCTCCCCTGTTTTTTCGAGCATCAGCCGATGATCGGAAGTGAGATAGGGTTCGCATTCAACACCATTTATGATTAATATATCGCATTTTTTGCCCTGAGGGATGCTCAACTTTACATGCGAAGGGAATGTTGCTCCCCCCATACCTACAATGCCATTTTCGGAACACTTCTTAATTATATCCTCGCCTTTGAGTTTTATTTCTTTTTTCAGGTCTTTACTGCTGTCAACAGAATCAAGCCATTCATCACCCTCCACATTGATTATGATAGATGTTTGCTTGTATCCTGATGAATCAAGTGCCTTGTCAATCTTCAGTACTTTACCTGAGACCGACGAATGAATATTTGCTGATACAAAACCCCTGGCACTGGCAATTAGTTGACCGGCTTTAACCTCATCGCCTTTTTTGACTGCCGGTTCAGCAGGCGCTCCCAGGTGCTGGTTGATTGGTATGGTGACCTGTTCCGGTACAGGTAATATCTCTATCGGTATATCGTCAGATATCTTGTTTTCAGGTGGATGAACGCCTCCTTTTGGGAATGTCTTCAACACTTTATGTTATTTTAGTTCAACTTCAGTAATTTTATGCCTCTGTCTTTTCCGCCTCTTTCTTTTGTTCCGTTTTACGAGGTGGAAAATTCACCTCGATTATTGCATTTGTGGGACATACAGGAACACACTTCCTGCATAATTTACATTTATCGGGATCAATATATGCAAGATTGTTGTTTAGCGTAATGGCATCGAATGGACATTCTTTTACACATAAACCACATCCTATGCATGCAACACTACAGGCTTTCTTTGCAGGTCCGCCTTTATCCTCATTTACACATGAGACAAATATCTTCCTGTCTTTCTTTTGCTTTGTCCTGAGTTCAATTATATTACGAGGACAAGCCGTTACACACATACCACATGCTGTGCATTTGTCATCAGTTACCACGGGTAAGCCTGTTTCTTTATCCATGTGGAGGGCATCAAAATCACAGGCATTAACGCAATCGTCCAACCCCAGGCAACCGTAAGGGCAGTCACTTTCTCCCCTGTAAAGATTATGCTCAATAGCACAGGTATTTGTTCCGTCATAGTAAGAGGTTTTTTTCCTGTTGGCAGGGGTTCCGTTACAGCGTACAACAGCAACCTTTGGCTCAACCTTTGGAGCTTCCCTTCCGAGTATTTTTGCCACCTTGTCCATCGTTTCCTTACCACCCACAGGACAATATAATCCCTCAAATGTCTCAGATTTTACCAGTGCTTCGGCAAAATTCCGGCAACCTGCAAAGCCACAACCTCCGCAATTGGCACCGGGTAAGGCTTCTTCTACTTCATCAATGCGAGGATCCTCATATACCTTGAACTTTTGAGCGACAAAATATAATATCAGGGCGGCAATTATTCCTAAAAGGCTTAATGATACTATGGTTATAAGTACTACAGAACTCATTTAGTCTGTTTTTTTTATCGTAAATGAAAAACTCTTTCCTACCTTCTCCTTCGAAACGTATATAATTATGTAATAAGGAATTAAGGATAATAATGCTGTGATGCCGGTGGCCGGTTCTGAAAATGATAACGAACTCATCGTGATCAATATAAGCATAACAATTATAAAAGGCAGAAGGTATCCCAGAAACAATGCCCTGAAACCCAAAGATTTCTTCATTACAACAAACACCTTTTCTCCGGGACTTACTTCAGGGCCTGTAAGCGCTTTAATCTCTTTATTTTCACGCCCTGAAAGATCACATATGCCTTTGGCAACGCATCCTGCGCAGGCAGGATGTGCAATAATATTTACAGTGATATGATTATTGTCAACTGATTTTACTATGCCAGTATGTTCAATTGTATCTTCGCTTTGCATTATACTGCACTATGAATGTTTTGAATGGGCAAATTTATAATATGCTGTCAAAATAAATATGCATAAAATCAGTTTTTAAACAGCTTAAAATAATATAGAATAAGTCTAAATAAGCCCTGGCAGGTATTAATTTTATGATTTAACTGATTTTGCTCCAGTCGTATTCAGTTTTTTTTAGTTTGCTGAGTTGTTGTTTAAGGACAATATTATCCTGTTTCTGGAGCAATGGATCATCGCTAAGTATTTCATCGGCGATTCTCCTGGCGTATTCCAGTATTTGACCGTCTTTCCCGAGGTTGGCTATCCTGAGGTCAAAACCAATACCGCTCTGCCTTGTTCCCTCCAGGTCACCGGGTCCTCTCAGGCGCAGGTCAGCTTCGGCAATTTCGAAGCCGTCATTACTGCTCACCATTATTTCAATTCGCTTGCGAGCTTCATTTGATAACTTATCCGAGCTCATAAGCGCGCAATATGATTGTTTTGCTCCCCTGCCTACCCGGCCTCGCAGCTGGTGAAGCTGGGAAAGACCAAAGCGTTCGGCTGATTCAATGATCATGACAGAGGCATTTGGTACATCTACGCCTACTTCTATTACTGTTGTTGCGATAAGTATATCAGCCTGCCCCGAGGTAAATAATTTCATTGATATTTGCCTGTCACGTGACTTCATCCTGCCATGAACCACAGATATGACATATTGGGGAGGAGGGAAGGCCCTTGTTATTGCTTCAACGCCATCCTCCAGATCCTTGTAGTCCATTTTTTCTGATTCCTTGATAAGGGGGTATACTATATATATCTGCTGTCCGGCTTTGATCTGTTCTTTCATAAAACCAAATACTTTTAACCTGGCAGAATCGTTGAAATGGATCGTTTTAACTGGTTTTCTGCCCGGTGGAAGCTCATCAATAACTGACACATCCAGGTCACCGTAAAGGGTCATCGCAAGAGTTCTGGGGATAGGCGTGGCAGTCATTACCAGTATGTGGGGAGGGTGTTTGTCTTTCTTCCAAAGGCTTGCCCTTTGCGCAACACCGAAGCGGTGCTGCTCGTCAATAATTACAAGGCCCAGCTTGCTGAAACGTACAGTTTCTTCAATTAGTGCGTGTGTGCCTATTATTATCTTTATGCTGCCATCCTGCAGGCCCGTAGCAATGCGCTCCCTTTCCGATTTTCCTGTTGAACCGGTAAGCAGGCATACTTCTATATCAATTCCCCTGAGCAAAGCAGAAATGGTGTTATAATGCTGTATTGTAAGAATCTCCGTTGGTGCCATTATGCATGCCTGGTAGCCATTGTCAATAGCTATAAGCATGCTCATCAGTGCAACAAGTGTTTTGCCACTGCCTACATCTCCCTGCAACAAACGATTCATCTGTTTCCCTGAACCGAGGTCCCTCCGTATTTCTTTCATCACTCTTTTCTGTGCGCCTGTGAGACTGAAGGGCAGGTTAGTGGTATAAAATTCATTGAACTTTTTACCCACAATGCTGAAGACGTGGCCTTTGAACCTGTTACCCCGTTTTATTTTAAGATTCAGGAGGCTTAGCTGTATATAGAATAATTCCTCGAACTTAAGCCTGAAACGCGCTTTTTCAAGGTCCTTATTATCATTTGGGAAGTGAGTGGTGAAAAGGGCATCATGCAGATCCATCAGCCGGTATTTTTCCTTCATCCATAATGGTAAGGAATCTTTAACCCTTGTTTTAAGCTGGCTGAAAAGGTTACCCTGTAACTTGTTGATGGTTTTGGAGGTAATGTAATTATTCTTAAGTTTTTCCGTGGTGCTGTACTGCGCCTGTATATTACTGCTTATCCTCTTTTCAAGTTGTGCAGGATCTTCAATTTCAGGATGGACAATATTTATTGTTTCATTAAATAATCCCGGTCTACCAAAAATGATATATTCCTTATTCACCTGATAGGAATCGATAATCCATTTTAGCCCTTTAAACCAGACCAGTTTAACTGAACCTGTTTCGTCCCTGAATGTTGCTGTTAATCTTTTATTCCGGCCACCTCCCTCGGTCTGAAACCCTTCAATAATACCTCTGACCTGGACATAAGGCATGTCAGGGTCCAGCTCTGATATCCTGTAGAATTTTGTCCTGTCGATATATTTATAAGGAAAATAATACAACAGATCTTTAAATGTCTTGATACCCAGCTCTTTATTAAGTAAGTCCGACCTTTTTGGGCCGACTCCTGAAAGGAATTTGATTTCTGTGTCAAGGATATCAGGCATTATTTGATGAGAATATAACTGGATTAATGAAACCTGAATTCTAAATTAATTATTTTTGGTTTGTTCACCAACAGTATTTTTTCACATCATGGAATATTACAGGATAGGGAGGGCTTTGAAGTATTTTATTTTTTCACGCCACAGGAGAGGCCACGGTATCCATAGCCCCTTTGTTTTTGATTTTATAAATACTGTATTGCGACAGGATATTCCTGCTGAAGTCATTAAAACAATCTCAGAACTGAGGAAGGATATGGCAGAAAGTAAGGAAGTACTCAGTGTAAATGACATGGGGGCAGGTTCACAATATCTTTCATCATCCAGTCGCAGTTTATCAGATTTATCACGAATATCATCCATAAGCAAGAAATATGGCAGGGTTCTGTATAATATTGCACACTCTTATAATGGCAACAATATCCTTGAGCTTGGAACATCAGTGGGCATAAGCACCCTCTACCTGGGGCTGGGTGCCCCTGAATCAAAAATAATAAGTATTGAAGGATGCAAAACCCTTTCTGACAGGGCAAAAAAAAATCTCAAGCGCTGCAATATTGATAATACTGATATCCTGACGGGTGATTTTGATCAACAGCTGGCTGTTGTCAGGGACATGGGCTTCAGTCCATCATTGGTCTTCGTTGATGGTAATCACAGGAAAGAACCTGTATTGAGGTATTTTGCTTTCCTGAAAGAACTTGTAACGCCCGATTCTGTTATCATTTTTGATGATATTAATTATTCTTTTGAAATGATTGAGGCATGGAATGAAATAAAAAGTAATTCTCAGGTGTCAGTAAGTATAGATATTTTCCAGATGGGATTTGTATTTTTCAGGGGAGGAATGGTAAAACTGGATTTTGTGATAAGATATTAACATTATTTAATGAGTTTAATTTTTATTTATTAGAATATTAAATTTAATTTCGGACAATTTTTAAACACATGATATGGATAAACTTATTGAGATAAACGATGTTGTAAAAAACTACCAGATTGGTACAATAATAGTTCGGGCTCTGAGATCTGTGACACTGTCTATTGAAAAAAACGAATATGTTGCTGTCATGGGATCTTCGGGTTCAGGTAAATCCACACTGATGAATATTCTGGGCTGTCTTGACACTATTACCAAAGGAGAATATGTACTTAATGGTACTGACGTCAGCAAACTAGAAGATAATAAGCTTGCAGAAATCAGGAACAAAGAGATTGGTTTTGTTTTTCAGACCTTCAACCTTCTGCCAAGGTATACTGCTCTTGAAAATGTGATGTTGCCTCTTATTTATGCAGGGATTCCCAAAGCCGAAAGGTACGAAATAGCAGAGAAAATGCTCACATCAGTTGGCCTTTCCGATAGAATTACGCACAGGCCCAATGAACTCTCCGGGGGAGAGTGCCAGAGAGTTGCCATTGCAAGGGCAATGGTAAATACGCCTTCTATCATACTGGCTGATGAGCCAACGGGTAATCTCGACAGCAAAACATCAGTGGATATTATGAAACTCCTTGATGCTATACATAAGAAAGGAAATACCGTTATTCTTGTTACCCATGAAAAAGATATAGCCATGTATGCAAAAAGGATAATCAGGCTGATGGACGGAACAGTGGCAAGTGATACCATCCAAAGAAACTGATATTTTAGCGGGCTCTCCCGGATGCCTGTCTCTTACAGGATAGTACTCGCACTGGTGGAAAAAAATTGGAATTTACTGTTGTTTTATTGAATAATTTACTATTTATTTGCAGACCCAAATCCGGAAATAAGAAGGGAATAATGTACTGGACTCTTGAATTAGCATCAAAACTTGAAGATGCTCCCTGGCCGGCAACCAAGGACGAGCTTATTGATTATGCTATAAGGTCAGGAGCTCCTATGGAGGTAATCGAAAACCTCCAGGGAATAGAAGACGAAGGAGATATCTACGAGAGTATTGAGGATATCTGGCCCGACTACCCCAGTAAGGATGACTTCTTTTTCAATGAAGATGAGTATTAATCACTTTATTTCCTGAAAATATCATATCTATTTTTAGGCCTTATGGCCTCATACCATGAAAAGTTCTCAAGGCGCCTTAATGAAGGCTGTGTATACAGGGGTGGATCCAGGGTTCCTTCAGGATTTTCCATCATGTAGATTTCTTTTATTTTACCATCTTCAATATATATGTCCATATCAACACAAGTCGACTGGTCCACACCCATCAGCTCATTTTCCTCGATAGCAAAATATATCTTCTCCGAATTACCCCTGATCTCTATTTTGTATAATTTATTATCCCTGAAGTAACCATACAGGTTCCTGCCTTTAAGCTGGTTATACCGGGTGGAATCCACTTCCTCTATCACAAATGAATTATTATATAATTCCATTTTATGCATTTGCTTATTTTTTGTGATTAAGGTCATGGAATCAGCAAACAGCTGGTTAGCTTCGGACCATAGCACGGGGTTATAATAAAGGCGTATTACTGAATCGCGAAATGAATAAGACAATGAATCACATTTAGCCTGTATATCTTCACTGTATATTCTGCACCCGTAGTAAGCTCTTACCAGTCGGTAATTCATTGTTGAATCAATAATGGTTATTGACCTCAGCGTGTCAGCATGCAGGAACAGTAAATCACCCTCGTTTTCCTGAATGAACTGTGCGCTATCGGTAATCATGAACCGTTCGGGTTCCTGGTAGTACCACGAGTTATTACCTTTTACAATTATATCCTGCTCCTTATCGCTTATGGTAACATTATGATGAGCAGTGCCATAGCCATTTTCATTTTCATAATATAATGAGTCACCGGTAACAAGCTGTACCTCATTATCAATAAAAGCATCGTCCAGTAAAAGGCTTACCTCATTTTTTGTATCGTACCATCCCCTGTTACACCTGGCATAGAGGCTGTCCCCAACCACTTCAGACGGGCCCAGGAAATACGCAATTTTATTAATCGTATTGTACTGAAGCGTATCTGAATACATGGTATAATCAGGATTTACCAGCTTTACGCTATCCTTGAAGTTAAATATCTCTTCTTCTATATGATATATTCCTATCTTACTGGTCAGTACATTATCTTCATTAATTATTTTGCCACCCCTGGTATATACGGCCGTCTCACTGACCATGTCATATTCTATATAGTCGGTGTTAAGGACTGTTTCATTGTCAATAAGTATTACAGAATCGGTCACATAGGCATATTCGGCTTCGGAGTCGTATAATAAATATTCTCCATACAGGTGTAATGTGTCTCCTTTATAAATATGGACTTTACTGTAAGCCTCAACAAGATTTTTGTCGGGGTAGAAATGTGCACTGTCGCATGTCATAAATGATTCTTTATGCTTGAATCTCACATTTCCAAGCAGCTGACGCATCTCTCCACGGTTGGCCATCAGGTCGGCATGCAGAATTTCTATTTTCTTCTTGCCCTCGTGCTCAGCTTCCTGAGCGCTCATTATGCTGAAAGGTAAGATAAAAAGAGCGATAAGCCAGGTATACCTTATCACTTTCACTTGAGCCATCCTTCATTCCTGAATTTACATGTTTTGAATTTGTCACTGATCCGTATGTAGGTCATTTCCATTTTTTTCCGTACCCAGTCCTGGTAGATACCCGAACGTTTATTTGCAAGGGCCAGTTCTTTCAAGTAATTATAATCATCGTTAAGGTTGACAATATGCGGTTCGGTTTGTTTATTCAGCTTTATTATCCTGAAAACAGTATTACCCATCTGGTCTTTCATCTGGAAACCCTCTGATATTTCGTTAATTTTCATATCCCTGACAACCATATACATCTGCTGCGGCAACCTGTCAATTTCTATGAGGCTTTCCCTCGTATCAGGAGTTACGTATACGCCTCCGTTCATTCGGCTGTCTTTGTGTGTTGAGAACATATAAGCTGCCTCCCTGAAGCTCAGGGAGTCGGAACGTATAAGATCAGCTATGCTGTCAAGCTTGTTTTTAGCCTCTATTGCCTGCTCTGGTTTTATTTTGGGTTTAATAAGTATGTGCCTTGTATTTACCATATCTCCACGTCTCTCTATAAGTTCAATGATATGAAAACCATATTCAGATTCAACTACCTTTGAAACCTGGTTCTTTTTAAGGCTGAATGCTTCATCGGCATAAGCCTTGTCAAGGTTAGCTCTCACCTGGAATCCTATTTCGCCACCATTGGATGCAGATTCTTCATCTTCAGAGTATAATACTGCCAGGGCTCTGAAACTTTCCCTCTCAATGATTCTCCTGCGCAGGTCAAGTAATCTTTGCCTTGTCTCCAGCTTACTCTGTTCCAGTCCGGGGGGGTCGATCTGTATTAAACTAATCTTAACACGGGCAGGTATAAGAGGTAAACTGTCGGCCGGAATAGACTCGTAGAATCTTCTTACTTCCTCCGGGGTAATTGTTATATCCATGGCAAGGTTGCTCTGGACCTGTGATGCAAGTCGTTGATTTTTCATCATGGGCCTTAAGTCTCTTCTGATCTCAACCATACTCTTATTGAAGTATTCTTCCAGGTTTTCTTCCGACCCTGCCCGCAGTACAAAATCATTGAGCCTTTCATCAAGCATCCGGTTAATGTCGTCATTTGAGATTACAATACTGTCTAATCTTGCCTGGTCAAGAAATAATAACTGCACCATAAGGTCTTCAAAAACCTCGCACCTGATTCTATCTGTTGGCCGGCGGTCTCCCATTGTTACCTGCTGGAGAACCATGTTTTCAACATCAGATAAATAAACTGTTTCATCACCGATAATGGCAGAAACCTCATCTATAAGATATTCTTGTGATGATGCCGTTAAAGTAAATAATACGGATATTAAAAAACCGATAATTATTTGCGTGAGTATTTTCATTCCTGATAATCTTCTTTATTAATTAACTCCTGTGTATATATATTATTTCAAATTTAATAATATTTCGAATCCCGCTTAATCGAAAACCCGGAAGCTGTTATCCCTTATCCCTTCATTGTATATCCCGTTTTCAAGCTCCTGGAGAAAATCTATCTTTCTGTTATTCAATATAATAGTTTTAATATCATCCTTGACGTATTCAATTGGGGCCAGCGATCCTTTAAGCCTGAAATCTCTTATGTTAACAAAATAATGATAATCAGAATCCCTGGTTTCGTAATACTGGTTGTTTCTAAGGAAATATGATTCATTATCAATATTATCAGGTAATTCTCTCAAGAGGAAATTCATGCTGATCCAGTTTTCCCCAAAATCATCAAATTTTTCCGCAAACTGGTATGCATAACTTTCCAGGCTTTGGATATCCTTCTGTTCGTTTGACCTGTACCATGCTCTTGCTTTTTCAATGTTAGGTGCTTCAACAGGTAGTTTAAGGAACAATACTTTCAGGATATTGCTCTGCAGCGTGAAATTCTGTAAGTGATTATCATAATAATCTGTTATCATCTGTTCAGTTACCAGTGTATCCATTTTCTGAAGCATCATCTGTTGTTCATAATGGTATATCATAAGGTTTGCCCTTGTTTCTTCCAGCTTCATGTTGATTTCTGTTTGATATTCTTCTGAAAGGTTTTCTTCAGCCTTACCAAGGATCAGTTCATTTCTAATCCATCTGTCGATATAATTTCGTGCAATGCTTATGCTGTCTTCACTGTTGAGTCCGTTATTTGTATTAACGGGTATCTGGTCGGCAAAGAGGTATTTGTCGTCTATCTGTGCCACAATCTTTCGATTGTTATCATTATTATAGTTAGTGCACGCAGACAAGATAAATAAAATGCTGCAGGCCGCAATAAATGTTCTCATTTCCCTGTTTCCGATTTTAGTTTTTCCATTAATTTCCTGTTGACTTTTACGTCATATTTATTTCTTAATTCCCTGATCCATTGTTGCTCGAGGTATTCCTGGTATTTGTTTATTACGGTACCTCTAATATCTTCAAGGTCTTTATGCCTTCCTTTTTTTATACTGAGTATATCAACAACTATTATACCATTATTTTTTTGTATCTGATGAAGTCCCCTGTTCCATCTTATATTATCAAGAAGTTCATTTTCTCTTTCTTTCCATGTCCCTTCAGTTATATTTGCGAGTGTGTCTTTTCCTGATATTGCCTCATTCATTACTTCCCCATAGTAATCCTCCTTGTCATGGTGTCTTCTTATTGCCCTCATCATCCTTCTTTTCTTCCTCTTCCCTGCATCTGCATCGATCTCATATATCCTGGCCGCAACCTCAGGCTTTATCATGAATTCATTTTTTATTGTCTCATAGTACTGCTTAAGTCCTGTACTGTCATTTTCAGCTTTTTGCCATATCAGGCTGTCTGATATTTCAAAGAACAATATGCCGTCATAAAACTCATTCATAAGGTAGCGGAATTCAGGGTATTTTTCTTCAAGGATTGAATCTTCATAATCAATGAGATGCTTATATACTTTTTGGTCCAGGAGAGTATTTATAAATATTTCAGGGCTATAAGCAGGTGCCTGGCTTCCGTTTTCTCTGATGTAAGCTGCAAAATCCGGCATAGGGCATTCTTCGGAAGCAAATGAGTACAATACGTCACCCGGCACAGTACTTTGTATTTTGTAATCATCGCTATGTCTGAATGTTGAATCGGCTATTGAATAAAACCATTCCAATGCATTGTTGTTCAGCTCATAATTGTATTCTTGCTTTAATTTTTCGGCAAATGATTTCTTGCTTACTGACAGCAGGTAAGAGTGTGAAAGTCTGCTTTCCAGGTATTTTTTTGCTTCTTCATGTGGAAGCATAGGTTCTTTATCAATCCTTTTTATTATATGCCAGCCGTATACTGTCTTTACCGGTTCAGTAAAATTACCATCCCTTAGCAGCTTAAATGCTGCTTCGCTGAATTCATGTATCATTTCACCGCTTCCGAACCATGGCAGCTCACCTCCATTTTGAGCTGACATCATATCATCTGAATTATTCTCAGCCAGCCTACTGAAGTCAGCTCCTTTTTCAAGCAGGTGGTACAGGCTGTCTATTTCATTTTTTGCCCTCGCTCTTGTTTCTGCAGTGCTGCCGGGGGGTGTGGCCTTCATGATATGGGCTACTTTGATCCTTCCCTGATTTTTTCTTTTATCCTGTAATTTTATTATATGGTATCCGTTGGCTGTCCTTACAGGCATGGAAAGCTGACCGGGCTCCATACTGTAAACTGCATTTTCAAATGGAAGGGGTGTCTGGAAAACAGTAAAATACCCGAGGTTTCCACCGTTTATATTTACTGTGGGATCATCACTTGCCCCCTTGGCAACCGATTCAAAAGGTTCTCCGAGCCTGATTCTCTGTCTTATATTCATTGCCCTCTTATATGCCCTTAGTGTATCTTCGGGTGATGCATCCGGCGGGCATTTAATAAGAATATGAAGGGCATGTCTTTCTGTTTTATATCTCTCGTAGGCCCTTTCCAGCAATCTTTCTTTTACAGCCTGGTCAGTGAGGTAATTTTTTGCCAGTTGTTTCCTGTATCCGGATAATTCGGATTTAAATGAGGGTTTTTTATGTATACCGGCTTCTTCGGCTGCTTCAACTTTTAACCTGAGAAGGATATATAAATCGAGGTACTCTTCTATGTCAGTATAATGATCACTGGTATTATTTTTCTGGTACAGCCACCTGAACTCATCGACGCTCACTACCCTGTCGTTCACTTTCAGCAGAATATCCTTTTGCTGTGCATTTAAATTAACGGTGAGTGATAAAACGATTGCATAGTTAATAAGCTTCCTGATTTTCATGGTCTTACTTTTGATTTCAGGATCTTACCTGCTATAATTAGGTGCTTCCCTCGTTATTGTCACATCGTGTGGGTGACTCTCAATCATACCGGAGTGGGTAATCTTGACAAAGCGTGCTTTTTTAAGTTCGGTAATATCCTTTGCTCCGCAATATCCCATCCCGGCCCTAAGCCCGCCTATCATCTGGTAAACAACCTCCGACAGTGTACCCTTATATGGTACCCTTGCTGCTATGCCTTCGGGTACGAGCTTCTTTATATCATCTTCAATATCCTGGAAATACCTGTCATTTGACCCCAGCTGCATGGCTTCTATTGAACCCATTCCGCGATATGATTTGAACTTGCGGCCATTATAAATTATTGTTTCACCGGGTGATTCTTCAACCCCTGCAAAAAGTGAACCGGCCATTATTGAATCGGCACCTGCAGCAAGTGCTTTAACTATGTCGCCTGAATATCTGATACCCCCATCGGCTATTATTGGTATACCGGTACCTTCGAGGGTTTTTGAGACATTATAAATAGCTGAGAGCTGTGGTATTCCAACTCCTGCAACTATCCTTGTTGTGCATATCGATCCCGGTCCTATACCCACCTTAACGCCGTCAGCCCCTTCCTCAGCCATCATTTTTGCTGCTTCGGCAGTGCCGATGTTTCCTGCTATAACCTCAATATCGGGAAAATTTCTTTTTATCTCTCTAAGTATATTTCGAACGCTCTCTGTATGGGCATGTGCTGTGTCTATGGATAATGTATCAACACTGGAATTGATAAGTGCTTCAGCTCTCTCCAGGGTGTCGGGAGCTATACCTAATGCCGCCGCTACCCGCAACCTCCCTTTTCTGTCTTTACATGCAGTTGGCCTGTCTTTAGTCTTGGTAATATCCTTATAGGTTATTAAGCCAACCAGCTGGTTATCCTTGTTTACAATTGGCAGTTTCTCTATCTTGTGTTTCTGAAGTATATGTGCAGCCTCTTCGAGGTCTGTTTCCTGGTCCGTGGTAATGAGATCTCTCGTCATTATATCTGATATCTTCTTGGTCATCTCATTCTCAAACCTGAGGTCCCTGTTTGTTACAATTCCTACCAGGACATTTTCATTATCGATAACAGGTATACCGCCTATTTTGTACTCTTTCATCAGGTCCAGTGCTTCCGAAACCGTTGCATTCATGCCGATGCTAACAGGTTCAAGGATCATAACATTCTCTGCACGCTTAACCTTCCTGACCTGCATGGATTGTTTCTCAATTGACATGTTTTTATGTATTACCCCTATACCTCCTTCGCGGGCTATTGCTATGGCCAGCTCGGCTTCTGTTACAGTATCCATGGCCGCAGATACTATGGGAGTATTCAGGATAATATTCCTGGTAAAATTTGAGCTGATATCTACCTGCCTGGGAAGGACCGTCGAATAGGAGGGGAGAAGCAATACGTCATCGAAAGTTATACCCTCCATAACTACTTTATCATCAAGAAAAGACATAAGCAACCGGTGTTTGATTTTGATGGCGCAAGATACAAAAAAATGGCGATTGCTTAAAAAGCTGTCTTTATTTTTTGTTATAGCTAAAAAATTGAATTACAGTTATTATTTTTGCATATAAAGCATTATTCTTACCCACTGCTTTCCTATTTATGAACCGCTTGGACGAATACAGGAAAATACTGACCCGTTACTGGGGATATACTTCATTCAGACCTTTGCAGGAGGAAATACTCAAATCCATTGGTGAAGGTAAGGATACACTGGGCTTGATGCCGACAGGAGGGGGTAAGTCAATTACCTTCCAGATTCCGGCCCTTGCCTCAGACGGCCTGTGTATAGTAATTACTCCCCTGATCGCCCTGATGAAAGACCAGGTGGATAAACTGAGGCAGATGGAAATAAAGGCTATGGCTATACATTCGGGAATGACCAGGGAAGAAATAGATATAGCATTTGATAACTGCATTTATGGCGATTATAAATTTCTCTACATCTCACCTGAAAGAATAAGGTCACAGCTTTTTGAAAAAAGAGTGGAAGCAATGAATGTGAAGCTTGTTGCAGTGGACGAAGCCCACTGTATATCACAGTGGGGATATGACTTCAGGCCTTCTTATTTAAGTATAGCCGGCATACGCAAACTGGTAGGTAAAGATGTGCCCCTGCTTGCACTTACCGCCACTGCAACCCCGAAGGTGGTGGATGATATAATGGATAAGCTTGAGTTCCGGCATCGAAATGTGTTGAAATCAGAGTTCGAAAGGAAAAACCTGGTCTACCTTGTACGTAAAATGGAGGACAAAAACCGATATATACTTGATACCCTGCAAAAAGTCAAGGGATCAGGTATTATTTATGTCAGGAGCAGAAAGAAAACGAGAGAAATAGCCCGGTTTCTTGTGGCAAATAATATTGCAGCCGATTATTATCATGCCGGATTGAAAAGGGAACAGAGGGAAAGGAAGCAGAATGCCTGGGCATCCGGGAAACCAAGGATAATAGTTGCTACCAATGCTTTCGGAATGGGCATTGACAAAGCTGATGTGCGATTTGTAATACATTGGGACATACCTGATTCAATCGAATCTTATTTCCAGGAGAGCGGAAGGGCAGGCAGGGATGGCAGAAAAGCCTGGGCGGTGCAACTATACTACGACAGCGATATTAGCAGGGCAAAGGAAAGGATAAATGCAAAATTTCCACCGGTGGATTATATTAAAAAGATATATGAGCTGCTCTGTAATTATCTCCAGATACCTGTGGGAAGTGGTAAAAACGTAGTGTATGATTTTAATCTTGCCGAGTTTGTATCCAAGTACAGGCTGTCAGTTACCCAGGCATATAACAGCCTTAAATTCCTTGAAAGGGAAAAATACCTGGAACTGACGGAGGAACTGAATAACCCTTCGAGGGTGTATTTCAAGGTAAGCCGCGATGACCTGTATAAATTCCAGGTGGCAAATGCTTCCATGGATGGTTTCATAAAACTGCTTCTTCGGAGCTATACGGGCATGTTCAGTGAATATGTGCCAGTAAATGAAGAATTACTTGCAAAAAAATCCGGGCTCTCACGTGATACAATATATAAATTCCTGGTTAACCTTGGAAGTCGTGATATAATCAACTATATACCCGGTAAAAGGACCGCCCTTATAATATTTACTGAAGAACGACTCAACAGTAAATCACTCTATATCTCCCCGGAAAACTACAAAGAAGTAAAAGATAAATACCTGCAACGGCTGGATGAGATGATCAAATATGTCACCACACAAACAAAATGCCGGGCCAGTATGCTTCTGGACTATTTCGGACAGGAGTCGGTAAGATGCGGGATGTGTGATGTTTGTATGAGTCGTAATGAACTTGACCTGAGTAAATATGAGTTTGACCAGATATTGGATAAAATAAAAAATGCCCTCCAAAAAGAACCCTTAACAGCAAATGGCCTGTTGGAAAAGACAGACACCGATGACGAAAAAACCGTTAAGGTAATACGATGGTTGCTCGATCATGATAAAATATTAAAGGATAGTAGCGAAAACCTTATCTGGAATGACTGAATAACTTCTCCTCACCCCACCTTTCGTTAATATAATTTATTTGGATACTTTTGTGCTAAAGAACTCCTATGGATGAGAATATAGTCTATTCTAAAGAAGTAATAGAATTTACTGCTGTAGCTAACGAGTACTGCAGGTTTCTGGAAGAAGCTTCACCAATTGATGGAAAAAGCTTGCTTTCAGTGCTACAGAAATTATTGCCACTGCTATATATGAAATCATTATATCTTCCTGATATTGAGACAAAAATTGAGGAAGAAATTGAAAAATTTGTCAGGGAAGAAGACTGGGAGGCTGTTAAAGATATGCTTTCACATAAGTTCGGTGCAGCTAATGACTATGTTGACGTAAACCCGGATAAAGAATCAACAGAGGAGCTTATCTATGGGGATATTGCTGAAAACCTGGCTGATATATACCAGGATATTAAGGATTTCCTGATGGCCTACCGTGTGGGTACAGTAGAGATTATGAATGATGCATTGTGGGAATGCAAGGAGAGCTATAGACTTTACTGGGGACAAAAGCTTGTTAATACAATACGGGCCACACATTTTGCATTGATGGATCCTGAAAAAATTGGTGGTGATATCCCAACATCAAAAGATAACAGTGATAAATCAGAATGGATAATATCCCGCAGGCAGGATGAATTCAGGAAGGATAGTGATGATGACATTTAGAGAAAATATTGATAAAGAAGAGCTGGTTGAATATCCCATTACAGAATTCCCGGGAGAAATAGTACTGGTTGATAATTATAAAAAGCTGAAGAAAAGTATCAGAATATTGAAATCAAGCGATACCATTGGCTTTGATACCGAAACTAAGCCCTCTTTCAGAAAGGGCAAAGTAAACAGTGTTGCCCTGATGCAATTGTCAAACAGACACCAGGCATTTATCTTCAGGATTAATATTTTAGGCCTGCCGGATGAACTTATTGATATACTTGCTGATAAATCAATAACAAAGGCAGGGGTGGCTATTCATGATGATATAAAAGGTCTGAAAAACATAAGTGATTTCACTGAAGAAGGATTTGTTGAATTGCAGGATTATGTTAAGCAGTTTGGTATAAATAGTTCAGGACTCCGGAAACTTACAGCCATTATTCTTGGTTTCAGGATATCAAAAAGGCAGCAGGTCTCTAACTGGGAAGCTCGCGAACTGAGTGATGCTCAACTATGTTATGCAGCAACTGATGCCTGGGTATGTTATGAGATATATAAAAAGCTGAGTAAGCACAGCCCCGTAATATTATGATATGAGCGTGAACACAAAAATAATACTGAAATCGGGTAAGGACCAGTCAGTGCTGAGGCGGCATCCATGGATTTTCAGTGGTGCAATAAAAAAAATGAACGGGGAGCCTTCCGAAGGTGATATTGTGGATGTATATGATAATAAGGATAAGTTGCTGGCTCGGGGTCATTACCAGCCGGGTTCAATAGCCGTTAGGATCCTTACCTTCCAGGATGAAGAGATCAATGAAGACTTTTACCGCTCCAGGATCAATGATGCAATTAAATACAGAAAGGGAACGGGAATTTTTGACCTTCCCTCCACAAATGTATTCAGGGTGGTTCATGCTGAAGGCGATAATCTTCCCGGACTGATAGTAGACCTGTATAATAAGGTGGCGGTAATGCAGGTACACTCGGCCGGGATGTATTATAAAAGAAAGCTTCTGGCAGATATATTAGCATCTTCTATCGGCCGTAGGATCACTGCAGTATATGACAAAAGTGATGCAACACTACCTTTTAAAGCCGGCATTGAACATAAAAACGGCTTTCTGAAAGGACACGAAACCGGGAATATAGTGGAAGAATACGGCTATAAATTTTATGTCGATTGGGAAGAAGGTCAGAAAACAGGATTCTTTGTTGACCAGAGGGAAAACAGGAAGCTTATTGAATCGTTTACCAGCAACAGGAAAGTGCTGAACCTGTTTGCATATACAGGGGGTTTTTCGGTGTATGCACTTAAGAATGCTGAACAGGTACACACAGTTGATACATCAGCACGGGCAATTGAACTGGCAGAAAGGAATGTTGCATTGAACTACGGAAAGGATGGCAGGCATCATAGCTTTGTAAACGATGCTTTCAGGTTTATCGACGGGGCAGATACAGCTTATGATCTTATAGTGCTCGACCCGCCTGCCTTTGCCAAGCATCAGAATGTGTTGCATAATGCCCTGCAGGGATATAAGCGGCTTAATATGAAGGCAATGGAGAAAATAAACAGGGGAGGGATTCTCTTTACTTTCTCCTGTTCCCAGGTGGTTAACCGTGAAAATTTCAGGAAAGCTGTTTTTGCCGCTGCAGCCAATGTTGGAAGGAAAGTTCGCGTAATTCACCAGTTAAGCCAGCCCCCGGATCATCCCGTGAACATTTTCCACCCCGAAAGTGAATATCTTAAAGGACTAGTTTTATATATCGAATAATGATGGATCAAAAGAAATACATAGGACTGATAGCCTCCAGGCTCGGTCATCATGAATGGCAGGTTGAAAATGTGATACGATTGCTGGAAGATGGAGCTACGATCCCTTTTATCAGTCGCTATCGAAAAGAAATGACAGGCAGCCTGGATGAAGTGCAGATAAATCATGTTAAGGATGAATATGAAAAGCTGGTTGAACTGGATAAAAGGAGGGAAGCAATAATCCGTTCTATTGAAGAACAGGACAAGATGACCCCTGATCTGCTGGAACGACTCAATACTGCCATTACCATGACTGAGCTTGAAGACCTCTACCTGCCATACCGGCCTAAAAGAAAAACCCGTGCTTCTGTCGCACGTGACAGGGGTCTTGAACCACTGGCCGGGAAGCTTATGAAGCAGGAATTGCAGGATCCTGACTCCGAAGCTCAGAAATATCTTAATGATGAAGTGGAAAGTGTTAATGATGCATTGCAGGGAGCAAGGGATATAATCGCTGAATGGATCAATGAGGATGAAACAGCAAGGAAGAAAATAAGGAAACTCTTCAATAAAGAAGCCAGGATTAAGTCAAGGCTGGTGAAAGGCAAAGAAGAGGAAGGAGCGAAATACAGGGATTATTTTGAGTGGGATGAACTCCTTTCCAGGTGCCCCTCGCACAGGTTACTTGCAATGAGAAGAGGAGAAGAAGAAGGCTTCCTACGGATATCTATTATGCCGGATGAGGAAAAGGCACTGGAATTACTGGATGAAATCTTTGTAAAGGCCGATAATGAATCGGCTGAACATATACTGGCTGCCGTTAAGGACTCATGGAAGAGATTACTTGGGCCGGCAATGGAAACGGAATTCAGAAATGTTTCAAAAGAAAAAGCGGATGAAGAAGCAATAAAGGTGTTTGCTGATAACCTCAGGCAACTGCTGCTGGCTCCTCCCCTGGGAGAAAAAAGAGTCCTGGCTATAGATCCGGGTTACCGTACAGGCTGTAAAGTAGTCTGCCTTGACAACCAGGGTAAACTGCTCCATAATGAGACAATATTTCCACATCCACCTCAAAACCAGACAGCCCTGTCGGTGAAGAAAATTTCAAGCCTTGTTAATTCCTATAAGATAGAAGCTATAGCCATAGGCAACGGTACAGCCAGTCGCGAAACAGAAGACCTTATTAAATGGATCAAATTTGACCGTGACATAAATGTATTTGTGGTTAGCGAAGCAGGCGCTTCTGTATATTCCGCATCCCAGCTTGCCAGGGAGGAGTTTCCTGACTATGATGTCACAGTGAGGGGTGCAGTGTCAATAGGCCGGAGATTGATGGATCCCTTGGCCGAGCTGGTTAAGATTGATCCTAAATCAATAGGAGTGGGGCAGTACCAGCATGATGTCGACCAGGCCAAGCTGCAGGAAAGTCTTGATGATGTGGTGGTTAGCTGTGTTAATGCAGTGGGGGTGGAGGTGAATACTGCCAGCAAGCACCTGCTTACCTATGTTTCGGGCCTGGGTCCGCAGCTGGCATCTAATATTATCCAGTTCAGGGATAAAAACGGGGCTTTTACCTCAAGGCAGCAGCTCAGAGAAGTGAAAAGAATGGGAGATAAGGCCTTTGAACAATGTGCCGGTTTCCTAAGAATAAGTAATCCCGTCAACCCACTTGATAAATCCGCAGTGCACCCCGAAAGTTACCATCTTGTTGAAAGAATGGCATCTGACCCGGGTGTGAAGGTGGAAGATCTGATGAAAGATGAAGAAAAGATCTCAAAAATAGAGATACAAAAATACGTAACGGATGATGTTGGTCTTCCTACCCTGGAAGATATTATCGAAGAACTCAGGAAACCCGGCAGGGACCCCAGATCGGAAATAAAAGAATTCAAATTTGCCGACGTGCACTCCATAGAAGACCTGTCGGAAGGTATGGTGGTGCCAGGTATAGTAACCAACATTACCAGGTTCGGTGCTTTTGTTGATATAGGAGTCAAGAATGACGGTCTGGTGCATATTTCAAATATGGCAGAAGGCTTTGTTAAAAATCCGGGCGATATCGTGAAACTTCACCAGCATGTAAAAGTGAAAATCATTGGAGTCGACATCGAAAGGAATAGGATCCAGCTCTCCCTGAAGGATGTCTGATCCCCGGATCCCCCCTTTGAACCGAGGACCGCAAGGCGGGACGAGCTCGACGACCATAGGGAGTCAACGGGGAAGATGAGCGAAGCGAATCAGGGGGATGTAATTGCAGGGAGCAGGGAGCAGGGAGCAGGGAGCAGGGAGCAGGGAGCATTTGACTCTTCTTCTTTTCAACTCCTGCCAGAAACGGGATAACCAATTATGGTGTCCGGTCATAAGATTTCAGATTTCTAACTGCTTAATCACCAAGAGATGCTTTATTCCGAAAAATATCTGTCAGATATCAAAATAATGTTTACTTTTAGCATGCGATTTCAGGTTCTCCGGTCAGGTTCTTCCTGACAGGGGCTAAGAGGGAATCCCGTGAGAGACGGGAGCTGTACCCGCAGCTGTAAATCCGACAATTGTTTTGGCAAACCCAGCCACTGTTAAGCTAGGAGTGAAATGGGAAGGCGGCCAGGACAGGATAAGCCAGAAGACCTGCCTGTAACACACTTCGTAGCTTTCGGGTAAGAGGCAAAGAGTAGAATATCTTGTATTTATCCTGGTCTTTTTATTTAAAGCTGCGTATGGTTCTGCACGGGAACTGCATAATAATTTGATTATGTAGTTATCGTACTGTTTACGATCAGAATGAATATTATGCGGAAAAAGGTTTTCTTGCTTATTAAAGTGATCTGGTTAACACTGCTATTGGTAACTACGGGTAGCGGAGAACTTATTGCTCAATCAATTACTGACACTATATATCAGATTCCGGATGTAGTTGTAAGCGCGCCCCGCAGTCAGCATTTCAGAGATGATATCAAGACAACTGTATTTTCACAGGATGAGTTGAGTCCTCATGCCGGTGAATCACTTGGCCTCTTCTTAAGACATAATACTTCGCTAAACCTTAAAGCCTATGGATCCGGTGGTGCCGTAACCAGCCTTACTCTGCGAGGGACATCTGCCAGTCATGTCCAGGTGAACTGGAACGGATTTCCCATTAATTCAGTTACCCTAGGATCAACTGATTTTTCAATGATCCCGGTTACCGGTTTCGATAAAATCTCCATAGTGTATGGAGCTCCGGGTGCTCTCTATGGTAGTGGCACATTTGGCGGGGCCGTTAACCTTGATAATAATCTGAAGCCCGAAAAAAAACTGGGCGGATCGCTGAATCTGAGTTATGAATCAATTAAAACGGCTAGCGGTAATGCTTCATTCAACATTGGGAATAACAAACTAGCATGGAAAGTAAATACGTGGGGGGCTATTTCGGATAATGAGTTTACCTATTATGACTATATCAGGCAAAGTGACAGAAAACAAACCAATGGAGATTGGCATGATGCAGGTGTAATTCAACAGGCAATAATCAAACTGTCACCATCATCAAGCATGGAAGCCGGACTGTGGTACCAGGTTAAAGCGTACAGTATACCCTCGCGTATAGGATCCACATCTTATGAATCTCAAAGGGATTCAAGCCTGAAATTTTTTGCTGCATTCAAGAAGACTGCAAACCGTTGGGGATTACAGGTAAAAGCCGCACTATTCAATGATGAACAAAGTTATTTTCAAAGAGTATCAGCGCAGTCTGTTGAATACAGTATTGAGTCGCACATCAAGGCCCTTCAAGGTTATGCCGACGCCAATTTAAGATATTATTTGAGTCCTCATCTGTCGCTTGATGCAGGTATTACCGGTACTTATATCACTGCTGATGTATCGGCATATGGGGAAGCAAAGGAAGAAAAAGGACTGTCGGTTTTTACCGGGATAAAATATGTAAAATCACAGTTGTCGTGGCAAGCCCAGGTTCGAAAGGAATGGAACACCAATTATCATTCCGGCATTTTACCCTCATTAGGAATAGCCTGGATGGTAATGCCTGATAAATGGACGTTGCGGGCCAACGTTTCACAAAAATTCCGTAAGCCTACATTTAATGACCTTTACTGGATGCCGGGGGGTAATCCGGATTTAAAACCGGAGACAGGTTATTCTATTGACGCAGGCTCCCTGGTGAAGCTCTGGCAGAACGCAAGAATAAAGCTTTCGGCTGACCTGTCTTTATATTGGTCAGAGATCAAAGACATGATTGCCTGGTACCCTGACGGTGTATACTGGGTGACAAGCAATTATCAACGTGTCCGCTCTGCCGGCATGGATGCAAATTTATTATTTGATTTAGAGCGCGAGCGATGGCAATACCACTCATCATTTATGGTAACGCTTAACCGTTCAGTAGTCAATAACTACCTGGATGACCAGGAGAGAATAATGCTGTACTCTCCACGAATTATCACCTCCTGGGAAAATCGCTTTTCAGTGGGTATCCTTGATTTTACCCTATGGCATCATTTTACTGCGGATCGCTTCTATGACTTCTACGACGAGAATGCCGTGCTGGACCCTTATCAGACATTTGATCTTCAGACAGGAATAAAAATCCCCGTATGGAAAGGGGAACTGGGTATTTATGTCACAGTCAATAATGTGACTGATACTAGCTATGAACTGATCCGTCTTTATCCCATGCCCGGACGTTACTGGTCGGTAAAAATGAACTATGGATTTTAATGTGTTATTAACTTATAAGAATCTTGAATTAATGATTAGAAAAATCAAATCTGTGAGAAACCGGATGCTTGCCCTGGTAGGAGCAATCTTACTATTGATATCATGCGAAAAAACAGTAGAAGAGCCTGATATTACTGCTGATAACCTGAAAGGAATGTTTGTTGTGTGTGAAGGTGTCTATGGTAGTGCCAATGGTGACATAACTTTTTATGATGCAGAGTCGGATCAATCAACGAAAAGCCTTTATTTTTCAGCGAATAACGTAGAACCTGGAGATGTTGTACAATCATTTGAAATAGTAGACACACTTGGATTTATTGTGGTGAATAACTCACAAAAGATCACCGTGGTTAATATGAAAGATTTCAAAGTGGTTAAAAACATTAATGGATTCTCTTATCCACGTAGTGTGGTTCGTGCAGATGAAAATACGGTTTATGTATCCAATGGAAATGGCTCTTCTGAAAATTATATTTACAGCATTGATTTATTTCTGCTTGAAAAGTCAGATTCCCTGCAAGTTGCAAGCGGCCCTGAAAAACTGATAAAGGTTTATTCAAAGGTATATGGAGCGATATCAGGGGGATGGAACAACGATGGTAATACCGTAATTGAAATTGACCCGTCAACATTTACAATCGCCAACACTTATGAAGTAGCTTCGGTACCTGTTGATATAGTAGCGGACAAAGACAATAACATCTGGGCATACTGCAAAGGTGTTCCCGATTATACCAACTGGCCCGATGTAACTTACACAAATTCCGGGATCAGTAAAATCAATGTATCAACCAGGGTGGTTACAACCTTACCGCTGAGTGCCATGAGCTCTCCGGGCATAAACAACATTGCTGTAAACCCGGACGGGAGCGTAATTTATTATCTCAATGACGGCCTGTATTCAATGCCGGTGAGCTCTACTGTTTTACCGAACTCGAAAGTGGTTGATCATTTGTTCTATGGTGTGGATGTTGATCCGCGAAGTGGCAACATTGTCTGCCTGGATGAAATTAATTCGGAAGCTGTGATTTATGATATAAACGGTGTCGAAGAGATGAGTTTTGACACTGCACCTTATCCAAATTCTGTTGTTTTCAGCTATTGAAACAGGCTTTCAGAACTCTCGTTGCACGAAACCTGAAACTTGAACCCTGAAACTGTATGTTCATATTCTACATTTTATTAATTTAGTGTCCTCAATAAAAACAATAACATGTTTGCCATGAGAAAAACACTTTACTTATCATCATTACTAATAATCGTTTTAATGTTTGGATGTAAAACAAAAGAAGCACCGGAACCACCGGATGCTGAGAAAATACCGGAAGAACTGGTGGGCCATGACACTACCAGGATAGATAACTATTACTGGATGAGACTGAGTGACGAGCAGAAAAATGCTGACACAGCCGATGCACAAACACAAAAAGTGCTTGACTACCTGAAGGCTGAGAATGAATATACCGAACAGGTGCTTGGTGATATACAAGACCTCACGGATAAATTGTTCGAAGAAATGAAAGGCAGGATCAAGGAAGATGATGAATCAGTGCCCTACCTGGATAACGGCTATTATTATTTTACCCGGTACAAGGAAGGACAGGAATATCCCCTCTATTACAGAAAAAAAGGGACCCTGGCGGCGAAAGAAGAATTATTGCTTGATGTGAATAAGATTGCTGAGGGGAAAGACTATTGCAGTGTGAGAGGATTGAGTGTAAGCCCTGATAATAAGATACTTGCTTATGGAACAGATTTTGTCAGCAGGCGCAGGTATACCATACATTTCATGAACCTCGAAACAGGTGAGATGCTGCCTGATGTTATTGAGAATACAACAGGTGGAGTTACATGGGCAGCCGACAGTGAAACATGTTTCTATACCGGGAAAAACTATGAAACACTCAGGGCGGAAAAGATTATGAGGCATAAGCTCGGTACCGATAGCGATAATGACGCCCTTGTATTTTTCGAAGAAGATGAGGAATTCACATGCCGGATTGGTAAAACCCAGAGTGAAAAATACCTGGTTATATTTTCCAGCCAGACACTTACCACCGAAGCAAGAATACTGGAAGCTGATAAGCCTGAGGGAGAGTTCAGGATTTTTGCACCGAGGGAAGTGAAACATGAGTATTCAATTGACCATATAAACGATAAGTTCTTTATCAGGACAAATACAGATGATGCTACGAATTTTAAACTGATGGTAGCTCCTGAGGATAATTACGTCCGGGATAACTGGAAAGATTTTATACCTCACCGTGATGAGGTCCTGCTCCAGGGATACACTCTGTTCAATGATTACCTGGCAGTTAGCGAAAGGATCAATGCATTGAACAACATCAGGATATTTGATTTTAACACCGGTGAGGATTATTATCTTGATTTTGAAGAAGGAGTATACAGCAGCCGTATATCTGTTAACGAGGAACCCGATACAGATGTGTTGAGGTATACCTATACATCACTAACAACCCCTAATTCCACCTTTGATTATAATATGGAGACGAGGGAGAAGGAGCTGTTAAAAGAGACAGAAGTGCTTGGTGATTTCTCAAAGGATAATTATGAATCAAAGAGGCTCTGGGCTACTGCTGATGATGGCACTGAAATTCCCATATCTCTTGTTTACCGTAAAGGATTTGAGCAGGACGGTGAATCTCCGTTATTATTGTATGGATATGGTTCATACGGTGCATCAATGGACCCGTCTTTCAATTCAACCATACTGAGCTTGCTGGACAGGGGTTTTGCCTATGCTATAGCGCATATACGCGGCGGCAGTGAGATTGGAAGACAGTGGTATGAATCTGGCAAGCTGCTGGAAAAGATGAATACTTTCACCGATTTCAATGATTGTGCAGAGTACCTTATTGCGGAAAATTATGCGAGTCCTGACAGGCTCTTTGCCAGGGGTGGAAGTGCAGGTGGTTTGCTTATGGGTGCAATTGTAAACCTGCAGCCTGAATTATACGAAGGGGTAGTGGCAGCTGTGCCCTTTGTGGATGTGGTTACCACCATGCTCGATCCGTCCATACCTCTTACAACCTTTGAATGGGATGAATGGGGCGACCCGCGTGAAAAAGTCTATTTTGATTATATGCTTTCATATTCACCCTATGACCATGTCACCCAGCAGGATTATCCCAATATGCTGGTAACTACCGGTTTCTGGGACTCACAGGTACAGTACTGGGAACCGGCCAAGTGGGTGGCCAAGCTGAGGGATATGAAGACAGATGATAACATACTGGCGCTGAAAACAAATATGACATCAGGCCATGGCGGGGCATCAGGACGCTTCGAACGACTGAAAACAACTGCCCTGCAGTATGCTTTCATGCTGGACCTGGCAGGAATTTAACTTGTTACGATGGCGTGGATTTTAAAATCCACGCCCATCTGCGGCGGTCAATAATGGAATAATGGAATGATGGAATATTGGGTTTATTGATAAGATCTTTCTTTGAACGGAGTACCGCGAAGCGGGACAAGCTCGACGAATCCCTGCCCATTATTCCATAGACTATATTCCTACCCCATATGAAGCAAAAATTGGTAGAATGATCAGCAGGTCGGCACCTGCATGAAACAGCACAGAAGCCAGAAGACTCTTTGTATAATATATAAGGTAGCCCCAGATGAATCCAAGTACCAGGGTGATACCTGCAAAAAGCAATACATCCGTTGTATAGGTAACCTGCAGGTGAGCAGCTCCAAAAACAATAGCTGTTAACACAATGGACCAGAATGGCTTAAGAAAATTATTCAGGGCTTTAAGAAAAATACCTCTAAATATTAATTCCTCCAGAAAGCCATTAAAGAGTACAAAGATTAATATCCAGGCAAGGTTTGTTTTTATAAATCCTGTGCTTATCAGTTGTTCAGTGCTTGTTACAGCCAGTAATCCCATGATAAAGAATGCAGCCACACCTATAATTAAGCCCGGCATTAGCCTTCCCCCTGTGATATAAATATCATTTAGCTTATATCCTGCGATTAAGAAAGAGGCTATTACAACTGTAGATATGATAAGGCTGTCACTCAACTTGGCCAGTGCAATACCTCTGGGGGTTTCAATATTCAAACCCCAGAGATCGACAGTAAAAAACGATACAAGCAGGAAAGCCAGGTTTAAAGCCATTAAGCTGAAGTATAAATCACTTAGATATTTGCGTCCCCTCTTACTGAAGAGTACCCATCCTGAGAAGAAAATGATTATGAATACTGCTCGGATTATCGTAAGCAACCAGTAGGGAATTAAACCGGCGTATGTCATGTTGAGCCAAAAAACACCCAGCAGGATAACCAGGGAAAGGAAAAAAAATAAGGTTTTGTTTCGTATCATATTTTAAAGTTTTATGTTCATCCTCTTTCCCAGGCCAGGAATATCATCTCCATGGGATCTTCTGACTCTGTCCAGAACACATGATTTGAACCGGGTTCAATATAGTAAGCTTCATTCTCCTTGATTCTTACTGTATCATTTCCAATCAGTGCAAATCCATTTCCACGGATGACAATGAAATACTGTGGAAAGGGATTCGTATCACCAGGTTCGTTCACCTGTTGCCCCTTATTGACCTGGTACCAGGCGCTTCGAACCCCTATTTCATCAGATGTCCTGTAAAAGATGGGTATAGCATGACCACCGTGTACTATCCTTGAATGCTCTTTAGTAAGCTCAAGCTTATCATAGGGTGAAGTATTAAAAAAACGCTGGATGAAAAACATAAGATCATTCATCATGTTTCCCGTTACTGACCTGTGAAAATCAGCAGAAAGAGGTGTGGGGTCTGACATTTTTACGACAAAAGATTTGCACCAGTCTTTAAGAATGAAAGTGATATCTGCCTCACTGGCAACAGATTCCTGTGTTTTATTATTTTCAGTCTTGCAGCCAGAATATACCAGGCTGACAAGGACACAGGTAACAATAATAATTAATAATTTCTTCATGACTTTGTTTTTGGTGAATTTAATAATTTATTGCAGTGCCGTAGAGATGTACCTTGATATAACCTAAATAATCCTCATTTTCACCCTCAGCCTCAATAACTTAATGATTAGACCTTCCTGTCATTTCCCTTGTATAGATATCTTCACAATCTTTCCAGGAAATTCCACATCGGTACCTTTTCCATGTATTCTTTATATTCATACCCGAATTTCCTGATATTGTATTCACTTTCTTTCCTGGCAGCCATCCAGAAGCATATAAGTGATATGATACATAATATCAGGGCAGGTACAGACTGAAATGCAAGGATAAAAGCAACTGACCATATTGCAAGGCCAAGTGTCATGGGTTGTCTTATATAGCCATAAATACCTTTATCAATAAATACGGTCGTCAGTGTAAAATCGCTTCCTTCAGGTTGCCCCTTGTGTTTAAGAGCAATTACGGAAGTAATTACCAGATATGCTGATGGTATGTAAAGGATGAAACCTACAATCTGCAGCCATAGTGAATCAAGACGTTGCCATGCATCATTATTTCCCAGGGTCAGTTCCATTACCATCACGCTGAAGAAGATGGCCAGTCCGATATGCATGTATAGCTCACTACTTATTTTTTCCCTGATAGCATGGATAAAACATATCCCGTTAAATATCCATATTATGGCACATAAACCTATACAAAGCCAAAGGTTTAGCATTTTTCTGAATTTATGTGAAATTTACATCATCCGAGCAATAATTCAAATAATTGTAATAAAAATATTCAAAGCAGGGACAGCCTCTGAATATTTGCCCAATTCAGGTGACAAACAAGATATTCATAAGTCATCCGCAGGAGGATGAATGTTTATACCTGTATCCGGAATATACCATACATTCTTTTTAAGGTCCACACCTCCGCCCATCTCTTCCTGCACGACCCTGTCGATGACATATAATCCTTTCTCTGCCATCTTATCGAATGTATCAATGCCATTGTCAGGGAAATTTTGCCTTGTCCGGTGGATATTGTACCTGCCGGCAAATTTCCTGTTAAATGCATTCTCAATACCATCCCTGCCAATCATAAATCCCAGCAATCCACCCCATGTTGCAGTGGGATTGTCAGAA
>JAYEGY010000034.1:0-3890 GCA_034659275.1 Bacteroidota bacterium | reverse complement strand
GTGAAGTTTGACTTTTGGATATGGTAATCAATTTTTCCAAATCCGTAGGACTTACAACTAATTTTGGTTTTCTTGTAGTTCGCATCTTTGTCTTATTTTTATCAAAGATATGAAATATTTATTTGTAATACTATTTAAAGAACGAACTACTAGTATTTAATAAATAAATAGGCCATTCATACAGGTCAATTGTTTATTGGACTACACCTAATTCGACATTCGTTATTCGATATTCGATATTGCTCGCACCCACCAGCCACAATCACAAGTTGTCCCGAAAAACCCTGTTTTTCGAGGATTCTCGAATCAAAGATTCGGGACTCGCGAGCTCGTCTCGATTTCTCGAGACTCGGTTCGACATTCATGAGCTGTTCTAAATGGATAGTTATACGGAAGGAGGATACCATTTTAAAAATGGTTGGAAAAACTCATCTCTCATCTCTCATCTCTCATCTCTCATCTCTCATCTCTCATCTCTCATCTCTCATCTCTCCTTAGACTCACCGTGTCCGCCGCCTGCGTCAGACGAAGCCCCTAGTCATCGGGACGAAGGAGGAGCCTTATGTAATATGTCAATTCATTTTGCCACTCTTTGAAATCAGAGTATTTTTACAACTTATTATTTGAAGCGATTACCTGAAGAACAAATTATGAAAACCTATCTGGATTGTTTTCCATGTTTCATTGACCAGGCATTGAGGGCAGGTCGCCTGGTGACAGATGATGAAAGATTAATAAAAGAACTGATTGATTCTGTTGGTGAGTCATTCAAAAATATTTCACTTGAAAGTTCCCCGCCTGAGATGGGAGAATTTATATACGGCAAGATACGGGAAATGACAGGTATAGATGATCCATATAGAGAAATTAAGAAGTCAAACATAAATGAAGCCCTGGCTATTTATCCTGATGTGAAAAAAATGCTTGAAAAAGCAGAAGACAGACTGTTAGTTGCTATAAGGCTCGCAATTGCAGGAAATATAATTGATTTTGCCTTCGGTGAGAAGTTTGACCTGAAACATGATATAGAAAGGATACTGGAGCAGGAATTCGCAATTTTTCATTATAATGAATTTAAAGAACATCTTGATAATGTATCTTTAATACTTTACATAGGTGATAATGCAGGGGAATCGGTTTTTGACAGAATTTTAATAGAAGAGTTAGGTAAACCCGTAACATATGTTGTCAGGGGTAAACCGATTATTAATGATGTAACAATGGAAGATGCTGTTGATTCCGGCCTGGACCAGGTAGCTGAATTGATATCTTCAGGGTCAACAGCTCCGGGAGCTGTATTACGATTATGCAATGATGAATTTATTAAAAGATTTGAGCAAGCAGAAATGATTATCAGCAAGGGGCAGGGTAACTACGAGGCATTATCTAATGTAAAAAAAACAGTTTTCTTTTTGTTAAAAGCTAAATGCAAAATGATTTCCAAGGACTTGGGTGTTAATCAGAATGATATAGTCTTTTATTCCATAAATGCAGGTCAGAAGTCTTAAACACGGGAACTGCCCGGCTGAAATGAGTTAAAATTTTTTATTTTAGAGAAACAAATAACGATAAACGAAACAAAAACCAATCAAATGAAGTATCTCCGAAATTTATTATTCAGTCTATTCCTGTTTTCAGCATTCCTAAATGCAAAAGGCCAGTATATCACTATTAATGATCTTAAAGAAATTGCAATATTTGAACAGAAGGTGATGATGCCAATGCGCGACGGAGTAAGATTGTCCACAGATATTTACAGGCCAAAAACGGATGACCCTGTACCTGTCATCTTTGTGAGGACGCCATATAATTTTAATGCTTACAGGAATGGTGAACCAAACATGCGGGTTTACGCAAGTGCCTATGCAGCTGTTTCAAGAGGTTATGCCTATGTTATTCAGAATGAAAGGGGAAGATATTATTCAGAGGGTGAATGGGATATTCTCGGTGTACCCCTGACGGATGGTTATGATGCATTCAGCTGGATGGCCGACCAGGAATGGTGTAATGGTAAAATAGGAACCCAGGGATGTTCATCTACTGCCGAATGGCAGATGGCTGTGGCAGCTCTGGACCATCCCTCTCATGCAGCAATGGTGCCAATGGGTTTTGGCGCGGGTGTGGGACGGATTGGTGAATACTATGAACAGGGAAACTGGTACAGGGGAGGAGCTCATCAATTGCTTTTTACTAAATGGCTCTGCGATACACAGCACGATAAGTATCGTCCTCGCCCACCAGCTGGAATGGATAGGGAAGACCTGCTGAGAATACAACGCTTTTATGACCTGTCACCGTCTATGCCTGACGTCGATTGGTCTGAAGCATTTTATCATTTACCCCTTAACGATATGTTTAATTATCTGGGCGGTGCGGAAAGTATATGGCAGGATATGATAAACCGAAAACCCAATGATCCTGAATGGTATGAAGGCGGACTCTACCACGACGATATGCCCTTCGGTGTTCCTGGCTTCTGGTTCATTTCATGGTATGATGTTGCCTCAAGTCCGAATATTGCCATGGTGAATCATATACATAATAATATTGAAGGCAGTGAAGTGGCTGATAACCAGTATATGGTAATTGCACCATCACAACACTGCGGTTTCTGGCGCGATTCAGAAAATATGATTATTGGGGAAAGATACATAGGGGATGCCAGGATGAATTATGACAGCCTTATTTACGGGTGGTTTGATTACTGGCTAAAAGGAACAGATAATGGCTTTGCTGAAGACCTTCCGTATGTTCAATACTATACTATGGGTCTTAATAAATGGCAGACTGCAGATAAGTGGCCACCTGAAAACACAGAGATGGTGAATTTTTACCTTGACAGTGACGGAAATGCAAATAGCCTTAACGGTGACGGGATATTGAGGACCGGGATCCCGGCTAAAAACGATAAGCCTGATACTTATTTATACGATCCTTATAATCCTGTTACCTCCTACGGGGGTAATTTTTGTTGCTACGGCAATGCCATTGAAGTAGGATCCTTTGATCAGAGTACAATGGAAATGAGGAATGATATCCTTGTTTACACCTCGGATATCCTGGAGGAAGGAATTGAGGTGAGTGGGTTTATTGAAACAGTGCTCTACGTTTCGTCTGATGTGAAAGACACAGACTTCACCGTTAAACTTATTGATGTCTACCCTGATGGAAGGGCTTTTAACCTGGACGAGACAATCCAGAGAGCACGGTACAGGGAAGGATATGACAGGGAAGTATTTATGGAGCCGGGGAAAGTGTATAGAATAGAACTGACACCTATGTCTACAAGTAATTATTTTGCCAGGGGGCACAGAATACGAATCGAAGTGTCGAGCAGTAATTTCCCGCGATTCAGCAGGAACCTGAATACCGGGGGCAATAATTATGACGAATCAGAAGGTGTGGTTGCTACAAATTCAATACATCATTCAAGAAAGCATCCTTCAGTAATAATTTTACCAATAGTGCAAAAGTAGTTCAGCACGAAAAAATTTTAGGTCAATTCGATGACCAGGGCTAGAACTAAGGTTAAGGTTAAGGTTAAGGTAATGAACTATTTGATCGCTTTGATCAACTAAGCATCAGACTAAGAAAAGAAATGGAATATGTCTATTCCTACGCGACTGAAAAAGATATAAATTATATTATTGATAACTTTACGCTAAACTAAATGATTAATTATGAGGCGGTATAAATATTTCATTGTATTGATTTTCCTGTTCCAGAGCGTTAACCTATCCCTCTATGCACAGAAAATTGACGTTTATTCCAGACCTGTACAGGTTGAAAGAAGTCATGATTATGATGCTCTTCATTACAGGGCTGAGTTTCATTTTGACATGGATGCAAAAAAACTATACGGAAGAAATGAAATGACAATCAGGCCATTA
>JAYEGY010000033.1:0-19606 GCA_034659275.1 Bacteroidota bacterium | reverse complement strand
AGTTTGAATACGAATCGCTGAATATTAATTCATACCAGAAGAGAATTCTTACACTCCTCATATTAAATATAATAGTTAAAAGATTTATCGCCGGGGCTGACCCTGTAAGTGCTTCAGAGATATCTAAAAATATTCAGATACCGGTACGTCTGGCAAGGGACATATTGTACAACCTTTATAATGCCGGCCTGATAACCGAAATTAATATTGAGAAAACCAGGGAAAGACTTTACCAGCCTGCAATGGATCCTGGCAGAATGAGCATGGATTATGTTCTCTCCACGATAGATAAGGCCGGAGGAGAAGATATTCCGGTTAAGCAAACTAACGAATATAAAAAATTCAACAAACTTATTAGTGAATTTGGCAAGAAGCTGAAGGAGAGTGATGTCAATTTACTTATAAGCGAAATTTAAACCGCTTTTATCCACCACATCATTTATCATATTATCAAAACTGCCCCAGAAGTGGAAAGGATAATGAGGCTGGTCGATGATAATATGCCTTGTATCTTCCCTCTGGCGCCAGTAATTAATCTGGTTGGGCGACGGGAAAACCCTGTCGTCACGGCTGGAGACGGCAATGTCCCACCTGTATTTCCGGTCAGGGTTCTCCATTATCCTGTTGTATAACCACCTGAGTTCAGATATAAGCGAGTCAATACTCCTCACGGATAATTTGTCCCTGTTATTTTCCAGTACTGATTTGCTTCCGAATAACCAGTCATTGTATTTATACAATCCCGACTCATCAATTTTATTAAGGGTACCTTCAAATATTTCAAGTGGTATGCCATATTTATCATTAGCAGGTACGGGTGTGCCGTTAACCGCTATAGCCAGGTCAGGATTCAGATTCATCGATCCCGACATGTACTCTGCTGCCCAAACCCCCAGGGACCAACCTATCACAATCACCTGGCTGTATGTTTTGCGATCGGGCAAAACCAGCGGCTCATCAGCTGAATAGTTATAATAAAGGATAAAATCATGCGACTCTTTACACAGGGGGATAAAAGCATTTTGATCTATTCCCCAACCTCCGAATACGATAATCAGTTTCTCATTATCCTCCCTGCGCCTGATATGAGTTTTCATGAGAGCAATAATTTTCTACTAATATAAACAGTTTTTTTAAGAGTGTAATCCCGGGATTCTTGCATAAAAAAAGAGGAGTGAAAGGCGGTTATGGAAGAAGGGAACGGGTTCTCTTAAAAGATAATCCCGGAATCTACTGTCTGATAATAAGGAAGACTCTCCTTTTTCCAGGAGGTCCTAATTGTGAAAGTCAATGTCTGCAATACAATCCTGTTCTTTCACATAACCATTACCTCAATGCACTCCTCTTATGCTAATAGCATGAGCTTCTATACAAATATAAAATATTATTATCAAAAATTCAAATATTGTACCTAAAAAATGGTTATTCGGCCTTAATTTATGACTCAATGAAATTTAAATGCTTTGGATGTGATTTATAATAAGGTTTATTTTGAAAGGACCGAACAACCAAGTACCCAATTGAACCCTGACTTTGAACCAGAGGAATTGATCCAAAATCAAATGTAAAATAAATAATAATAAATGACATATACCATAAATATGTAATAAAAATCAAATAAATAGTATATAAAATTAATATATCACCTTGTTATAGCTGAATATTAATAATTTTTGTTTTTGATGGTCATAATGTTATATAAGACATCTTTTGTTTCAATAACATTTTATATTTTTATTTCTTGATAAATCAAAAAGATTTCCAAATGAAGAAAATATATTTATTTCTGGTTGTTTTACTGGCTACTGTAATTGTAAACGGGCAGTCATTGCCTGAAGGATTGAATTGTTCAACTATAATAGTTGGTAAAGATGCTTCTGCTACGGAGCATGTGCTCATAGGTCATAATGAAGATGACGGGGGAAAACAGGTGGTGAATTTCTATAAGAAATATGCAGATAATAATCTCGGTGATAAAATAATATTAAAGAATGGCGCTGATATCGAACAGGCCGAAAATACATTAGATTATATTTGGCTTGAAATGCCCGGACAGGATTTTGCGGACAGCTTTCTTAATGAAAAAGGGGTGCTTATTACGTCGAATTCGTGCCCTTCAATAGAAAGATACGGTGAAATAACAGATGGTGGTGTTGGTTACAACCTCAGGAAAATAGTTGCAGAACGGGCAAAATCTGCCCGTCACGGTGTAATAATTGCAGGGGACATAATATCCTCCGTGGGATATAATGCTTCTGGAAGAACGTACACTGTGGCTGATACAGAGGAAGCATGGATGCTTTCGGTTGTTAGAGGCCGGCACTGGGTGGCAATGAGAATACCCGATAACCACGTAGTATACTTACCTAATTTCTATATAATAAGGGAATTTGACTTTGAGGATCACGAGAATTATTTGTGTTCCCCGGAACTTAAAGAATATGCTATTACCAGGGGATGGTACAATCCTGAAAATGGCGAATTTAATTTCAGGGAAGTATATGGAAACCCGCGATCAGCAGAAAGTATGTCAAACATAGGACGCATGTGGATGGGGGTGAATATGCTCTCAGCCAAAAAATATGATCTTGAAGATGAACTACCCGTGAGTTTTATACCGGGCAAGCCTGTAAGCATCGAAGACCTTATAAGTGTCCTGGGAAATCATTATGAAGAAACCCCTCTGGATGATTCAAAACACTATACCCTGCATAATCCTCATGAGAATAGGATTATGAATATCTGTGCCGGACATCAGCAACTTTCATTTGTCGCTGAACTCAGGAACGGAATGCCGGTGGAAATGGGATGCAGGTTGTGGATAGCACCGAGAAGGGGATGTGTTCATGCATATATGCCTGTATATTATGGTATTAAGGAGTTTCCACCATTCTACAGGTATTATGAAGATAAAGACATGGTATACCGGATGCATTTTCAGGTACCCGATGATATGTATGACAGGGAAAACGGTAAGGCATGGTGGTCATTTATTGAAATAACTGATTACGTTGACGAAGATTATAAGTCGAGGATAGGGGAGAGGAAGACATTTAAGAACAAGCTCCAGCAGGATTATTTCAACTTAGCTGAAAAATTTGACGAAGGTATTCTTAGACTGTGGCAGGAGGATAAGTCTGATGCCCTTGATGATATTACGGAATTTAATAATATGATATTTGACAAAGCTCTGAACAGCAATATCAAATACATGGAAAATAAATGAATCAGCTCCATTGCATTCACTGCAGATAATTTACAAGCAAGGCTTAGTTAATTTGTATTCTTAATCTTAACTTTGGTAATACTTAACTTCTAAAATACTTCTGTTATGGATATGACTATAATTGAGAAAATTATCTCAAATCATTCTGATAAACAATTTGTCAAACCAGGTGATATTGTGGATGTTACTATTGATGCCAGGGTGGCAAGGGACTTTGGGGGCGCAAACGTGGTTAAGAATATTCGGGAATATAACCTGGATATTGACGATCCTGAAAAAACCATGTTTACATTTGATTGCAATCCAACCGGTTCGGACCAGAAATATGCTGTCAATCAACATATATGCCGCTTATTTGCCAGAGAAAAGGGTATACGTGTATATGATATAAATTCAGGTATAGGTACACATATTTTGATTGATGAAGGTTATGTATATCCGGGGACTACGGCAATTTCAACCGATTCCCATGCAAACATACTGGGTGCTGTAGGTGCCTTTGGACAGGGTATGGGTGACAAGGATATCGCGGCTGCCTGGAATAAAGGTAAAGTGTGGTTCAAAGTGCCTCCATCGGTAAAGCTTACCCTGGAAGGAAATCTGCCAGACAATGTTTATGCCAAGGATGTTGTATTGAATCTGCTTAATGAATTTGGTGCAAATTCCTTATTGGGATACTCAGTTGAAATATATGGTGATTGTGTTGAGAGAATGGGAATGGGAGACAGGATTACAATTGCTTCAATGGCTACAGAAATGGGAGCGATTATAATACTATTTCCTCCTAATGATGAAGTAATTAAATATTGTGCCGAGCGGACAGATAAAGAATTTGAAGCCGTTTATGCCGATGCGGGAGCTGATTATGCGAAGTCATTAAATATTGATGTAAGTACATTCAAACCAATGCTTGCAAAACCCGGCAAACCGCATGATAATGTTGCTGTAGATGGCGAGAAGGGTACAAAAATAGATTCAGCATTCATTGGAAGCTGTACAAATGGGAGGATTGAAGATATGAGGGTGGTAGCTAACATATTACGTAACCGCAAGGTTGCACCGGGTGTTATTCTCAAAATAGTACCCTCTACAGATGCGGTATGGAATGAATGCCTGAACGAAGGGCTGGTAAAAATATTCAAGGAAGCAGGCGCACTTTTGTCAAATGCCGGATGTGCAGGCTGTGCAGCAGGGCAGGTAGGACAGAATGGGCCGGGTGAGATAAGCATCAGTACCGGTAACAGGAACTTCCCGGGCAAACAGGGAAAAGGAAGTGTATACCTTGCTTCACCCTCCACAGTGGCTGCATCTGCAGTGGCAGGATATATTACTGATGATAGCGATATACCTGATAAACCGGCATCGTTTGAAAAAGCCGCGAAAAAAGGTGAAAAGCTTAAAAAGAAAAAGAGAGAAAAGAAAGCCGGCAAACCTGAAACCATAAAGGGCAGATGCTGGATAATAGATAGGGATAATATTGATACCGATATGATATTTCATAACAGGTACCTGTCGATTACTGATACAAATGAAATGGGGGCATATGCCTTCGATAACCTTGAAGGCTATGAAGATTTTGCTCAAAAGGCCGAAAAAGGTGATATAATCATCACGGGCAAAAATTTTGGTTCAGGCAGTTCAAGGCAACAGGCAGTGGATTGTTTCATATCCCTGGGAGTGCAGGCTATTATCGCAAAATCATTCGGTGCAATATATGAGAGGAATGCCATAAATGTAGCCTTCCCCGTGCTTACCTATGACGACCTGAGCGGGATTAACCTGGAAAACGGAGATGATATTGAACTGGACCTGGAAGATGGAACCATAAAAAACATTCGTACGGGTGAAGTAACCAGAGTGCACCCCTTCAGTGATGTACAAATGAAAATATATAAAAAAGGAGGCCTCCTGCAATAATAAATAAAAACAATAATAAATAAAAAGCAATATTGTCTAAACCCCTAAACTTCTAAGCACTTAAACACCTAAACTTAACACCATGCCCCGAACATTCGTAGAAAAAATACTTGACGCTCTTGCAGGAGCAATCGTATTTAAAAAACCGGATATTGTACTAACTCATGATAATACAGCCAGCATTTATAAAACCTTTGAAAAGATGGGGGGCGGAAAGATCCATGACCCGGACCAGCTACTGATAGTCCTGGATCATAACGCACCGCCTACAAATTCAAAACTTGCCAATCAATACGAGCAGATACGTGACATTGTAAGAAAGCATAAAATTGAAAAATTTTATGATGCCGGCAGTGGAATATGCCACCAGGTAATGTCATATCATGCACTGCCGGGAATGATCATTGTCGGAAGTGATAGCCACACATGTACGGCAGGGGCTTTCAATACACTGGCTGCAGGGATAGACAGGACAGAATCGGCCGGTATATGGACACGTGGCGAAACATGGTTCCGCGTGCCTGAATCACTGAAAATCACATTACACGGAAAGCTTGGTGATAATGTTTATGCCAAGGACCTGTCACTCTGGATAATCGGAATGATAGGAACAGCTGGAGCAAACTATATGTCAATTGAATATCATGGTGATGGAGTGAAGTCTTTAAGTATATCCGACAGGATGACCATTGCAAACCTTGCTTCTGAAATGGGTGCGAAAAATGCAGTTTTCCCGGCAGATGATATCCTTGATGAGTTTCTTGGTAAAGGTGACTATAATAAAGTATGGGCAGATGACGGGGCAAAATATGCACGTGAGATTGAAATAGATCTTAATGAAGTATTTCCTGTTGTTGCAGCCCCGCATAATGTGGATAACATTAAAGGTATTTCCGAAGTGGCAGGCAAAAAGGTTCACCAGGGATTGATAGGGACATGTACAAACGGAAGAATTGAAGATATACGTGTTGCAACAGAAATAATAAGAGGCAAAAAAGTTAAAGAAGGATTCCAACTTTTGGTGCTTCCCGCCAGCAGGGAAATATACCTCCAGGCTATGGAAGAAGGCTTGATACAGGATTTGATAAAAGCCGGTGCAAATATATTGAGCCCCAGCTGCGGCCCCTGCCTCGGTACCGGCCAGGGAATACCCGCTGATGGATATACTGTCATATCAACGGCTAACCGTAATTTCCCTGGACGTATGGGAAACAAAAATGCAGAGATATACCTTGCATCTCCTGCTACTGGGGCATTGTCAGCTCTCAGGGGCCTAATCTCCGATCCCAGGAAAAAAGCAGGTAACGAGAAATATGTTACTGAAAGAAAAGAATCCGGCATGGTGCATATCGGTGAAGAGGAAAACAGGCGAATTAATGGAGTATGGAATTATGCAGACTGCGATAACCTCAATACCGACCAGATGTTTGCCGGTAACCTTACCTATAATATACTCAGCTCAGACCCCGAAGCCATAATACCTCATCTTTTCGAAGGATTTGATAAATCATTTAGTGAAAAAGCGAAAAGAGGCGATATAATACTGGCAGGTGATAATTTCGGATGTGGTAGTTCACGGGAACACCCCGCAGTGGGACTTGCACACATAGGTATTGAAGCAGTCATTGTTAAGTCAGTTAACAGGATATTCTACCGCTCATCCATCAACCAGGGATTACCTCTTATTGTCCTTCCTGAAGCAGTTGAAGCATATAAGGAAGGAGACAGCGTGGATATTGATTTTGAAAAGGGAGAAGTTACCGTGGGTGAAAAGACGATCAATTTTGAACCCCTCCCGGATAAGCTCAATGATATAATACAGAGCAAAGGCCTCGTCAACTGGATCTCAGGATCCCCCTTTGAAAGGGGAAGTCAGCTTTAGCTGACAGGGGGATGTTTAAATAATTTTAAGAATTGATAAAGTGTTGAACTGTTGAATCGTTGAACCGGGTTTTGAGATTATTTAGCCTTGGAACATAACTGGATCTCAATTAGATCGAAAAACTTTTTATAAGTCCTTTTTTTGTCATAAATTAGTATAAAACATAAAGTGTACAATTAACATTTATCAAAGGTCTGCTTATATCAGCGGTATAAATGTTCACAAAATAAATAGCCATGTTCCGTTTTACTTTCTTATTCATTGTGTTATTATTTAGTTATAGCACAGGTATTTTATCCCAGAGGAGTGTCACTTTATCCAGTGGCAACATCGAGGCCGAGTTTACCCGCCGTGGAATAACATCAATTATATGCACTGATGATCCGTACAGGGCAAGTCCTGTTGAAGGTTCATTCGGGAGACCGGTGATAAGATACAGGATAGGTGAGGGTGATTGGCTGTCACATAACATGGGCAGCACTGAAATGACCTCCAATGAAAATACCGTTAATTACAGGCACTATATCAAAGGTATGCCCATGAGTCTTGATCAGGAATTCAGGGCGGAAAATGGCGGTATTAACTGGAAAATGACATTGAGAACCAGAATGGAATTTCCTGTAAAAATAGGTGATTTTGCAATACCCATACCCTGGAACAGGCCACGCGGTGGTACCCCGGTAAACATATTTGAGAGAGGATTTACTAAGCATCACTATATTGCCGGTGATGGTTCCTTTGTTTATTTCACAAGGCCTTCGGGTAAGCCTCCTTATTTTATCTTTATGGCCATGCCGGGAACACGGCTTGAATATTTTGATTCCGAAAACGGGTACCAGGCCTTTATTCATTCAGGTCATTCAGGTAATCTCCAGGAAGGAAACTGGCGCTATGAACATACGTATGTTGATTTAGAACCCGCCGGTGAGGAAGGTTCTGAAGTGGAATATAGATTCAGGATGGAATGGGCCGACAGTTATGATGAGCTGCGTGAAATACTTTACAGAAACGGATTACTCGACATAAGAGTTGTACCGGGTATGAGTGTACCGTCTGATTTTGAGGCAAAAATAGCAATACGCTCAAAAAACAGGATAAATGAAATAAGAGCGGAATATCCTGACCAAACTGAAATTGAATTTCTTGAAAAAACAGCCGACGATCATTACTTATACAGGGTTAAGTTCAATAAACTCGGCGAAAATATGCTTTATGTCGATTATGGTGATAAGCTTACCAATCACCTCGAGTTCTTCTGTACCGAGGACCTTGAAGCACTTTTCAAAAAGAGATCTTCATTCATAGTGAATAGCCAGCAGCATAAAGTGCCAGATAAGTGGTACGATGGGCTTTTTTCAGTATATGATATGAAAAACGGTGTTTTGCGCGGACCTGACAATACCGATGGTTTTGATTACTGGTGGGGTTATGTCCTGGCGTGTGATGATCCGGCCCTCTGTAAGGCCCCTTATGTGGCGGCGAAGAATGTTTATTATCCTGTTGAAGAAGAAATAGCTTCCGTGGAGTACTACCTCGAAAATTTTGTATGGGGAGGTCTTCAGCGAACAGATGAAGAGACTCCCTATCCCTATGGTATATATGGCACTCCCAACTGGAAGGTAAACCGTGATCCCTTCCTGAGGGCAGGGGTTAAAAACACAAACCTGGATAAGATGAATATATGGCGTTCATATGATTATCCTCATACCGTAATGCTTTATTACCATATGTACCAGATCGCCAGTATGTATCCTGACAAAGTGGAGTATCTCGATGCTGACGGGTACCTGGAAAGAGCGTGGCAAACAGCCAGGGCTTATTTCACTTATCCCTACGAGATACTACCGTGGTACGATACTTATAAATGGGGTTGCTATAACGAGCTTGTAATAGAAGATCTTATTGTTGACCTTGAGGAAGAAGGAAGAAAGGATGAAGCATCCTGGCTCAGGAATGAATACGAGAAAAAGGTTAAGTACTTTATCTACGACGATGATTACCCTTACAGGTCAGAATATGCCATTGACCGTACAGCTTTTGAATCGTCCTATGCCTTTGCGCGTTATGGCGCAACAAAGGATATGAAGCCCGATTCAAACCTGTGGTATGATGTAAAACTTGAAAAATGGTGGTCGCATCCGGACATTAGTAAAGAGGCTGCACTGGAGTTTATGGAACAACAACACTATGCAGGCCTGGCTGTAAGAGGTTGGCTGGAAACCAAATACTTTCTCCTGGGATCGGATTTCACTACCAGCTCCGACAGGCATTGTCTTTCATATATGGCACGGATGGGTGGATGGTCAATCCTTGATTACGGCTTAAGGTTCGCAGATAATCCATGGGACTGGCTCCAGCTTGGTTATGCATCTTACCTCAGTGCATGGTCACTCATGAACACCGGAACAGAAGATAGCGATTATGGATACTGGTCCCCGGGGAAGAAGAACGACGGTGCCACCGGCTGGGCTTTTATGTCGGCAAAAAAAGGGAGAGCATGGATACGAAAGGATGTCGAAAGAGGGGCATGGTTTTATGATGGTGAACAGGACCTGGGACATGGTTCGGCAGTGAGGATAGCATCAACAATACTTGCTGAAGATCCCCTGTTCGGATGGCTGGCTTACGGGGGATCTATGAACAGTGAGGATGAAAAATTTCATGTTATCCCGAAAGATGGCCTCAGGTGCAGGTTCTGGGTTGTGAGCGAGAATGAACGGGTGGGATTGGAGCTTGAACGGGATGGCTTTGAAAAAAAGTCAGTAATTGTCTATAACCCGGTTAAGGGTACCATTAATGCGTTAATAGAAAACCGGACAGGTGACAAACATACCACCCGGATATATATTAGCTCCCCGGACCAATGGGAATTGAAACTTGATGGTGAAAAATATAATTTGCAGAAATCAGGAAACGAATTATATGCCGACCTTAATGTGTCCGCTAATACTCATATTCTCACGCTTGAAAAGAAATAACGAGGGGATATCATTAATAATAATCTGAAATATGGAAGGGAATAAAACACAGCAGTTAATGACTGTAATCCTGATGGTTCTTGTGCTTATGGCAGGATCATGCAAGGAGGAAAAAATTGCCACCGGACCCGAATATACTTACACTGAGTGGCCGTACTCAGTGCCTGCAAGAATATCTGATGAAGACAATAATGAATTATTCCTGATGGCACTTGGTAACGTAAAAACAAGTCTTGCTGATGGTGTTTTTGACCCGGTGAAAGATGAGATTATCCTTAATGACGGCACAGTGATCCCACACTGGTACCGTGATAGCCTTGGACTAAAATATTACAACCCGATCGATAAGGAAATATTCCCGCTGCCACCTTCAGGTTTTTGTACATGGTATTATTACTACCAGCATATCAATGAAGAAGAAGTAAAACTGAATGCAAAATGGATGGGTGAAAACCTGGTCGATTATGGTGCCACTTATGTCCAGATAGACGATGGATGGCAGGAGGAAAGAGCAGATGGTGGTCACGGTTCAAGAGACTGGACCGGTATAGATCAGGCATTCCCATCCGGAATGTCAGAACTGGCTGAATACATAAAAGGACAGGGATTAATACCCGGTATATGGATAGCCCCTCACGGACAGTCAAATGATTCAGTGGTAATGGCTAATCCGGGTGTTTTTATTCTAAAGCCCGACAGTACATCAGCATCAAGTACATGGGAGGGTAACTGGTTAGTTGACCCAACCTCTGAAGCTGCTCATAAATATCTTTACGATTTGTTTGCAATGATGGTTAACTGGGGCTATGATTATTATAAGATCGATGGCCAGCCTATTGTTGTCAGGGAATACGAGCGTGTAAATGAATTTATGAAATCGCCCGGGCAGGATAACGAAAAACTGTACAGGGAAACTCTTGAAACAATAAGGAAGGCTATTGGACCGGAAAGATACCTGCTGGGATGCTGGGGAATTCCAACGGAAGGAATGGGAATAATGAATGGTTCGAGAACAGGCGGTGATGTAGTGCTGGGCTGGAGCGGTTTTGATGTGGCATTAATGCCTACTATGAGGTATTATTACCAGCATAACATAGCATGGTATACCGATCCCGACGTGATGATGCTCAGACGTCCGCTTACCTTGCAGCAGGCTCAGATGTGGGCTACCTTGCAGGGACTCACCGGCCAGGCACTGATGACCAGTGACAGGCTTACCGACCTGTCTGAAGAGAGAGTCGAACTTCTTAAAAAAGTTTACCCTGCGGTTGATATAAGACCGGTTGACCTCTTCCCTTCAAATAAGAGAAAAACCGTCTGGGATCTGAGAATAAACCATCTTGGAAGGCAATATGATGTAGTTGGTCTCTTTAATTTCGGAGAAAAAGAATTACAACAAAAGGTGCTGAATTTTGATGATATAGGTCTTGAAAATGACAGCATCTACCACGTCTTTGATTTCTGGAATAATGAATACCTGGGTGCCTGGGAGAAAGGAATGGCCTTCGAAATACCTCCTACAAGCTGCAGGGTGATAACCATAATGCCTGACAACGGTGAGATTCAACTTGTATCTACTAACAGGCATATTACACAGGGATGGGTCGACCTGGAGGAAATTAAGTACAATGGCCGGGAGAAAATTTACAAGGGTAAAAGCAATGTTATAAAGAACGATCCTTACCAGATTCATTTTGCCTATCCAAGGGGTGAGTATTACAAGGTAAGCAATGTAAGGGTTAAAGGTACAGGGAATATTGAAACAAAAATTAACAATCACCAGGGCTGGTCAACCGTTACAATACATTCACCCCGGACAACCGAAATAAAATGGACTGTAACTTTTGAACCTGCGTATTCATATAAATATATGACCAGGGACCCGGGCAGGTTATCGGCAGAAGCGCTTGGTGTCAATGCGGTTAAGCTGAGCTGGCAACCACAGTATTACCTTAATTCAGGATACCAGGTATACCTTGATGACGAACTCCTGGGATATACCCCTGCCACGTACTTTACGATTGAGGGCCTGGATCCGGAAAAAGAATATACTGCAGACGTAAGAACTGTTTGGAAAGATGGTGAAATAAATAAGCGGCCACCGGGGGATGAACAGGAACATGGCATAAAAATAAGGCTTAAGTTACTTGTGCCTGATGTTGTAAAGCTCACAGATATTAAAGCTTCATATGGTGAACCCCGGTTTACGTGGAAAGCAGAGATGAACGATAAGACCTATGCAACAAGTATAAGTGCCTTTGCAGATAGCAGAATAGCATATGATATAAATGGTATCTTTAATGAATTTACGGCAACAATTGGAGTTGATATTAAATCAAGGACTGGTGATAATAATGAAGGTATGGTGCTCACTGTTGAAGGTGATGGCCAGGAACTATACAGAAGCAGGAATAGGAAAATATCAGATAAACCAGTTAACATCTCAGTGGATATATCTGGTATCAGAGAGCTGGTTCTCAGAACTGAGGGCACAGGAGATAGCTTGCGGCGCCGACGCGGTTTAATGGGTAACTGGGCTGATCCTCTGTTAAAAAAGCAATAATTATGATGAGAGAAACAAAAAGCCTTTTCCTTCTAGCAATTGCAATCCTTTTCTTCTCATGCAGTAAATCTGATGAAAGGCCCAATATCGTTCTTATCATGGCAGATGATATGGGCTTTTCAGACATAGGATGTTATGGCGGTGAGATAGAAACACCCAATCTTGACCGGCTGGCATCCCATGGAATACGTTTCACTCAATTCTATAATAATGCACGCTGTTGTCCTACCAGGGCAGCATTATTAACCGGCCTTTACCCGCATCAGACCGGATTGGGCCATATGGTAGGTGGAGAACCAGGCGAAAGAGGATACAGGGGTGAGATCGGCAGAAATTGTGTGACAATAGCCGAAGTGGTGGGATCATCGGGTTACTCGACATATATGTCCGGTAAATGGCATGTGGCGCGTTCAGTGAGACCTGAAGATAAAAGTAACTGGCCGCTGCAGAGAGGTTTCGATAGTTTTTTCGGAACAATAACAGGTGCTGGCAGCTTTTATGACCCGGCAACGCTGACATACATGAATGACCCAATAGAAGCCGGGCCGGGATTTTATTATACCGATGCCATATCTGATACAGCCTGCACATTTATTGAATCATACTCCCGAAATAATGAGGGAGAGCCCTTCTTCCTTTATGTGGCTTATACAGCACCTCATTGGCCACTTCATGCTCCTGAGAAGATGATTCTAAAGTACCAGGAATTATATGAACAGGGCTGGGATATCTTGAGAGAGAAAAGGTTTGAGAGGCTTAAAGAAATGGATATTATAGGCGAGCACCTGGTTTTATCTGACCGGGACTTCAGAGTTCCCGCATGGGAATCAGTGGAAGAAAAAGAATGGCAGGCTAGAAGAATGGCAACATATGCGGCACAGGTTGATATCATGGACCAGGGTATAGGTCGTATAATTAAAACACTTCAAAAAAATGAACATCTGGAAAATACCCTATTGTTTTTCCTCTCTGATAATGGCGGATGCGCCGAAGGATGGGATAACGAAACACAATGGATAAGGAGGTACGCGCCGGAATACACTTTTGATGGTGTTAAACTGCATTTTGGCAATAATCCTTCAATAATTCCGGGACCCGACAGTACTTATTTAAGTTATGAAACCGAATGGGCTAACCTGAGTAATACTCCCTTCAGGTGGTATAAGCATTATGGTCATGAAGGGGGAGTGGCATCGCCCTTTATCATGCACTGGCCGGAAGCATTAACTGACACTAGCAGACTGAGGGAACAGGTCTCCGGAATAATAGACATAATGGCTACTATTGTAGATGTAACAGGAGTTGAGTACCCCAAGCTTTATCAAGGAAATACCATTATCCCAACTGAAGGCATAAGCCTTGTTGATGTAGCAACAAATAATTCCATTCCTGACAGGGATACATATTATTTCGAGCATGAATGGAACAGGTATATACGGAAAGGAAAATGGAAACTTGTGGCTTTATCGAATGGCGACTGGGAATTATATGATATGGAAAGGGACAGGACTGAGCTGAATGACCTTTCGGATGAATATCCGGAGCTGGTGGAGAAACTAAGAGATGAATGGGAAAGGTGGGCCTGGAGAACAGGCGTTCTACCAAAATGAATAAACAAACACTATAAAAACAAAATAACCATGAAGAAATCATTATTTTTTATTCTTGCAGTTCTATTCATGGCTTCATGCGATAGCTATGAAAATCAACCCCTGACAGGATCCAGATGGGGCGAATTGAAAAATGGATCAGCTGAAGATGTAATGTCTTCAGAAGTATTTTTTTGGACCCCGGAAAGCCGTAGGGGAGGAGCTATTCATTTCTATGACTTTGATGCAAAACATGGAGATAAAAGCCTTACAATATACAGTAACACTCCTTCATATGGCAGGTGGTATAATAAAGTTAACCTGAAACCATGGTCAAAATATGCGTTTACAGGGTGGATAAAAACCGAACACCTTGTTCCGGTAGGAGAGGAAGGGGCAGGTATCAGATTAGACGGCATGCCTGTGGAGCCGACCGGTTTTATAGGAACAAATGACTGGCAGAAAGTGGAATATATCTTTGAAACAGGTGAGAACGATGCGGCAATTGTATCCTGCGTCTTCAGTCTCGACGGCAGAGCGAGTGGCAGGGTGTGGTTTGATGATATGAGGTTCGAATTGTTATCCGAGGAAAAATTCAATACAGCAATCACCATTAATGCAGCAGAAACAGGTGCTCCAATATCGGAATATATTTACGGACAGTTTATTGAACACCTGGGCCGCTGCATATATGGAGGTATCTGGGCTGAAATGATAAAGGACAGGAAGTTTTTTTATGAACCGGGCACTGAAGAATCGGAATGGGGGATCCGTGGTAATAAAGACTTCTTTGAAACAACGGGTGTAAATTCATATGTTGGTGAAATTACTCCCGTTCTGAATATCATACCGGGAGGTGATGTTTCGCTTGTACAGGATGAGCTGGGATTAAAAAATGGCATGCAGTATACCGGGAGGATAATACTGAAGGCTGACAGGGGAATTGAAGAAGTGACAGTTACACTTTCTTCGGGAGATTACACAGAGACCCTTACACTGGATTCTTTTGAACCGGGTTATAACGAATATCTTTTGAATTATACATCACGTATTTTTACCCATAATGCCTCAATTGAAATTGGTGGTGCAGGCACCGGTAAGCTGTACGTAGGTACCATCAGCCTCATGCCTGCTGATAATGTGGATGGTTTCAGGAATGACGTACTGGCTCTTCTGAAAGAACTTAACTCACCGGTATACAGGTGGCCCGGAGGTAACTTTGTAAGTGGCTATGATTGGAAGGACGGTATTGGGCCAAGGGACACAAGGCCACCACGTAAGAACCCGGCATGGACCGGTATTGAGCATAATGATGTTGGGATGCATGAATTTATTAATCTCTGCCGCATACTGGATACAGAGCCTTATATCGCTGTAAATGCCGGCCTCGGTACTGCAGAACAGGCTCGCCAACAGGTTGAATATTGTAATGGAGATCAGAATACGGCAATGGGAAGGTTAAGGACTGCTAATGGAGATCCTGAGCCATGGGATGTTAAATTCTGGTCGGTGGGAAATGAAATGTATGGAAGCTGGCAGCTCGGGCATATGCCCACCGAGGCCTTTGTCCAGAAACATAATGATTTTGCTGAAGCAATGAAATCAGCAGATCCTGATATTGTTATCGTGGCAGTTGGTAATGTGGGTGAGTGGGACGAAATAATACTCTCTAACTGTGCCGGCAATATGGACCTTATAAGTGAACACTTCTATCGCCAGGACTGGCATGGTGGTGGATTGATGACCCACGTACTTCAGATACCAAGAGCAATAAGAGGGAAAGCTGATGCTCACCGCAGGTACAGGGAAGAAATACCCGGTCTGGCCGAAAAAGATATAAAGATATGCCTTGATGAGTATAATTATTGGTATGGGCCCCATATTTATGGTGAGCTCGGCACAAGATACTTTATGCGGGATGCCCTCGGAATTGCTGCCGGTATGAACGAGTTTTACAGGCAGTCAGATATAATCTACATGGCTAATTATGCACAGACCGTTAATGTTATTGGCTGCATAAAAACAAATACGACACATTCAGCGATGGCCACAACAGGAAGGGTCCTTAAACTGTACCGCTCTATCTATGGTACTACCCCTGTAAAGATAAGTGGTGAAACACGACCTCTGGATATCGCTGCCGCCCTGGATGAATCAGCAGATACATTGACCCTTTCAGTTGTAAACCCGACCTGGAATGAGATAAACTTAAATGTTAATGTCGAGAATGCTGAAGCCGGATTTGTGGCTGAACATTGGTCGATTACAGCACCTGATGATATGGCATATAACGAACCCGGAAGACCGGATCAAGTTGTGATTACCGGGCCTATAAGATTATCACACATGAAGACACTCGAGGTAGATCCTGCCAGTATCAATATTTACAGGATATCGATTGTTAAGTAAATAAATGATATATGCGAAAGCACAGGTTAATATTTCTTATCCTTTTATTATCCGTGATATCATGCCATAAGGAAGACAGGCAACCCGACGTTATTTTTATTGCCATTGATGATATGAACGACTGGGTTACTCCCCTGGGGGGAAGGGAAAATATGCATACCCCCAATCTTGATGCCCTTGTTGCCAGGGGGATGATATTTGAAAATGCACATTGTACAGCACCAGCATGCTGTCCTTCTCGAACAAGCGTTATGACAGGCGTAAGGCCCAGCACATCAGGTGTATATGCAAACACACAACTGTGGAGGGAATCACCTGTACTTGAAAATGCCTTAACTATACCTGAATTCTTCAGGAAGCAGGGATATATAGTAAAAGGAGGGGGTAAAATATTTCATGCACTATCCTGGATCCAGACAGCATATGGTACCGACCAGAATGATTCAACTATATGGGATGAATACTATCCGTCAAAATCAAGGTCATTGCCACCTGCAGTTTGGCCAGAGTCATACGAGGTAAATGATATTGGAACAGTGACCTGGGATAATATTGCAGGTGCAGGTACTGAGGCCAGACCTCCCTATTATTTCGATTGGGGTCCGCTGGGTGAAGAAGAAGATATGGCCGATTATAAAGTTGTGGATTGGGCAATTCATGAACTTAAGAAAATACATGATAAACCCTTATTCCTTGCCGTGGGTATTTTCAGGCCTCATATACCCTGGTTTGCTCCCCGCGAATACTTTGATATGTACCCTGTTGATGAAAGAGAACTGCCCGGAATACTGGAGAATGACCTTGAAGATGTATCTCCTGTATCGTACCGGTGGCTGAGAAGAAAATGGCAGGATTGGATCCTGGAAAATGATCTCTGGAAAGAAGCAGTACAGGGATACGAAGCATGCATATCATTCTCTGATGCAATGCTTGGAAGACTTATCAAAGGGCTTGATGAGAGCGGAAGAGCTGACAATACGATTATTGTGCTCTGGTCAGATCATGGGATGCATATCGGCGAAAAAGAACAATGGGAGAAATTCACCCTGTGGGAAGAATCAACAAGGGTGCCCCTGGTATTTATTGTGCCGGGAGTTACAAAACCCGGCTCCCGATCGGACGAGGCAGTCAGTTTGCTTGACATTTATCCTACACTGGTAAGCCTGTCAGGCGAGGAGCAGTTTGAACAGCTTGAAGGAACCGACTTGCTGCCATTGCTTAAAGATCCTGGAGCAGAAAGAGGGGAGCCGGCAATAACTACATATCATAAGGATAATCATTCGGTCAGGACTGAACGATGGAGATATATTCGATATTTTAACGGTGACGAGGAATTGTATGATCATAATAATGACCCCGATGAATTTTATAACCTTGCCGATTCAGCAGAATTGAAACCACTGATAGAGGAACTGTCTGAATGGCTTCCTGAAATAAACTATAAATAGGCATCGGTCATTGTTTTTAATATTTCAATTAATTATAATTGCCGCATATTTTTTGAAATAACAATTATTATGGTTAAAAGCATAGGTTCACCAAGGCCAAAACGAAAACTTATCAAGGCCGAAACATACGGTGGGGTTTTACTGCTGGGAGCTACTATCCTGGCACTTATATGGGCTAACTCACCCCTGAGTCATATATATGACTCAATTTTACATTATGAGATCGGGATAGCATCATCTCATTTTACGCTGGAGGAATCTGTACTGCATTGGATTAATGACGGCCTGATGGCTATTTTCTTCTTTATGATAGGCCTGGAGATAAAGAGAGAAATGTTAATAGGTCATCTTAACACCGTTAAGAAGGCATCATTCCCCGTTTTTTCAGCTCTTGGAGGTATGATTGTTCCGGTTAGTATATATCTTATCTTTAACCATGACCCTGAAACAGTGCGCGGATGGGGTATACCTGCCGCAACCGATATTGCCTTTTCCCTTGCCATATTACAGCTGCTTGGGAAAAGGGTTCCCATAGCCCTTAAAGTATTCCTTGCCACCTTTGCTGTGGCAGATGATTTAGGTGCGGTAATTATAATAGCCGCTTTTTACAGTGTAAGCATAAAATGGGCTATGCTGGTGGGCGCTTTTGCCATTATGGCCGTATTGTTGATCCTGTCAAGAAAGAATATTTATTCCAGACTTTTATATTTCTCTGCCAGCCTTGTCGTCTGGTACCTTTTCCTTAAGTCAGGTATCCACCCGACGGTGGCAGGTGTGTTGCTTGCTTTCACAATACCCATCAGTAAAAAGATGGATGTAAAAACATATGTTCTGAAGATCACCGGTATTATTAATAATTTTAAGGGTTCGGAAGAGGAGGATAAGAGGCCTGTTCTCACAAAAAAACAGCTTAAAAATATAGACGAGATAAAAAGCTACACCAATAAAGTAAACTCCCCCCTTCAGCAACTTGAACATGGTCTGCATAACTGGGTAAATTATTATATTTTACCCCTGTTCGCTTTTGCCAATGCAGGTGTTAAACTTAGAACAGGTGGAAACATTGATCTTACCCTGGCATTGATAATAATGATCAGCCTTTTTGCAGGAAAGACAATAGGCATAACCCTGTTTTCATATATTGGCTCCTGGCTCGGAATTGCCACAATACCAAAGGATATAGATCTTCAGCACATGATTGGAGTGGCCTGCCTGGGAGGAGTGGGATTTACAATGTCCATATTCATTGCCAACCTGGCATTTTTTGGATATCCTGAAATACTGAATTCTGCAAAAATGGGAATTATAATGGGATCGCTCATCTCAGGAGTTACCGGCTATACATTGCTGAAAATGATGTCCAAAAAACCTTTAGCTGAATAGTGAGACTTCCTTAGGGAAAAAATAATGATCAGCTAAAAATATAAGCCTCCAATAAGTATTTATAGTTACTCAAATACTACTTTACCTGATTAATTCATAAACTCAATTTTCAAGTAAAAATACATCATTAATTTTTTCAAAATAGGATGTATTATCCAAAAACACACAATATTTCCGGATTGACCATCATTACTATAAAAAATTGGGCATA
>JAYEGY010000032.1:0-19655 GCA_034659275.1 Bacteroidota bacterium | reverse complement strand
GAAACGTGAAAATGAACAGATGCGGCTTCAGTATGAATTGATGAACAAAGACCTGGAAAAGGTTGAGAAAGTGCTGGCGCATCTGCAGGAAACAGATGATAATCTGTACAGGACTGTCTTCGAGGCTGAGCCCATACCAACATCCTTGCGCGAAGGAGGTATCGGGGGTGTTAACAGGTACGAGGAACTGGAAGGTTATGATAACTCAACCATCGTTATTGAAACAGCCATGAGGCTCGACAGGATAAAGAAGAAAACCTATGTCCAGTCAAAATCATTTGATGAGCTTAAAGTGCTCGCAAGTGAAAAAGAAGAAATGCTGAGAAGCATACCCGCAATTATGCCTATATCCAACAAAGACCTGACACGTACTGCATCAGGATGGGGATATAGAATTCATCCTATTTATAAGATAAGAAAATTTCACTGGGGGATGGATTTCACAGCTCCCACAGGTACGGAGATATATGCCACAGGAGATGGTACCATAACCAGGATGAGAAGCTCTAAACGGGGCTTTGGGAATCATATTGTTGTAGATCACGGCTTTGGTTATGAAACAGTATATGCCCATATGAACAGGTTTAATAACGTGCGCGTTGGTCAAAAGGTAAAAAGAGGTGATGTAATCGGCTTTGTGGGAAGTACCGGTCTGTCAACCGCGCCTCACCTGCATTATGAGGTGCATCTTAACGGGAATAAAGTGGATCCGGCAAATTATTATTTCAACGACCTGAGCCCGGAAGAATATGAAAGAATGATTGAGCTGGCTATGAGAAGCGGCCAGTCGTTTGATTAATCCCGAGTCTTATATGTTAAAAATCCGGGCGGGGCACTTGCATATCAGAATATTCCAGGTAATAGTTGCTGTCTTTTGCTTCCCGTATGCATTATTTTCACAGATAAGTTATGACAGACAGTTAATTACCATTGCTGCTACAGGCGATATTATGCTTGGAACCTCTTTCCCTGAAAAAAGCTACCTGCCACCCGGGAACGACCCCTACCCTCTGATGTCATCCCTCTTTGAAATCTTATCCCTGCCCGATCTTACTTTCGGGAACCTGGAAGGTCCCTTCTCTGATGATGCCCGGCCTGCTAAAAAATGCAGGGATACAACTACATGCTATGCTTTTAGAGTCCCCGAAAGTTACGCAGGAGTCCTCGACAGTGCCGGCTTTGACTTGCTGAGCCTGGCAAATAACCATATAGGCGATTTTGGCCCTGAGGCAAAGCTGACAACAGCAGCTATACTGGATTCACTGAATATATCTTATGCCGGGACAGATGATTATCCATGGGCTGTCAGGACGATATTCGATACCTTTAAAGTGGGATTTTGTGCCTTTGCACCGAATAAGGGCACTGTAAACCTGCATGATGTAAAAAGGGCAGAAGAGATTATAAGCATGCTTAATGACAGTTGTGACATTGTAGTCGTGTCTGTTCACGGAGGGGGAGAAGGAGCTGAAAACCAGCATGTCACAAGGACAGAAGAATATTATTACGGTGAGAACAGGGGAAATATTTATGAATTTGCTCACAGAATTATAGACCTGGGCGCCGACATTGTGCTGGGTCATGGCCCGCATGTAAGCAGGGCGTTGGAAATATACCGTGGAAGGCTAATTGCATACAGTCTCGGAAATTTTTGCACATACAGAAGATTCAATCTCCAGGGCCCCAATGGCTATGCGCCCTTACTTTATGTCTGCCTTGACACAGACGGGGAATTTTTGTTTGGGAAAATAATACCGGTGTACCAGAATAATTATGGTCATGTTAAGCCAGATCCCCGAAAAAGAGCTATTTTTAAGATCCGGGAACTGACATTAACAGACTTTCCTGAATCCGGGCTTATAATTGACAATGATGGAAATATTACTATTAAGAATTAATCATGGATGAAAACGGTGATAATAAGAAAAAGTTATTCTATTCAATAGGGGAGGTTGCTGAAATGCTTGGTGAACAAACATCAGCAGTAAGATACTGGGAAAAAGAGTTTGATATTATTAAGCCCCAGAAGAATAAAAAAGGCAACAGGATGTTCACATTTGAAGATATTGAAAACCTGAAAATGATACATTACCTGTTGAAAGAAAAAGGGATGACCATTGCTGGCGTTAAGAAAAAAATGACTGAAAATCCCGATGATGTTAGAAAAAATCATGAAGTGATAGAATCACTTAAGAAAATAAAAAGCCTGCTCATTGAACTAAGGGAAAATATCTAAAATATGTGGATGATGAAACTTAAAGACCTGGTTGTTTACCTCGAATCACAAGTACCTCCTGCCTTCCAGGAATCGTACGATAATTCAGGCATACAGGTCGGTAATCCTCATAGCATGGTGGAGTCGGCACTTCTCAGCCTTGATGTCACTGAAGAAGTTATTGACGAAGCCGATAAAAAAGGATGCCAGCTGATCATTTCCCATCATCCGCTGATCTTTTATCCACTGAAGAGTATAACTGGCAAAACTGACGTGGAAAAAATTATCGTGAAAGCCATACGTAAAAATATTGCAATCTACAGTATGCATACAAACCTTGATGTGGTCAGGGGAGGAGTGAGTTACCGCATGGCTGAAAAAATAAAGCTCAGGAATATACAGGTATTGGCTCCCCTGGATAATAAGCTTCTTAAACTGGTGGTTTTTGTTCCCCTGGCCCATGCGGAGGAAGTACGGGATGCAATATTTAATGCAGGTGCGGGATATATTGGTAATTATGACAGATGCAGCTATAATGTTTCTGGAACTGGGACATTCCGGGCCGGTCCCGGTTCTGACCCTTTTGCCGGTCAACAGGGAAAGGAACATAGAGAAGAAGAGATCAGGATAGAAACAGTATTGCCCGGGTATCTCGAAAGTAAAGTGCTTAAAGCAATGATCGATTCGCATCCTTATGAAGAAGTAGCCTATGATCTTTACAGGATTGAGAATAAGGTGCCGGGTGCAGGCCTGGGATGCGTGGGGGAGATGCCGGAGAGTATAACAGACTACGATCTTATAAAAAGGCTCGGAGATATTTTTGAAGCAAAAGGCATAAGGCATACAGCCTTAAACGGGAGGGAAATAAAGAAAGTGGCTGTAATGGGAGGATCCGGTGATGCTTATGTAAGCAAGGCTCTTTCATCAGGAGCTGATGTTTTTATTACAGCCGATATTAAATATCATTCTTTTTTTAAAGCAGGAGATGATTTACTGCTGGTCGATATCGGTCATTATGAAAGTGAAAAACCTGCAACAGAGATATTACATGAGTTAATTACAAAAAAATTCCCTAAATTTGCAATCCAATTTTCAGAAATAAATACAAATCCAGTAAATTATTCACAGGTATGGAAAAAGTGAAAGCAGGCGAGAAAGAAATGACCGTTGAGGAAAAAATGAAGGCACTGTACAGGTTGCAGATTGTTGATTCCGAGATAGATAAGATAAAGACCTTAAGGGGCGAGTTACCTCTGGAGGTACAGGACCTCGAAGATGAAGTGGAGGGGCTGGAGACAAGGATCGGTAAACTGAATGAAGAACATGATGAACTGGTAAGAGCTGTTAAAACGAAACAAAATGAAATAATTGATGCTGATAACCTTATAAAAAAATATGAGGAACAGCAGGATAATGTGAGAAACAATAGGGAGTATGATTCCCTCTCAAAAGAAATTGAATACCAGACCCTGGAAATTGAACTGTGTAATAAAAAGATTAATGAGTTCACCGCCCTGAAGGATGAAAAAGCCGAAGTGATCGATGAATCAAAGAAAAACCTGGAAGAACTGAAAGGTGACCTTGAGAATAAAAAATCTGAGCTTGATTCCATTATTGCGGATACCAGGAAAGAAGAGGAGGCTCTTGAGAATGAGTCCGATAAGATTAGTGAGACAATAGAAGACAGATTACTTACAGCATACAGGCGAATCCGTCAGAATGCAAGAAACGGCCTGGCAGTGGTGCCCGTCCAGAGGGATGCCTGCGGTGGCTGTTTTAACCAGATACCTCCCCAGCGCCAGCTGGATATTAAATCACATAAGAAAATTATCGTTTGTGAATATTGCGGACGTATCCTCGTTGATGATGATATACTGGAGGGTGAAGAGGAGATGAAGAAGGGCAAGACTAAGGCTAAAGCTTCCTCCTCCGCCTCAGACTCCGCTAAAGCTGAGTCTGACAAGGGGTCTAGAACAAAGACTAAGACTAAGGCTAAGGCTAAGGCTAAGGCTAAGGCTAAGACTAAGACTAAGGCTTCCTCCTCCGCTAAAGCTACGGCGGACAAGAAGGCTAAGGAGAAATAAGACGAGCTGACAATCCTTTCCAGACTTTTTAATAACTTAGCATAATGTATTATTAATCATTATGCATTTTATAAAATGAAGGATTTTCATAATCAAATACTGGAAGGCATACCTGATGAATTACCCGGTATTAAACCATATGATGATAGTGTCAATCATGCCCCAAAGCGTAAAGATATTTTAACCGTTGAGGAAAAACGTCTTGCTGTACGAAATGCATTGAGGTATTTTCCTGAGAAATTTCACGGTAAACTGGCACCGGAATTTGCTGACGAACTATCGAAATACGGGAGAATATACATGTACAGGTTCAGGCCCGATTACGAAATAAAGGCAAGGAACATTGACGATTTTCCGCACAAGTCAAAACAGGCTGCGGCTATAATGCTTATGATAAGCAATAACCTCGATAATGCTGTTGCCCAGCATCCGCATGAACTTATTACTTATGGAGGGAATGGGGCGGTCTTTCAGAACTGGGCGCAATACAGACTGGTAATGAAATACCTTGCCACCATTACCGATAAACAAACGCTCATAGTGTATTCTGGTCATCCACTGGGAATTTTTCCTTCCCACAAAGATGCACCAAGACTGGTTGTGACTAATGGTATGGTAATACCCAATTATTCGGGCAGTGATGATTATGAGAGATTTAATGCTTTGGGTGTCAGCCAGTATGGTCAGATGACGGCAGGATCTTATATGTATATTGGACCCCAGGGAATAGTTCATGGCACAACAATTACCCTTCTCAATGCCTGCCGTCGAATATCAGGCAAGAATGAAAGTCTCAAAGGAAGGCTGTTTGTTTCGTCAGGCCTGGGTGGCATGTCCGGTGCCCAGTCTAAAGCAGCCAGCATTGCCGGTATCATATCGGTAATTGCTGAAGTGAATCCGAGGGCAATAAAAAAAAGGTTTTCTCAGGGTTGGATTGATGAAGTGATTGAAGATATAGATAAACTACATACAAGGGTTAAGAGTGCAAGGGCTAAGGGTGAACCTGTATCCCTGGCTTATTATGGTAATATTGTTGATATATGGGAAAGTTTTGCTGAAAAAGAGATTATCCCTGACATCGGCTCAGACCAAACATCATTGCATAATCCATGGTCAGGAGGTTATTACCCCGTGGGCTTGAGTTTTGAAGATGCCAACAAACTTATGACCAAGGATCCTGGTGAGTTCAAAAAAATTGTGCAGCAATCACTGAGGAGACAGGTAAAGGCAATTAATCATCATACCTCCAGGGGTACCTATTTTTTTGATTATGGTAATGCATTTCTTCTTGAATCGTCCCGGGCGGGTGCAGATATAATGACACCCGACGGGAAGTTCAGGTACCCAAGCTACGTACAGGATATAATGGGACCGATATGTTTTGATTATGGATTTGGTCCTTTCAGATGGGTCTGTTGCTCCAATGAAGCCGGTGATTTAGAGGTGACAGACAGGATTGCCTGTGAGGTGCTCGAAAAGATATCTGAACGTTCACCCGAACAGATAAAACAACAAATGCACGATAATATTAGGTGGATAAAAGAAGCAGGAAAAAATAAACTTGTTGTTGGTTCGCAGGCGAGAATATTATATGCCGATGCAGAAGGACGAATAGCCATTGCCACAGCTTTTAATGATGCTATAAAAGAAGGGAGGATAAGTGCCCCTGTCGTTCTAGGCCGTGATCATCATGATGTATCAGGAACGGATTCTCCTTACAGGGAAACATCCAATATCTATGACGGATCAAGTTTCACTGCCGATATGTCTATTCAGAATGTAATAGGAGATGCCTTCCGGGGAGCAAGCTGGGTCAGTATTCACAACGGTGGAGGTGTAGGATGGGGCGAAGTAATAAACGGTGGATTTGGGCTGGTCCTTGATGGGTCTGATGATGCTTTTAAAAGACTCAGGATGATGTTGCACTGGGATGTGAACAATGGTATAGCCAGGCGTAGCTGGGCAAGGAATGATGGAGCACGCTTTGCTGCCGTGCGTGAGATGGAAAGAACACCTGAACTGAAAATCACCCTTCCTCATATAGCGGATGATAAGCTGCTCAAGGGAATGTTCGGTGATTAGAATTTACTGTTAACGTCAGCCTTACTCATTTTTATTCATCAGTACACTGGCAATGGCCATTATACCTTCTCCGCGGCCGGTAAATCCCATTTTCTCCGTTGTTGTTGCTTTAACGGAGACAAGGCGCTTATCAATTTTGCAAATACCGGCAATGCATTCACGCATTTTTTCAATATGTCCTGCTAACCTTGGTTCTTCAAGGCAAACCGTACTGTCAATATTGACAATGTAAAAACCCTTGCCTGATATTAGATTTATTGTTTTTTCCAGTAGTATTTTGCTGTCAATACCTTTATATTGTTCGTCTGAATCAGGGAAATGAAAGCCAATATCCCTTAAGCCCGCTGCTCCCAGGAGAGCATCACAAATGGCATGGATCAATACATCTCCGTCAGAATGGGCCAGGCAGCCCTTGTCCGAGGGTATATTGATCCCTCCCAGCCAGAGAGCTTTTCCTTCCACAAGTTTATGAAAATCTATTCCCTGACCGGTCCGTATATCCATTAACCAGATGATTTAATATTTCTGAATGCATTAAAGTCAAAGGAGAGGGAAAACCTGAGTGTGCGGCCCAGAGGATGGTTATTGACCAGTGGCATAAGGTATGAGAAATCAAGTGAGAATACATTCATCCTGAATCCTGCACCTGCCGTGAAATATTTCCTGTTGCCCTTACTGGCATGCTCATGAAAGTAACCACCCCTGATTGCAAACTGGCTATTGTACCAGTATTCCAGGCCAAATGAATAACTTATTTCATTCAATTCTTCTCTTATACCTCCCGGGGCATCATAAAATGACTGAAAAATTGCCACCGGTACCGCAACATTTGGATCTTTGCCTGCTATAATTTCTCCCGTCATTTCATCATATTCAGGTGGTGTGGGTACCAGTAGCTTATTGAAATCAACGGCTATTCCAATTTTATTGTACCTGTCCAGTTCAATATTCAATGCGGGTCCCAGTCGCAGGTTCATAGGGATGAAATCAGGATCATTTTCATCGGTGTATGATATCTTGGCACCTATATTGGATATATTGGTTCCGAACGAGATGGTTGCGTCTTTCGATGATATTGAAATATCGTTTAAATAATAAAATGATATATCGGATGCTATTGATGTACCGGGCTTGGTTTCAGTACCACCGGCAGGAAATCCCCCTGTGAGGTTGGAATATATGAACCTGAATGCTATACTTCCTGATATATTGTCGCCCAGTTTACGTGAATAAGCAGCATCCAGCCCAAATTCATTGGGCCTGAAATTACGCTCAACATTGCCCCAGTCATCGGTAAAAGGTATGTCTCCGAGGCTAGAATACAGCAGACTGGAGCTAATAACCTGTTTGTCATCGATGCGGTAATAACCCGCAAGATAAGCTATGTTAATATCGGGCACCAGTGTTCGAAGCCATGGTGAATATGATATACCCATACCTCCTTCCCCGTCAATAAATGCATACTTGGCGGGGTTCCAGTGCATGCTGTAAATATCAGCTGAAGTTGCAACACCTGCATCACCCATTGCACCTGCCCTTGAGTCAGGTGCAATTAATAAGAATGGTACAACATATTGTATGGCGTTTAGTTCGTCAGTATCCTGTGCTCTTACAAATGATGAAGACAATATACTGAGGATCACACTGACAACCAGAAGTTTTGTTTTCATTAATTTTCATGTTTACACGTGCAAATATATAAACAAATTTGTGTTCTCTTTATTGTGTGCCGGACTATAAAATCATCATACGGCCCGATACACGTGCTGTCTCATTTTTTCCGGTTTTTAAAATGACTGTATATATATATATTCCGGAAGCTACCCTTGCTCCCTTATTATCCCTTCCATCCCATGTTATCGGACTTATCCTGTAACCTCCCGGCGGCTTGCTTGTTTTTATGGTTTTTACCAGCCTTCCATTAGGGCTGAAAATATTGATGCTTATTTCAATATTCTCATCCGGCCTGTTATGCTCCAGACTTATCTTTGTGCTGTTTATGAAGGGATTAGGGTAATTAATCAGTTTATTCAAAACCAGTCCTTCCTCGTCCCTGACAAAAAACATTAAGGAATCAATTGATGAGTTATTGAAATTATCCCAGGCTTTGAGTGAAATGACATGTTCACCTTTTGCCAGGTCAGCCAGGGGGTAGACAATTTTACCTGATTCATAGGTGCCAAGGTCATTTTCATAATAATGATTCAATATTAAAGGATTGCCGCTTTCGTTATCAATTATCGCAACTATATCATGTCCTATTCCCATTCCTGAAGTATTTATACTTGCAGGATCACTCAGGTGTGCCAGGAGGACAGGACTGGTATCGGTTATACCTCCATCCCTGAAGAGTGTATCATTAAGGAAGAGCCTGATAAGCGGACCTGTGGTGTCTGCTTCGGCAGGATTATTCAGCCCCCCTATAATGAGGTTATCATAAAAACCTGTATGATCGGAATTACCGTATGCAGCAAAATAACTTATTTTTCCCTTGCCGAATGTATAATCAATGTCTCTTGGAATAAACATTGAAAGGCTGAACTTACCGTTAATAACCTCAGTCTTTCCTTTGAATAAGACCCTGTCCCTTATCATATAATCAAACGGTTGACCACCGTCATTCGCCAGGCTTGTAGTTTCATATTCTTTGTCAAACAGGGAAGGGTAAAGGAAACCATTAAATGATTGCATGAGATTACCGGAATTATCATTTATGTGGCCGGATATTTTAAGTTCAGTAAGCCCCATCACAGTATCATTGAAAGTTGTTACGCTTTTCCCATTTATTGAATCTGTTATAATGTTACCGTGCCAGGGCCAGGCAAGCCTGAGGGCAGGATCGCCCAGCAGGGTGAAATTTCTTTTGTTATCTCCTGCAGTGTTTACTTTGGCCTGCCTCATGATTTCCCCAAAGGTCAGGCCCCTCCCATTCTCGTCCTTATTAAAGGCATTCTCATAAAGGTGTGATGCAAGGGTGTAATTATGGGATGCAAATACTATGCGAGTGGTTGAAAAAAGGGCAATAGCTCCTCCTTCGGGATTAAGTAATACCAGTTCACCGGCCGATGACTTCTGACTTATTTCACCCGTACCCTGGTCAATTTGAATATCTTCAAAGCGGGAAAACTCACATGTGGCAGTTACAAAAGCCGGGTACTTACCCTTATTCGACCATGAATTGATACTCTCGGTATTTACCACCCTCTCATGCGCCAGGCCCAGCTCATTACCATGGCCCGAGTAATTGATTATCAGGCAGCCATTATTGATTCTGTCATTTATTGCCCTTTCGGCTTCAGGATAGGATTGCCCGCTGATGGAAGTAACTTGTTTATACGAATCAAGATAAATCTTTTCTATATTGAAAGAAGGTTCCTTGCTTTCAATTAATTCAGCCAGCTTATCCGAGTCATTCATATGTATATTATTATCCTCATCATCAGCCACCATTGTTATAATGTTTTTCCACGGCCCCATATAATCAGGATTGAGATAGTCTATTATCTTGTTTATCATTGCTCTGGCCTGCAGGGTGTCAGAAACAGGTAACCTGCCAATGCCTATGTCAAGATATCCATCGAATTCTCCTTCACCGGGATCGAGCAAACCATAATAATCATCCGAAGTAAATGACTGTATCTTTACCCATGAGTTAAGGCTTTGATATGTGGGGATGAAGTTTGGATTTGCAGGGGGTAGAGTTTTATTCTCATATGAACCGTCACCGAACAGCAGAAGATATTTAAGTGTCTTATCATTTTCTTTATTTCGCGAATATACCATCCTTACATAATTCCTTATGGCACTTATGTCAGGCACTCCTCCTGAGAATTCATTGTATATCTCACCGGGTGTTACCACTATGCTTTCATATGAGTCATTTACAGAGTGAATATTTGCCAGTTCAGATGCATAGCTGTAAAAAAGCGGGTGAGTTAATATTATCATGTCATATTGTCCCGGCTGATGAAGGTCCTGGTTTGCTAGAGGTTCTCTTTCAATATAAGGATTTAAGGCATCCTCTACCCTGAAGGCTATAAATTTTTTCAGGCTGTCAGTTTTCGCTTTGAATGAATATTCATTCATGGAATAAGTGCTCTGCATACTCCTTCTTGCCTGTTCATTACTTATGTCCCATATTATAAGGCCATCAAATGGTGACCTGAGCTTGAATTCGGTGACCGTACCCTGCTGAAGCGATGATTTATCGCGTATAATAAAATGATCAAGACCAGGATCATTGAAGCTATTCTCAATGCGGGTCTGCAATACCAGGTAGTCAAGCCATGCCAGGGCAGTGATGTTGCCGTTGTTATGGAAGGTAATGGATATATCGGGATTATCCATTGAAAGATCGATCTCGCCTTGCCCTTCCACGGGATTGGCATAAGTTCCGGCAGTATTGTAAATATTAACCGCTGGTATCATAAGGGAGCTGACTACCTCACTTCCGTTATTAAGCCTTATTATTGACTGGTCCGGTGAGCGCCCGAGCACCCGTATGCTGTAATTCAGATTAGCACCATCCTCAATATTATAGCTTTCAAGGTCAGGATCGATAGGGTAATCAAGGCCGGCAGCCAGAGGTTCGTACCATTCCCGTCCAGACTTCATTATGTTCTGTTTTTCAATTTCATGTATGAAAAGATAATCCGTGTATGACGATATATTATCAGGCGATCCGGGATCCTCCTGCTGGCTCATTTCCAGGGGTGATTCATTGAGTTTGATAAAATATACTGCTGTATCAGAATAATAATGCCTCTGGAAATAGTACCCATCTTCAACTTGATCATATTTCCACCTGTGTGGGGAATTTCCATAAAAAAGTATATAATCGCCATTGTTGAATATACCGTCATTACCCCTTTCAATAAAAACTGCTGTTTTGATTAGATCGTCAGGATAGGGGTCATCATTATAGTATGAAAGCAAACCATGATTATTGCTGTAAAGGGCAGCTTCATCTCCGGGGCCCAGGCCGAGTTCAGAAAGGTCTTCAAAGTCAATACGGTAAATACCCTCATCAATTATTTTTACCTTATGCCATGTTCCCGTTGACAGTACGGAGGTGTTAACATATTCCTGCGAAAATAATATCACTGATGTTAGCAAATGGAGGGCCAGTATAGATATCAACTTCTTCAATTATCAGGATTATTTTCTAAGTTTGCTATTTACAGTCACAATATTTAACGATCCATTAGTGTTCATATTGCGAGAGTAATTTTATATCAGATTATCAAAACAAGCAGGCTTTCTTTTAAATTATTAATCCAATGCCCGGCTTTGTAAAAATACTAATTCTAACTATATGTTTACTGTTGCCCGTCTACCATATGGCAGCACAGGATACAGAAAGCCTTTCTTTCTACTATACTCCTGTTCAGGCAAATCCTGCAATGGCAGGATCTGAGGGACCGGGTAATTTAAAGCTTATGTACCGGGATTATTATCCAGGGAAAGGACTGAATCTCCATTCGATATACTGTAGCTATGATTCTTTTCTGGAGTCTATACACGGAGGCTTTGGTGTTTACCTTTCCGAGGATCTTCTGGGGGATCTGCTGAATGATTTCAGGGCGGGAGCAGCCTATTCCTACCATTTACGTGCAAGTCGTGATTTATATATCAATGCAGGCTTCATGGCTTCAGTGATTCACAGGGGCTTCGATGCAGGAAAAATAATATTGCCCGATCAGATTGATCCCCTCATGGGAGCCGTATTACCTTCAGGGGAGTTAATAGCTTCTGAATCACGCACCGTATTTGATGCCGGATTGGGATTTTTATTCAGTTACCTTGATTATCATGCCGGTATTTCAATCAATCATCTTTTCAGGCCTGATATTACCGGGAGCGGGCTGCAGGAGTCCGGTCTGGGCAGGCGCTTGTCAATACATGGAGGCACCGTATTCAACACCCGGGAATCAGGTGTAAGCTTTGCCCCGGCTTTTATTGTCAGTGTTCAGAATAGTAATATAATAAGTGCATTGGGCACCAGTATTGGTTATAAAGATTTATCAATCAATATATTACCATTTTTCGACCCGCGTAGTGGTTTAAGTTTCGTTCAATCAGGTTTACATTTTAAAAAAGGACGGATTGAACTGGCTTATAACTTCAATTTTGTTCCTTTAAGGACCGACAGATTAGAGCCCTTTACCCTTTCAAACCAGGCTTATATTTCGGTGATTATAAACAATATTGAAAAAAGAGACGTAATAAAGGCAATAAATTATCCTAAAATGTAGTTATATTTGAGAATTAAAAACACATTTATCAAAATTTGTTATATTTGAGTTTGTAATTATATGACCAAAATCTTTTGTATTATGTATAAATTTGCATCCTCGTTAATGGTCGCTATTGCTGTTCTGCTGTTTGCTTCCTGTAACCGTGGTGAGAACCCAAACGTTTCATCCACAACAGGTTGGGATTACAATGATCCGGACAATGGTGGTTTTGAAGTTGTCATTGGAGCTGAACAGCAGACAGGTCCCGGTCTGGTACTTATTGAAGGAGGTACTTTTACGATGGGTCGGGTACAGGAAGATGTTATGTACGACTGGAATAATCCAATCAGAAGGGTTACTGTATCATCATTTTATATGGATGAGACAGAAATCCGGAATGTGGATTATAGAATGTATTTGTGGTGGCTCAAGAGGGTATACGTTGATTATCCCGAGGTTTACATGAGGGCATTACCGGATACCCTGGTGTGGCGTTCACCCCTGGGGTACAACGAGCCTTATGTTCAGTATTATTTCAGGCACCCTTCATATAACAACTACCCCGTTGTTGGAGTTAACTGGTTACAGGCAAATGACTATTGCCTGTGGCGTACCGACAGGGTCAATGAGCAGATACTGATAGAGGAAGGTATACTGAACTATGATCCGAACCAGGTAAATGAAAATAATTTCAATACTGATGCCTACCTTGCCGGTCAGTATGACGGCGTGGTTAACCAAAACCTGCCCAGCCTTGATCCCAACCAGGAAGAACGCAGGGTAAGGACATCGGATGGCATACTTTTACCTAAGTACAGGCTGCCAACTGAAGCTGAATGGGAATTTGCAGCATATGCCCTGAGAGGGAATACTTTCGAAGAAAGGATTTTTGAGAGGAGAGTATATCCATGGGATGGACATAATGTCAGGAACTCTCAAAAAAGGCACCGCGGACAGTTTATGGCTAACTTCGTCAGGGGAAGGGGCGACCTTATGGGGGTGGCCGGAAGCCTGAATGATAACGGCTCCATTACTGTTGACGTTAAATCATACTGGCCAAATGATTATGGTCTCTATTGCATGGCAGGTAATGTTAATGAATGGGTGCAGGATGTATACAGGCCCCTCAGTGCACAGGATGTTGATGCATTTAATCCCTACAGAGGTAATGTTTATACTGATTACAGCCGTGATGCAAATGGTAACCTTCTCACCAAGGATGAACTGGGCCGGCTGCAGATTGATACAGTGCAGGCTGAAGAGGTGGCTGACAGGTATAATTACCAGAAAGGAGATTACAGGAACTACCGCGACGGCGATTATCTGTCCAATATACAGGAGAGCGGAGAATGGACGGAAGAAGAAGAAAATCAGGGGACAGAATCAATGTACCTTCAGGATGAACAACAATTTGTTTCATTGATAAATGACAGGGCAAGAGTGATAAAAGGTGGTTCATGGAAAGACAGGGCTTACTGGCTGAATCCTTCAACAAGAAGGTTCCTCGACCAGGAAGCAGCACGTGACGACCTCGGCTTCCGTTGTGCCATGATAAGAGTGGGAAGCCCATCAGGCTTTTAAAAACATTTCTTGAAAAAAATAGTTAATACCTCATTATGGGAAGCCATAATGAGGTATTTTTTAGATGAAAACGGAATATTTATATAAAATACTGAAAGACAATAGTTTCAATATCTCAATTGATTCAAGGAAAGTGTCAGGCGGGGAAGTATTTTTTGCCCTTAAAGGTGAAAATTTTGATGGTAATCGCTTTGCTCCAGAGGCACTTGTAAAAGGTGCCACGGTAGCTGTAATAGACGATCCCTCATATGAAAGACCGAACACTGTGCTTGTTGATAATGTTCTCAAAGAACTACAGGCACTGGCCCTGAAGCAACGTAATATTTTCAATATACCGGTGTTGGCCATCACAGGCAGTAATGGTAAGACAACGACTAAGGAAATACTGTCGAGGGTGCTGGCACAAGAATATAAAGTACATTATACCAGGGATAACCTCAATAACCATATTGGAGTACCACTCACGCTATTGTCATGCCCCGTAGATGCCGGCTTTATGATTGTGGAAATGGGAGCCAATCATATAGGTGAAATAAGAGAGCTCTGTTATATAGCAAGACCCGCTTACGGCCTTATTACAAATATAGGTAAATCCCACCTCGAAGGCTTCGGTTCATTGGAAGCCGTGGCCCGGGCAAAAACAGAATTATATGATTATATTGAGGCTGAAGGAGGTTATGTCTTTTATAATGAGAATGATACTTTTTTGACAAATGCCATCAGGCAACGACAAATAACATCAGTGCCTTACCTGAGGCCGGGGAAACACAAAATAAATATACTGGAGGTAAATCAAATGCCCCATCTCGGAATGCTTCTTGAGATAGACGGTGTAAAATATACCTTTCATACCAGGCTTTTTGGTCTTTATAACCTTGAAAATGTGTTGGCTGCATTGTCAATAGGCCTGTTCTTTAATATTTCACCGGGCAGGGCGCAGAAGGCTATAGCATCATATATGCCCGTCAACAACAGGTCACAGATACTCAAAACGGGTAAAAATACTTTAATCTGTGATTCCTATAATGCCAATCCTGTTAGTATGTCCAGATCATTAGAGTCGTTCAGGAAATACCAGGGTGATAATAAAACTGTTATACTGGGCGATATGTTTGAACTTGGTGATTATGAAACTGAGGAGCATGAAAAACTCCTGGAAGAGTTGGCTGCGATGGATGATCTGAATGTAATACTTGTTGGTAAGGTTTTTAACTCCCTCGCCAGGAAATATAATATGCTCTCCTTTGAATCCCGTGAACAGTTAATCAAATACCTGGAGGATAAGCCTGTAAGGGACAGCCTGGTTCTGATTAAGGCATCAAGAGCACTTGGCCTGGAAGAGATATACAGGCTCCTGTAAAACGTTGACAATGCCACAGAGATGAATCTTAGCCAGTAAATTTTATTGATATATCAAGTACTTCCGGTCTGCTGCCAATTCTTACACGTGGTCCCCAGCCGCCAAAACCTGATGATACTATATAATGACTGCCATCAATTATCCTATGGCCGTATATTAGTTTGTATGTTAATGCGGTGAGGTAATTAAGAGGCCACATCTGGCCCTTATGTGTATGACCGGAGAGCATAATGTCAAAGCCCGATAAATTACCATCCTTACGCCCCGGTGGCTGGTGATCCATTACTACTACCGGTATGCCGTGATCTACACCCCGCAGTAAATCCTCGAGGTCCTTTCTTTTCTTCCCTGAATAGCGGAATGAATCCCTGTCTTTCCGTCCTGCAAGCTGTATGCCTTCGTCAAGGTCCACGACTTCATCTAAGAGTATCTTTATCCCTTTACTTTCTATATAGGGTATTGTCTTTGAATGATTGCCAATGTACTCATGATTGCCTGTGACGGCATATACGTACCTGGCCTTATCCGGCAGGTTTAATGATTCGAGGAGGTCGTCTCTCAATACAGAGTTTATTTCCCCGTCAACTATATCACCCAGGAAAAGCACCATATCAGGTGCAATGGCCTCCAGTTTAGCTGATAAAATTCTCATACTTCTCTTTCGTATTATGCTTCCCAGGTGAATATCTGATACAGCTGCAATTTTTAATTCCTTTATTCCTGCGGGTTTGTCAATAGTAATTTGGTATTTTTTAGTCACAATAAATAGAGTATTGATGAAACCGGCTACAACAAGCACAAGGGCCAGGCCAAAAGAAAGAAGGTATGAGACATGCCTGAATTGAGCAACAGAGCCGGGAGGAATAGTGCCTGTCAGGACAAATACTACTCTCAGCAGATCGGCTGCCAGGATGATTAAAACTGAATATAATATGAAAGCAAGCCAGAAGCCTCCTATAATGTTTATTATGTCTGCAATGATGGAAGAGAATTGACGCTCAAGTATCTTGCCCGCAATGAAGGTAAGGGAAAATACTATAAAAATTATTGTGTACAGATTACCGCCTATTATTCCATGAAAAGCATCTGCCCACTTAAAATAAAGGAAAACATTTGCACCCGCATAAATAATGAAAACGACAGTAAAAAAAATAGCAATGTCTCTTGCTCGCATTGTTTTATTTTGTTCAATCTTTTAAAAGCTCTGTATATGTTCTTTTCTTTTTAATATAAAAGTTAAAAACAAGGCTTTTGTTCAATATCAGTTTCTCAGGGTAAGTGATTATTTTATCTATCCCTGCCTTTCTTTTTTCACGTAAAACCTTTTTATGCCTGTGATAATGCACATGGGCTTTTATTACATTTATGAATGCCTTTATATTGAGACTCATAAGAAAGCGTGTTGCCGCTACCCCATCAAGGCACTTTCTTTTAAATAGTGTGGTTTTGAGTTTTTCAGGGGAAAGGTTTTTATACAGCAGGAATAGATTATTCCTGAAATTATAAAAAATCTTCCGGGGTGATTTATAAGACAGTGTACCACCGCCTATATGATAAACTATTGAAGAGGGTATAAACATGATTTTCTTACCCTGGTTATTTATTCTCCAGCACAGGTCGATCTCTTCCATATGGGCAAAGAAATCGGGATCAAATCCCCCACATTCCTTCCATACCGATGACCGTATGAACATGCATGCTCCACTTGCCCAGAATATTTGCTTTATATCATCATACTGACCCTTATCCTCTTCTGTAATATTCATTATCCTTCCCCTGCAGAAGGGGTAGCCGTATTTATCAATAAATCCCCCGGCTGCACCGGCATATTCGAACTTATTGCGATAATCATAGCTTAGTATCTTGGGCTGGCAGGCAGCTACATCATGATTTTTATCCATATAATCAATTACGGGATTGAGCCAGCCGGGACTCACTTCAATGTCGGAGTTAAGCAAAACATAGTATTCAGATTCCAACATTTTCAATGCTTCATTATAGCCCCCGGCAAAGCCGTAGTTTTGTCCCATTTCAAGGATTCCGGCCTCCGGATGCTTATCACGTATATATTCACATGAATCATCAGTGCTTCCGTTATCTGCCACATATACATTGCAATTTTCAGATAAAGAATGCTTTATTGTATTTCCCAGGAATTGTTCCAAAAATTTCCTGCCGTTCCAGTTCAGTATAACTACCGATGTTTTAATCATGCATCTGCCGGTTTTTTATGCTTCCATCTCCTGTGCGACCACATCCATAGCTCAGGCCTTGTTTTTATCTGTTCTTCGAGAAGTTTTACATGTTTTTCTGTCAGTTCATAAGGTTTATAACCTGATGGCTCATCAGTAATAATTTCAGGCGTCACTTCATAAAAGCCACGTTTGATTTTATCGATATGAAAAAAGACAACCGCCATATTAAATTTCTGAGACAGCTTTTCAATACCAAGGTATACCGGGGTATCCTGGTTCAGGAATTTTGTCCAGTATTGAATTTCGCTTGCCGGGGGTGTCTGGTCAGCCACCAGCCCGGTTAGTGTGTTTATCCCTGCTTCTTCATAACGGTATATCACCCTGCCTGTTCTGGCCATGGGTACAAGTTCAAACCCGTATTGCGATCTGAATTTTAAAAAATACCTGTCAAAATATTTATTGGTCAGTGGTTTATAAGCAGCAAGGACTTTATATTTTATGCTCAGTGGCAGACTTATAACCCATTCCCAGTTCCCATAGTGACCAAAAACGGCAATTGTACTCCTGCCTTCATCTTTTAATTTATTCAGTAGTTCAGGTTTTTTTATCTTATATCTTTCCTTTATCTCTGAAGGTTTCATGTGCTCAAGTTTCAGGATCTCAATGAAAAGATCGGCCAGGTGGTGGTAGAATTTTTTCGAGATAGTGGCCAGCTCATGATCTGTTTTTTCGGGGAAGGCATTGCTGAGGTTTTCTATTACTACTGTCCTCCTGTATCTGGCCAGGTGGTATAGTGTAAAGTAGAATAATGGTGAAAAGCCATATAATATTTTCAGGGGTAATAAAGTTATCACCCGGTTTATGACATAGAAGATATAGAATAATACGGCTTTCATCCGCTTTACCTGTTCATATGTTTTTCCACTTCAAGCCTGAAGGTCTCGAATATTAAATTGTTCGCTGCCACGATTTCAGTGCCGTCAATATTGTTTTTATTACCTGAGAAGTCACTTATCATGCCACCGGCCTCGTTAATAATAATTATTCCGGCAGCCACGTCCCACTTATTCAGTCCGTATTCATAGAAACCGTCGAATCTCCCACAGGCAACCGATGCCAGGTCAACGGCTGCTGACCCCATTCTTCTCACGCCCTGGGTATTACGTATAAAAAACTCCAGGCAGCCCATGTAATTGTCCAGCTGGCCATAGTTCTTAAAAGGGAAGCCCGTAGCTATAAGACTGTCTTCGAGGGTTTCTGCATCAGATACATATATCCTTTTACCGTTCAGCATTGCCCCGCCTTCCTTATATGCATAAAAGAGTTCATCTGTGGGCACATTAAGTATTACACCCAGTAATATTTTTTCTTTTTGTGTAAGGGCTATACTTATTGAATAAACCGGTACCCTGTGCATAAAGTTGGTGGTCCCGTCAAGTGGGTCCACAATCCATGTTAAATTGTTTCTGCCTTCACGTGCTTCTCCTTCTTCTCCGATGAAGCCGGCAGCGGGCAGCAGTTTTGACAGTTCATCCCGGAGTTTCTTTTCTGATTCTATATCTACATAGGAGACAAAATCATGTTGTCCTTTTAACCTGGCATCCTCAATATCAAATCCTTCTGATTCTTTAGTGATGAATTCTCCTGTTCGCCGGGCGATATCACATACATCATTACATAGTTTATTCAGGTCCATACGGGAATGTTTTTATAATAAAATTACCATTTTCATCAGTTTCTTGAAGTTTATGCCTTGTTATTTTTCCTTCAAGCTCACTTTTATAGGGAGTGAACACCCTTATATAATTACCTGTTAAGCCTGCATTATAGCCGGGTTTTTCTTCAGTTTCCCACAGTATGTCGGCATCCATGCCTTTGCATTTCTCGTAAAATTGGCTTCTT